>NZ_VISU01000005.1:0-316719 GCF_007827625.1 Micromonospora sp. CNZ297 | reverse complement strand
GGAGGCGGCGGCCGGCCCGGAGGCGGCGGCCGGCCCGGAGGCGGCGGCCGGCCCGGAGGCGGCGGCCGGCCCGGAGGCGGCGGCCGGCCCGGAGGCGGCGGCCGGCCCGGAGGCGGTGACCGGCCCGGACTCGGGCGGCCCGGAGCGCGGCGAGGTGTTGCCCCGGCAGGACGACCGGGCGGCCCGCCCAGCTCAGGCGGCCGGTGCCCCACCCGCCTGACCGCACCGGGCCGGTTGGGGCTGCCCGCCGCCACTTCGGGGAGGTTGCGGTATCGACAGGTGCTGGACCCCGCCACTTCCCCGAACTGGTGTCGATCAAGCTGGGCCGTGCGGCTCCGCGGGTGCCCAGGTGTCTGGTTGGTGGGACGGGTGCATGAGGGTAGAGCCGGCGGGGCATTGATGTATGGGAGCGCTTCCATGCATCATTTCGGTAGCGCACAGGTGACCCGAGACCCGTCCCGCCGGAGGTGCCGCCGTGGCCGACACGATCGCCGAGACCGTCGAGCTGCTCTACACCATCGACCAGGAAAACCTCACGCCCGACCAGCAGATAGCGCTGGGCACCGCGATGGCCACGCTCGCCCAGGCGGAACGGCTGGAGCAGATCAACGAGCGTCTGCGCGGCATCCATCAGGTGCTGAACAGCTGGGCGATGAAGGCCACGGTCGACGGCGGCCGCTGACCTTGCGTCCCGCCTCCACCTCCGGCCCGCGGTCGCGCAGTCCCGGCCCGCGCCGGTCACGGCAACGGCGCCATGCTTCGCCTCATGCCACCGTGCGGCTCCTGCGTGCGGGCCCGTCCGTCCAGGCAGCGGTGGGTGCGCTCGGGCGAGCGGTCGTCGGCCCGCTGTGCAAGACTCCGGCGACCCCTCGAAGGAGAGCCCATGTCGCCCGACAACCTGCAGGCCCAGCACCGGTTCATCATCCGTCAGCGACTCCGGATGATGGTCAACCAGTACGAGGTGCACTCGGTCGCGCCCGACGGCTCCGAGGGTGGGCTGCTCGCGTTCGCGCAGCAGAAGCGGCTCGCCTTCAAGGAGCAGGTGACCATCTACACCGACGACTCCAAGCAGTACCCCCTTCTCGGCTTCAAGGCCCGTCAGCGGCTCGACCTCGGCGCCACCTACGACGTGACCGATCACGCGGGCAACCCCATCGGGCTGTTCCGCAAGGACTTCGCCCAGTCGCTGCTGCGCTCGACGTGGCACGTCGAGCAGCCCGGCCTGCCGCCCGCCACCGGGCAGGAGCGCAGCCTGCCGGTCGCGCTGCTGCGCCGGTTCGTCGACTCGCTCTCCTGGCTGCCGTACCACTTCGACTTCATGGCCGGCGGCCAGCCGGTGTTCTCGGTCGACCGGAAGTGGGGTCTGCGGGACCGGTACAACGTGGAGATCCAGCACCCGCAGATCGACCGTCGGCTGGTGATCGCCATGGCGGTCGGACTGGACGCCCTCCAGTCCCGCTGACCTGCGGCACTCGGGCCCGGCCCGGCTCTCGGTTCCGGCACTGGCGTCCGCCCGTCAGGACCGGGCCGGGCCGGCCCGGGACGTCGCGACGGCGTCCCGGGTCAGCCCCGGCAGCGGTGCGACGCGTACCTGCGCCGTGACGATCAGGTCCAGTCCGTCGGCCCGGCAGCCGGTCATCCGGCCGCCGTTGGCCGAGACCAGGTCGGCGGCGCGAGCGCACGCGACGTCGGCTCCGTCGAGCACCTGCACGGCACCGGCCAGCGCCCCGAAGTCCGCCGCGTTGCGGGCCTGATGCCGCGCACACCGGGCCGCCCCGAGCGCGGCGCCGAACACCCCGACCAGCACGAACACCATTCCGATCGCGAGCAGGCACACGGTCGCGCCGCCCCGGTCGGCCTGAGGCGTACCGCCGGCTGACTTCCTGCGCTCCCCGCTCTCCACGGGCACGCCGGCTCTCACGGCACCGGCCCCGGCGCTCCGGGTTCCACGGCGGCCACCGCCTCCGCCGCCACGACCAGCCGGGGCAGCCGCGTACCGAACGTCCGGACCGGTGCCCGGACCGTCGCCGTGACCCGATCGCCTGTCACAGTCACCGACACCTCGGCGCCGTCCGGGGCGTACCGGGTTGCGGCAACCGTGCCGGGCTCGCCCCGGGCCGCCGCGAGCGCCGCCTCCCGGGCCGCGTCGACACAGGCGACCCGGGTACCCACAGCGTTCACCGCGGTCAGACCGGCGACGAGGAGCAGCATGAGCGCCGGCAGGCCGGACGCCAACTCGGCGGTGAAGGAACCCCGCTCGCACGCGACCCACGAGAGCCACCGGCGCCGCACCTCCCCGGCCCGGGTGCCGACGGCGTCCCGGGTCGAGCCGGGCTCGGTCGACACGTCGAGTGGGACTGCTGGTTCGTGGAGCCACCCACCACCACGGCCGGCCCGCCGGCGCCCGATCACTTCAGGGCCCGGTCGATGACGGCGGTCAACGCGGACTGCACGTTGCCGGAGGTGAGCACCTTCAGCAGGATCCCGGCGAAGGCGACCGCGGCGAGGGTGCCCACCGCGTACTCGGCGGTGTTCATACCGGCGTCACCCCGCAGGCGGGTGAGGAGCTTGCGCATGTCGTACGTCCCTTCTCGATGGTTCACAGCACGTCGCCGAGCACGGCGACGATCACCGGCACCAGACCGGCGAGAATGAAGGCGGGCAGGAAGCACAGCCCGAGCGGCAGCACGATGAGCACGCCCGCGCGGCGGGCCGCCGCCTCGGCCGAGGTCGACCGTTCGGCACGCAGGTCGTCGGCCAGCCGGGTCAGCGCGCGAGCCAGTGCGGCGCCGCTGTTCGACGAGCGGACCGCCGCCGCGACCACGGGTTCGGCCCCGGTGACGCCTTCCAGGTGCGCCCAGGCCTCGCCGGGGCTGCCTCCGAGCCGTAGCGTCCGGCCGACCCGGCCGAGCCGGTCCGCGAGTGGCCCGCCGAGCGCCTCGGCGACGGCGAGCACCGAGCGGTCGACCGGCGCGCCCGCCCGCAGCGCGGCCGCCAGCAGGTCCGCGGCGAGCGGCAGGTCGGCGGTCTCCCGCAGCCGCCGTTCCCGGGCGGCGCGCGGCTCGATCCGGCGTAGCAGACGGTCGGCGGCGGCACCGGCCAGCAGCCCGAGGAACACGCCCGTGACACCGCCGACCACCACCGCCACCGCGATTCCGGCCAGCGCTGCGCCGAGGCGTACCCGATCCGGCCACCACGCCGGGCGAGTGGGCGGCGGCGTCGGAGCGAGCCGGCGCAGCCGCCGTGCCGGGCGGACGACCGGACCGGCGGCGACCAGGAGCGACGCGGCGCCGCCGAGACAGACGGCGGCCAGTACCTGCCGTGCCATCAGGCGGCCCGCCCGGGCGTGACGCCGAGTCGCTCGGCCCAGAGCAACCCGCCGACCTGCAACACGACTGCCGCCACCGCACTGCCGGCACCCACCGGCGTGTGCAGGAGCACCGCCACCGGGTCCACCCCGATGCCGTAGCCGAGACCTATGCCGCCGAGCGGCAGCGCGGCGAGCAGCCACGCGGTCGCCCGAGCCCCGGCGGCCTGGGCGGCGGCAGCGGCAAGGCCCCGGTCGGCGGCGCGGGCGTCGGCCTCGATCCGTTCCAGCAGATCGGCCAGCGGCGCACCCGTCTGGTCGGCCAGCCTCCCGGCGGCCCGGGCCAGCCGCGCGACGCGTCCCGGGCCGTCGTCGACACCGCCGTCGACGGGTAGCCCGGCCCGCAGGTCGGCGGCGACGGCGGCGAGGCGGTCGAGATCGCGGCGGTGCGCGAGGGTGGCCGTCCGGTGGGTACGTCGGCGCAGCACCGCCCGGGCCGCGAGCACCCCGTAGGTGGCGAGCACCAGGGCGGCCACCGGACCGCCGAGCAGCGCCCCGGTCACGGCCCCGCACAGCGCCGCCACGGGCAGCACGCGTCCGGCGGAGAGCGGCAGCGCAGGAGCCGATGCCGGAGAGGGTGTCACCGGAGCCGGCACGAGGCCCGTCCATCGCCGCACCTGATGCCCGACACCGGGTCGACGCCGTTCCCGGCCCCGGCCGGGAGGCCGTGCGGACGCCTTCGGCCCGGCGTCGAGCGGACGTCGTCGCAGGTCCGGGGATGCTGGACGTGCGCCCTTCACCCGCTCGACCGGGATGTCCGCACTGCCCAGGACCGCCAGCCGCCGGGCGCGAGCGGCCCGTACCGGCCAGGCGACGGCGACCGCCGCAGCCACCAGGAGCAGGACCGCCGGCCCGAGGTGGCCGGTCACGACGGTTCCGCCGGACCGGGCCACGCCGCCTGGAGGATCGGCGGTACCGGCGCTCCCCGCTCCCGCAGCAGGCCGGCGAGCAGCCGGGCCGCCGGGGCAAGACCCCGGCCGCGCGCCCAGGCCGGAACCACCGTCACCACCCGGTCGGGCCCGTCGGGCAGCAGCAGGCCGATGGAGTCGAGGACGCGCCCCTCGCCGGTACGGCGGAGCTGGAGAACGACCTGCAACGCGGCGGCGACCTGGGCGTGCAACGCGAGCCGGGGCAGGCCGCCGAGCATCCCGAGCGCCTCCAGCCGGGCCGGAACGTCGGCCGGGGCGTTCGCGTGCAGCGTTCCCGCCCCGCCGTCGTGGCCGGTGTTCAACGCGGCGAGCAGGTCGACCACCTCGGCGCCCCGGCACTCGCCCACTACCAGCCGGTCCGGCCGCATCCGCAGCGCCTGCCGGACCAGGTCGCCGAGCCCGACGGCTCCGGCGCCCTCGACGTTCGCCGTCCGGGCCTGCAACCCGATCACGTGCGGGTGCACCGGTCGCAGCTCGGCGGCGTCCTCCACCAGCACGATCCGCTCGGTGCCGGGTACCAGCCCGAGCAGCGTGTTGAGCAGCGTCGTCTTGCCGGATCCCGTGCCGCCGCTGACCAGGTACGCGAGGCGGGCCGCCACGAGTGCGGCGAGCAGCGGGGCGATCGGCTGGGGCACCGTGCCCCGCTCGACGAGTTCGTCGAGGGTGAACGGCCGCTGCCGGAAGGTACGCAACGACAGGTAGGGCCCGTCGGTCGCCACCGGAGGCAGCACCGCGTGCAGCCGGGTGCCGTCGGGCAGGCGCGCGTCGGCGTACGGGGAGGCGTCGTCGAGCCGGCGACCGGCCGCCGAGGTGAGGCGCTGCGCCAACCGGCGTACGTCGTCGAGCGTGCCCAGCGGCACGGCGACCTGCCGTAGCCCTCGTCCCCTGTCGACCCAGACCCGCACCCCGTTCACCAGCACGTCGGTGACCTGCGGGTCGGCGAGCAGCGGTGCCAGTGGACCGGCGCCGACCAGGTCGTCGTGCACCCGGTCGGCGATCCGCAGCAGCGTGGTGTCGCCGAGCACCGCCGTCGCCGGTTCGGCGCGTACCGCGGAGACGATCGCCGCGGGCGTGACCGGGGTGGCCTCGGCGGCGAACCGGTGCCGGACCCGGGCGGCCAGGTCCCCCGGGTCAGCCGGCGCGGTCATGCCGCACCCGCAGCCGACGACCCGACCAGCTCGTCCACGATCCGCTGGCACAGCGCGGCGAGCGGCCCCTTCCCGCTCGCGCCCGGCGCCTCGCCCCGCTCCAGCCCACGGCACAGCCCCGGCTCGGGTCGCAGCGTGCCGGCCAGCGGCAGCCCCAGCGCCCGGGACACCTCGGCCGCGCGCAGCCGGCCGGGCGCCGGACCACGCACGATGACAGAGAGGTCGACGCAGTGCGGCGCGGCGACGGCGGCGACCCGGGCCGCGGCGGCCGCCGCCCGCAGCTCGGCCGGTACGACGAGCAGCGCCCGGTCGGCGGCCTGGAGCGCGACCACAGCCGCGTCGTCGAGATGCCGGGGCAGGTCGAGCACGACCAGGTCCCGCCCCCGGCGGCCGGCGTCGACTGTGGCGGCCATCGCCTCGGCCGGCAGGTGCCGCAGGTCGCCCCGGTCCCAGGAGAGCACCACCAGGTCGCCCCGGCTGGGCAGCGCGCGGATCAGCGACGGCGGGTCGACCCGCCCGTCCGTGCCGGCCAGCTCCGGCCAGCGCAACCCGTCGAGCTGCTCCCAGCCGAGCACCAGGTCGAGACCACCGCCGAGCGGGTCGGCGTCGACGAGCAGCGTGCGGAGCCGGGACCGGGCCGCGCTGACGGCGAGCCCACCGGCAAGCACGCTGGCTCCGGCGCCGCCCCGGCCGCCGAGCACAGCCACCACCCGGCCCTGACCCGGGCCGGCCGGACCGGCCACGCACTCGGCGAACCGGTCGACCAGCCAGGGCTCGGCCGCCGGCAGCGTCGCGACGTGCTCCGCGCCGATGAGTTCGGCCAACTCCGTACCCGGATCGAGCTCTCCGGAGCGACCGACCAGGACCGTGCGGGCGCGGCGGGGAAGGCGCGCCCGCAGGCAGGCCGCCGCCTGGTCGGCACCGATGAGCACCAGCGGCGCCGGCGCCCAGCGGGCCCGGGCGGCGGCCGGGTCGGCCGCCAGCTCGACCTCGGTGCCGCCGGCCGCCGCGAGTCGCAACAGCTCGTCGAGAAGGTCGCCGTCGGAGGTGACGAGCAGGGGCAGGCGACGGTACGGCGGGAGCGGGGTACGGGGCGGCATGGCGGCCTCCATCGGTCGGACTCGGACGTGCCGCGGTGCAGCCTGCCCGGCCGAGGGATGCGGGACCGGTGCCCTGTGGACAACGGAGGGCGTTGTGGACAGACCTCGGTGGCCCGGTTGATCTGCTATGTGCCGGAGACGGAGGCAACGAGTGGCCCGTCGGCCATTGACGACAGGGATGATCAGTAGCGGATAATCGGGGCCCCTCGCCGCTCGATGAACGGCACCGGCTTGCGGAATCGAGGCCATGACCGATTCACCGCACCCCCTCACGCCCCCCTCGGTACGACCCCACTCGCGGTCCGCCCCAACGGCCGGCGGCGAGATCTGGCTCCGCGATCCGTCGCCGACGCTGCTCGCCGCCATCGCCATCGGGCTCGTGGTCGTGGTGCTGGCGAGCATCGTCAGCGTCTTCGCCACGCCGCGTCGCCCCGACCTCCCGCCGCCGCTCGAGGGCCAGGCGATCCTGGCGTCCCCGACGAGGGCGGGGTCGGTGACGGAGACGCCCGCCGAGTCCTACGCGCCGCCGTCGGTGTCGTTCTCCAGCCGCGCCGTCGCGCCCAGCCGCACCGCCGCACCGACCCGCCGCCCCACCCCGAGCAGCCGGCCGACCTCGCCGAAGCCGTCGATCCCCCGGTCGAAGCCGCCGGTGGTCGGCCCGGGGGAACTGGCCCCGCTACCGGCCTCGCGTGAGTCGCGGCTGCGCTCGCACGGCGGTGGCCCGTCGACCTTCATCGACTTCGTCAACAGCCACGGGTCGACAGTCGTGGTCCACTGGATCAACTACGACGGCCGTCGACAGCAGTACGCGGTGCTGCGGCCCGGGCAGTCCTACCGGCAGCAGACATACGTCGGTCACCCGTGGGTCGTGGCCGACGAGCGGGGCCGAGGCTTGGTGTGCTTCGAGCCGGACCGGCAGACGCTGCGCGCGGTGATCCGGTAACTCCCTTGCCCGGCCCGGCCGGCGGCTGCGACGCTCCGCCGGGTGATCGACAAGCCGGACATCGACGAGCGGCTGCTGGCGGCCGAGGTCGCCGCCGCCTGGTCGGTGGACGTCGTCGACCTGGCGTTCATGCCGGTCGGCCTCGACGGGCACGCGTGGGCGTACCGGGTGGAGACGTCCGACGGCGGGCGCTGCTTCCTGAAGGTACGCCGCGGCGACTTCACCCCGGCCGCCGTCCTGCTGCCCGGCTTCCTCCGGACGCAGGGCCTCCGGCAGGTGGTCGCGCCGCTGGACCTTCGCCTCGATGGCGGGGTTGCACGTCGGTTCGGGGACTACCGACTACTGCTCTACCCGTTCCAGGACGGCGACAGCCTGTGGGGCCGCGGTCTCACCGACCGCCAGTGGACCGAGTACGGCGATTTCCTGGGCCGGCTGCACCGGGTCACGCCGAGCGCTGAGGTAGCAGCCGTCCTGCCGGTCGAGACGTACCGATCGAGCGCGGGCGACCGACTGCGGACCCTCGGCGGGCAGGCCGCAACGAGCGAGGTCCTGGGCGCCTTCTGGAAGCGGTACGGTGCCGCGCTGCGCCGGTTGGCGGAGACTGTCGACGACCTGGCGTCGCGCGTGACGCCGGGACAGCACGTCATCTGCCACGCCGACATCCATCCGGGCAATCTCATCGCCGACGGCGACGGGACGCTGCACGTCGTGGACTGGGACGCGCCGATCCTCGCGCCGCGCGAGCGGGATCTGATGTTCGTCCACAGCGCCGACTTCGGCGAGCACCCGATCGACGCGCACCGGGCTGAACTCTTCCGCGAAGGCTACGGGGCGCTGGAGCCGGACCCGGTCCTGCTGAGTTACTACCGCGGCGAACGGCATCTCGACGATGTCGCCGCGTTTCTGGGCAGCATCCTCGGTCCCGAGGCGAGTGCGGAGTCCCGGGCCAACGATCTGCACTGGCTCATCCGCATCGCCGAGGCGGTCGCCGACCCCGGCTACGCGCCCTGAGTTGACGCGGAACGCTCGTCCCGGAAAGGGACGACCCCCGTCGGGGGGAGACGGGGGTCGTCTTGTGGTTCGGCTCCGGGGGGGTCGAGCCGAACCGACTCAGCGGTTACGGGGGGTGCAACCGCCGAGGCCCATCGACGCCGGGTCTGCGAACTCCCGCCGCGAGGACAAGCATGCCGCAGTCGACCCTTATACGTCGAGTGTTGTTCACTCCACGCAAAGCTAAATTCATCGATAGCTGCCTGTGACCGCCGTCACTCCACCGGGTGCTCATCGGCTTTCGCGACCCGGGCGGACGCCTCCGCGCCTTCCGTCGGGCTAGACTTTCGCGCCGTGGGCCGCAGCGCCGCTTTCTTCGATCTCGACAAGACCGTCATCGCCAAGTCGAGCGCCCTGGCGTTCGGTCGGCCGTTCTACCGGGACGGGCTGATCACCCGGCGTGACGTGGTCAAGTCGGCGTACGCGCAGTTGATGTTCCGGCTGGGCGGCACCGACGAGCAGACCATGGCCCGCACCCGGGACTACCTGGCCACGCTCTGCAAGGGCTGGCCGGTGGAACAGGTCCGCCAGATCGTCGCGGAGACACTGCACGAACTGATCAACCCCTACGTGTACGCCGAAGCGGCCGCCCTCATCGAGGAGCACCAGGCCGCCGGGCGGGACGTGGTGCTGGTCTCCGCGTCGGGCGACGAGATGGTCCGGCCGATCGGCGAGCTGCTCGGGATCACCGACGTGATCGCCACCCGGATGGGCGTGGTCGACGGCCGGTACAGCGGCGAGGTCGAGTTCTACGCGGCCGGTCCGAGCAAGGTCGAGGCGGTCAGCGAACTGGCTCTTGAGCGGGACTACGACCTGGCCGACTCGTACGCGTACTCCGACTCGTACTCTGATCGGCCGCTGCTGGAGTGCGTGGGGCATCCGACGGTGGTCAACCCGGACCGGGCGCTGCGCAAGCTGGCGGTGGAGAACGCGTGGCCGGTGCTGGAGTTCCGGCACCCGATCCCGCTGGGCCGCCGGCTGCGCGAGCGACCGGCGGTGCCGGTCGCGGCGGCGGCGCTCGGCGTGGGCGTCGGCGTGGCCATCGGCATCGCCTGGTACGGCCGGCACCGGCGCACCCGCGCCGCAGCACCCACCGCCTGACACCCCGCGCGCGTCAGGACGCGGCGAGGATCTCGTCGCCGATCAGCGTGATCTGGTCGGCGCCGACCTCCACCGCGCTCATGTAGTGCCGCAGCCAGGAGCGCAGGCCGTCGGGCGTGCCGGTGGCGAACGCGCCGGCCGCGCCCACGTACTCCGGTTCGCGCTCGCGGTGCCCGACGTCCACCGCGACCAGCCCGCGGGGGTCGAACCCGGTGGAGATCAGCACCAGCCGGGCGGCGGCGCGGGCCACCACCCCGGACGGGCCCGGGAACGGGCGCAGGTTCAGCAGCTCGCCGTGTACGACGGCGGCCAGCACCAGCGGTGGCACCTTGGTGCCGCCGGCGACGAGGGCGGCCAGGCCGTCGAGGCGGGCCGCGACCACCGGGTCGGCGACCGGGCGGCCCAGTTCCTCCTCGGTCACCACGTCGCGGGCGGCGAGCACGTGCAGCCGGGCCATCACCTGCCGGGGAGCCTTGGGCCAGAGGTCGCTCAGCCCGGGCAGCGCCCCGGCGACCCGGAGCGCGCCCTGGAGCACCGGGTCGGTGACGGTGCCGGCGCGTACCTCCTCGCGGTCGTGAACGCGGCCCTCCAGCGCGGCGCTGGCCACTGCCGAGCGGAGGCTGACCTCGGCGGCGACCTGGCCGCCCTGGCGGCGCAGCGCGCGGTGCCGGTGGGCCAGGTCGACCCGCTCGCGGGCCTGCTCGACGGCGGTGGCGACGTCGGCGAGCGCGAGCAGCGGGGCGAGCGGATCGGTGGTCACCCCGTCACGCTAGCGACCGCCGGGCTCCTCCCAAGCCGGGGGTTGTTAATAAGGGGCCCTTCCTCTACCGGAGGCGTTAAGAAGGGGCCCTTCCTTGCACCTCGGCGCGAGGGAAGGGCCACTGGGCGCGCGGTGAGGGGCCGGGCGGTCGCGAGCGGGGTACGGCGGGACTAACCTTCCCCGGAGTAGGAGACGCAGGTCACGCGACGAAGGAGTCACCGCATGAGCGAGGCATTGGCCAACTTGCTGAACGAGACGCGCCAGTTCCCGCCGCCGGCTGAACTCGCCGCGAACGCCAACGTGACCGCCGAGGCGTACGAGGAGGCGGCCGGGGACCGGCTGGCCTTCTGGGAGCGCCAGGCCGGCCGGCTGGCCTGGGCCCAGCCGTGGGAGCAGGTGCTCGACTGGTCGAACGCCCCGTTCGCGAAGTGGTTCACCGGGGGCAGGCTCAACGTGGCGTACAACTGCCTGGACCGGCACGTCGAGGCGGGCCTCGGCGACAAGGTGGCGATCCACTGGGAGGGCGAGCCGGGCGACACCCGTACCGTCACCTACGCCGACCTGCACAAGCTCACCTGTCAGGCGGCGAACGCGCTGACCGAGCTGGGCGTGACCGCCGGTGACCGGGTGGCGATCTACCTGCCGATGATCCCGGAGGCGGCGGTGGCGATGCTCGCCTGCGCCCGGATCGGCGCCACGCACAGCGTGGTGTTCGGCGGCTTCTCCGCCGACGCGCTGACCAACCGGATCCAGGACGCCAGCGCCAAGGTGGTGATCACCGCGGACGGCGGCTTCCGCCGGGGCAAGCCGTCGGCGCTCAAGCCGACGGTGGACGAGGCGGTGGCGAACTGCCCGTCGGTCGAGCACGTGCTGGTGGTCCGGCGTACCGGTGAGGAGGTCGCCTGGTCGGCGAAGGACCACTGGTGGCACGAGACGGTGGAGACGGCGTCGCCGGAGCACGAGGCGCAGGCGTTCGACGCCGAGCACCCGCTGTTCATCCTCTACACCAGCGGCACGACCGCCCGCCCGAAGGGCATCCTGCACACCACCGGCGGCTACCTGACCCAGACGTCGTACACCACGCACGCGGTGTTCGACCTGAAGCCGGAGACGGACGTCTACTGGTGCACGGCCGACATCGGCTGGGTGACCGGGCACTCCTACATCGTGTACGGCCCGCTCTCCAACGGCGCCACCCAGGTCATGTACGAGGGCACGCCGGACACCCCGCACAAGGGCCGGTTCTGGGAGGTCGTCGACAAGTACAAGGTGACCATCCTGTACACCGCGCCGACGCTGATCCGCACCATGATGAAGTGGGGCGAGGACATCCCGGCCGGGTACGACCTGTCGTCGCTGCGCCTGCTCGGCAGCGTCGGTGAGCCGATCAACCCGGAGGCGTGGATCTGGTACCGGCAGCACGTCGGCCGCGGCGAGCTGCCGGTGGTGGACACCTGGTGGCAGACCGAGACCGGCGCCATCATGATCTCGCCGCTGCCCGGCGTGACCGAGGCGAAGCCCGGCTCGGCGATGAGCCCGCTGCCCGGCATCGTCGCCGACGTGGTCGACGACCAGGGCCAGTCGGTGCCGAACGGCGGCGGCGGATACCTCGTGCTGAAGGAGCCGTGGCCGTCGATGCTGCGGACGATCTGGGGCGACGACAACCGGTTCCTGGAGACGTACTGGTCCCGGTTCGGCGCCGGTGCGAACACCGGGGACGAGTGGGTCTACTTCGCCGGTGACGGCGCGAAGAAGGACGACGACGGGCACATCTGGCTGCTCGGCCGGGTGGACGACGTGATGCTGGTGTCCGGCCACAACATCTCCACCACGGAGGTGGAGTCGGCGCTGGTCAGCCACCCGTCGGTGGCGGAGGCGGCGGTGGTGGGCGCGACCGACCCGACCACCGGCCAGGCGATCGTCGCGTTCGCCATCCCGCGCGGCAGCGCGGAGATCTCCGGTGACGCGGGCGAACAGCTCATCGCCGAGCTGCGCAACCACGTGGCGAAGACGCTCGGCCCGATCGCCAAGCCGCGGCAGATCATGCTGGTGCCGGAGCTGCCGAAGACCCGCTCCGGGAAGATCATGCGCCGGCTGCTGCGGGACGTGGCGGAGAACCGGTCGCTCGGCGACGTGACCACGCTCCAGGACTCCTCGGTCATGGAATTGATCTCGTCGGGGATGAGCGGCGGGAAGTCCGACGAGGACTGACGTCGACCGACGACGAGGGGGCGGGCCGCCGGACGGTCCGCCCCCTCGTCGCATCCGGGATCCGCGCCGGTCGATCGGGGGATCCGGGACTGACCTGATCGGCCAGAGGGCCTGATCAACTCTGTCGATGTCGCTCGTCGTCGGTTACGTTCAGCCAACCGGCGGATTTCGACGAGCGTCACTGAGACGGCCGGTCCCCACCATTCCCTACGAACGGAGTGGCATGCTCCCCATGTCGCAGCACAGGGCACGGCGACGCTTACTCGTCGCGCTGCCCGCCATCGCGCTCGCGGCCACGTCGCTGACCGTGACGGGCAGCGCGGCGGCCCAGCCGGCCCGCTCCGCACCGGTCACGATCGGGGCGGACGAGCACTACATCAACTACGCCGAGCCCGAGGTCCAGCCGGACACCGGCGGCAAGGAGGTCAAGGGCCGCGACGGCGTCTTCTCCTCGCCTGCGGACGAGGCCCGCGCCTACGACCGCAAGTACGCCGGGGGCAACCCGATCGCGGCCCGCGAGCTGGCCAAGCTGGAGGCCAAGTCCATCCGGACCGGCCACAGCCCTCGGAAGATCAAGAAGGCCAAGAGCACGCAGACCGCCAAGCTGCTGACGCTGCTCGTCGAGTTCAACGACAAGGCCAACGACGACTTCACCGACGTGATGGTCCCGAAGACGGTGTTCGAGGACCGCACCTGCGTTCCCGGCACCGTGCAGAACGGGCCGCGGCACAACACGATCCCGAACCCGGCCACGCTGCCGCACAAGGACAACAACTCGATGTGGGTGCCGGACTTCTCTCCGGCCCACTACGACAAGATGCTGTACAGCAAGAAGGGCATCACCGAGCGGGTCCGCAAGGACCTGAAGGGGCCGGACGGCAAGCCGGGCATCAGCCTCGCCGGGCGGACCATGCACAACATGTACCTGGAGATGTCCAAGGGCGCTTACACCGTGGACGGGCAGGCCAGCCCGTGGATCACGGTGCCGCACTCGGAGGGCTGGTACGCCGCCTCGCGCTGCTTCCAGGACGAGAACGGCAACTGGGTCGCCGGGCGTGAGCAGTCGATGAACGGCCACCCGGACAACCCGCAGGGCGCGGGCCGGCTCGCCACCGACGCGATCGACGCGCTGGCCGCGGCCGACCCGAACTTCCCCTGGGCCGACTACGACATCGAGGACCAGAGCGACCGCGACGGCGACGGCAACTACCACGAGCCGGACGGCGTGATCGACCACCTCGTGCTGGTGCACGCCAACCAGGGCAAGTCCCGCGGCGGCGGCGACGTCGGCATCTACTCGGTCTGGGCGCACTCGTCGACCGTGACCGGTGGCTACACGATTCCGGGCACCAACCTGAAGGTGTCGAACTACATCGTGCAGCCGGAGGACGCCGGCGTCGGCGTCTTCGCCCACGAGTTCGGGCACGACCTGGGCCTGCCGGACCTCTACGACACCTCCGGCAACGCCGACTCCGACGTGGACTTCTGGGACCTGATGGCGTCCGGCTCGCACTCCGGCGAGATCTTCCAGGCGCTGCCCACCCACATGGGCCTCTGGGACAAGTGGGTGCTCGGCTGGGCCGAGCCGAAGACGTTCGGGCCGGGTGACCGGTCCAAGCTGGTCAAGCTCGGGCAGACGTCGCGTACGCCGGTCGGCACCGAGGACGGCATCAAGATCGACCTGCCGGACAAGGTGATCTCGCTGGCCACGCCGCACAGCGGCTCGAACATGTGGTACTCCGGTGCCGACCAGAACTGGGCCGACGTCAAGCTCAGCCGCACGGTGACCGTCCCGAACGCCGCTGATGCGAAGTTCTGGATGTGGAACAACTACGTCATCGAGGCGGACTGGGACTTCGGCTTCGTCGAGGTCTCCACCGACGGTGGCGCCACCTGGAGCGAGCAGAAGGTGTACGCCGAGGGCGGCGCGCTGGTCTCCACCAACGACGGCTACGCCGACCCGAACGGCCGCATGGTCGACTTCGGCAACAAGAAGTACGGCCTGACCGGCAGCACGAACGGGTGGCGGCACGACTACGTCGACCTGTCGTCGTACGCCGGGCAGACCGTGCAGGTGCGGCTGCGCTACGCCACCGACGAGGCGTTCGTGGAGCGCGGCTGGTTCGCCGACGACTTCTCGGTGACCGGCGGCGGCGCCACCACCTGGAGCGACGACGTGGAGAGCGGCGCGGCGGGCTGGACCCAGACCGGTGGCACCTTCACCGACACCAGCGGCGCGGGTTGGTACATCGACTCGGGCACCCAGGTGAAGTCGCACTACTACCTGGCCGAGTGGCGTAACTTCGACGGCTTCGACAAGGGCCTGAAGTACACCTACGACACCGTCTACTCGCACGAGGCGTGGAAGGTCGACCGGATCGCGTACAACGCGCCGGGCATGCTGGTCTGGTACCGGGACACCCAGCTCGGCGACGTCAACCACGTCACCGCGCAGATGACCGCGCTGCCCAGCTACGGCGCCAAGGGCGGTCTGCTGATCGTCGACTCGCACAACGACCCGCTGCGCCGCAAGGGCGTCGCGGCCGAGAAGGACCCGTCGGTGCTGAAGAACCTGCCCAGCCGGCCGCAGTCCTCCAACGCCGCGTTCGGCCTGAAGCCGACGTACCCGTTCAAGGAGTGCCTGGAGGCGGCGGACGAGCCGTACAGCGAGTACTGCACGAAGTTCGGCCCGCAGGCTCCGGTGCGCGGCTTCACCGACGCCAAGGGCTGGTACCCGGGCATCGAGATCCGTGACGGCGCCGCGTACGCGCGGGACAACGACGCCTCGGTGGTCGTCCCGTCGCGGGGCAACCAGCAGTACACGACCCGGGTGGTGAACCCGGACGGCACCCCGGCGACGGACTACTACGGTTCGACGCTGGGTGGCGGGGCGATCGTGCTCGGCACCGGCAACCCGGGTGACGCGGGCGTCCAGTACGGCGTCTCGATCATCATCAAGCGGGCCGCCAAGGACAACTCGTACGCCACTGTGTACGTGGTTCCGCCGCGGAGCTGAACCGTACGTTCAAACCGGAACCGGAATGACCGAAAAATGAGCTGAACAGGCTCGATGGGGGAAGGGTCGGGAGCGCGAGCGCTCCCGACCCTTCCGCGTTACCGCTTAATCCATGACTGTCACTGCAATCCATGATCCAGGCATCGCTGCTGGTCAACGGCTCGGTGACAGGCAGGCGTGTGACGGTGAAAAGCATCCCCAACAAAAAGTTGCTACAAATCGACGCACACATCTTCCCACCAGTCGCAGCAGTGTCTATGTTCACCCTTGGTCCCACTAGTGGGACGTTCCACCGGCCCGTACCCCCAGTTGGGCCGGTTCCCTCACACCGGAGGTACCACGTGCGCAAAGTCGCAGTGGGTCTGCTCGGGCTTTCGCTGACCGCGACGGGACTGGTGGCAGGCACGTCCGCCAGCGCCGCGCCGACGCCGAAGTTGCCGGCCGCCGCCCCGTCGGTGGCCGAGCCTGCGCAGGCTGAGCACGACCTGCCCAACCCGCTCGAGGAGAAGCGGCGCGCGCTGCGCCAGGAGGGCCTCAGCGAGGTCCTGTCCGGCAGGGCGAAGGCCCAGAAGATCAACGGCAGCACGGTCGTCAAGGTCGGCGAGCGGGCTGCCGAAGGTGCCGCGGCGGGCAGGTCCGCCAAGAGCACCAAGGCCGGCAAGGGTCCGACCAAGGACCAGTACGTCGAACTCTCCCGCGAGCGGACCGACAAGATCTTCGTCATCCTCGCGGAGTTCGGCGACGAGCGGCACCCGAACTACCCGGACCAGGACACCGACCCGGACACCCCGGGCCCGTCCCGGTTCGACGGTCCGCGCGTCAACCAGATCCCGGAGCCCAACCGGGCGGTGGACAACTCCACCGTGTGGCAGGCCGACTACAGCGCCGACCACTTCCGGAAGCTGTACTTCGGCACCGCCCCCGGTGACGAGTCGGTGAAGCAGTACTACGAGGCCCAGTCCTCGGGTCGGTACAGCGTCGACGGCGAGGTCACCAACTGGGTGAGGGTGCGGTACAACGAGGCCCGCTACGGCCGTTCCGACGGCTACCCGTGCGCCTCGAACGTCTGCACCAACACCTGGGCGCTGGTCCGCGACGCCGCCAACCAGTGGGTCGCCGACCAGAAGGCGCAGGGCCGCTCCGACGCGGAGATCGCCGCGGACGTCAAGGCGATGGACGAGTGGGACCGGTACGACTTCGACGGCGACGGCAACTTCAACGAGCCGGACGGCTACATCGACCACTTCCAGATCGTCCACGCCGGCGGCGACCAGGCCGACGGTGACCCGTACCAGGGTGAGGACGCCATCTGGAGCCACCGGTGGTACGCCTTCGCCAGCGACCAGGGCAACACCGGCCCGGAGAACTTCCCGGCCGGCGGCACCCAGATCGGCAACACCGGCGTCTGGATCGGTGACTACACCATCCAGCCGGAGAACGGTGGCCGGAGCGTCTTCTACCACGAGTACGGCCACGACCTCGGTCTGCCGGACGACTACAACGTGGTCAGCGGTGGGGACAACAACAACGAGCACTGGACCCTGATGGCCCAGAGCCGGCTCGGCGCCAAGAACGACGGCGGCATCGGCGAGCGCGGTGGCGACCTCGGCGCCTGGAACAAGCTCCAGCTCGGCTGGCTCGACTACGAGGTCGTCGTGGCCGGGCAGAAGCGCACCCTGGAGCTGGGCCCGCAGGAGTACAACTCCAACAAGGCCCAGGCCGCCGTGGTGGTGCTGCCGCAGCGGGAGTACACGTTCCAGAACGGCAAGCCGTTCGAGGGTACGAAGCAGTTCTTCTCGGGCAACGACGACGACCTGAACAACACGATGACGCGCACTGTCGACCTCACCGGGAAGACCAGCGCCGCGCTGTCGATGAAGGGTCGTTACAGCATCGAGGCGGACTACGACTACCTGTTCTTCGAGGCGTCCACCGACGGTGGCCAGACCTGGACCTCGCTGGCCGGTACGGCCAACGGCACCCCGCTGAAGGAGATCTCCCCCGGGCGCTACGCCCTGGACGGCTCCAGCAACGACCAGTGGGTCGACGTCAACATCCCGATGGACGCGGTCGCCGGCAACGTCGTGCAGTTCCGGCTCCGCTACCAGACGGACGGCGGTGTCTCCGAGGGCGGCTTCTACGGTGACGCGATCACCGTGACCGCCGACGGCCAGACGGTGCTCACCGACGGCGCCGAGGCCGGCGCGAACGGCTGGACCCTCAGCGGCTTCAGCATCGTCGAGGAGACCTACACCCGTAAGTTCGACAACTACTACATCGCCGGCAACCGGTCGTACGTCTCGTACGACAAGTACCTCAAGACCGGCCCGTACTTCTTCGGCTACGCGAACACCCGCCCGGACTACGTGGACCACTACGCGTACCAGGAGGGTCTGCTGATCTCCTACTGGAACCTCCGGTTCGCGGACAACGACACGTTCGCGCACCCGGGTGAGGGTCGGAACATGATCATCGACGCGCACCCGCGGCCGATCTACAACCTGACCGGGCAGCCCTGGCGGGCCCGCGTCCAGGTCTACGACGCGCCGTTCAGCCTGAAGAAGGCCGACTCGTTCACGCTGCACCTCAACAGCCAGCCGCAGTACATCCGCGGCCAGGCGGCGCAGCCGCTGTTCGACGACACCAAGCAGTACTGGTACCCGGAGCTGCCGAACCACGGCGTCAAGCTCCCGGCCACCGGCACCAAGATCAAGGTTCTGGAGCAGAACGGCACCTCGGTGAAGGTCCGCTTCTCCTGATCCACTGATCGACGCACCACGCGATGCCCGGGCGGTTCACCCGCCCGGGCATCGCCCTTTCCGGGGAACCCGGCGTACCCCACCCGCGTCCCATCCGTTCGACACCCGCACCACGCTGCCGGCCGCTCCGCGATGGCGCTGATCGCCGGCGCGGCCGAGACGGAGGATCCGTGTCCGACGACCACCAGCCGGCCGCGAGCGGCCCCGCCTCGCCCGCCGGCCGCCCCACGCCGCTGTCCGCCACCGACCTGCCGACGCTGCGCCGGCCCGCCGGCCCGCCGAAGGGACCGACTGACAACCGGCCCACGGGCGTCGTCGCCGGCTGGATCACCCGGGGCGGTCCCGGGCCGTGCTACGGGCTGATGGACGAGAACGGCACGGAGTACGCGGTGTACGGCCCGAACGCCGGCGAGCTGCGCAAGGGCGACCTGGTCACGCTGCGGCTCACCGCGCGGGACCGCTCCGTCGACTGCGGACCGGGCATCCCGATGCGGATCATCAAGGAGTGACTAGCGGTATCGGCGCCCTCACGCACCCGGCGGGCGGCCGGGTATGCGGTCCGGGTGACCGCCCGGAGAAATCCCTGATCCTGGTCACCTGCGGGGCCGGTGGGTGACCGGCGGCCCTAGGCTGTGCCCCATGACCGACCAGCGCGGCGGACCCGTCGACGAGTCCTGCGTCCTGCCCGAAGGGCCGTGGACGCACCGGTTCGTCGGCGCCAACGGCAGCCGGTTCCACGTCGTCGAGGCGGGCACCGGCCCGATGGTGCTCTTCCTGCACGGCTTCCCCGAATACTGGTACGCCTGGCGCGAGATGCTGCCGGCGGTCGCCGACGCGGGCTTCCGCGCGGTCGCTGTCGACCTGCGCGGTTACGGTGCGAGCGACAAGCCACCCCGGGGGTACGACGGCTACACGCTCGCCGCCGACGTCGCCGGCCTGATCCGGGCACTCGGTGAGCGGTCGGCCACCGTGGTCGGCACCGGCGCGGGCGGGCTCATCGGCTGGACCGCCGCCTCCTTCCACCCGACCCTGGTCCGGCGGCTCGTGGTGCTCGGCGCGCCGCATCCGCTGCGGCTGCGGGCGGCCATCTTCGCCGACCCGCGCGGCCAGTTCACCTCGGCCACCGCGACGCTGAAGTTCCAGCTCCCCCGCTACGAGCACGTACTGGCCCGGGACGGCGCCGCCGAGGTGGAGGAGATCCTGCGCCGGTGGGGTGGCCCGCGCTGGGTGTCCGGCCCGGACTTCGCCGACTACGCCCACTGCTGCCGGGTGGCGATGCAGATCCCGCAGGCCGCGTTCTGCGCGATGGAGGGCTACCGCTGGGCGTTCCGCTCCGTGCTGCGGCTGCACGGCTACCGCTTCGTGAAGCTGATGCAGAAGCCGCTGGTCACGCCGACCCTGCAACTGCACGGCGCGCTCGACCGGGCCTCGCTCCCCCGTACCGCCCAGGGCTCCGGCCGCTACGTCACCGCCCCGTACGAGTGGCGGCTGCTCGACGACGTGGGCCACTTCCCGCACGTGGAGGCCCGGGACGTGGTGCTCGGCGAGATCCTGCGCTGGGCGAAGTCCTGACTCAGACCCGCTGCTCGCCGAGGTCGGCCACCTCGGCCGCCGGCGCCCAGCCCTGGTAGACGCCGAAGTCGAACGCCTCCAAGCCCATCGCCTCGGCCACCGGCCAGCGCCCGCCGGTGTACTCCAGCCGCAGCCAGCCCTCGTGCTCGGCCAGCACGATGAACGGCTGGCCCTGCCAGGTGCAGGTGGTCCGCACGTACGCCAGATCGTCGACCTCGGCGGCCGGCACCACCCGGACGTACCGGCCGGGGCGCACCTCGGTGAATCCCTCGTCCGGGCCGGGCTGGTACAGACGGATGTCGTCGCCGTCGGGGCTGGCCTGGTACTCCCGCCCCCGCCAGCGGGCCACGTAGCCGTCGCGGCTCACGCCTCGCCCGCCTTCCGCCACAGCAGTTCGTCGGTGTCCAGGACCGCGACCAGCCTGCTGTCACCGTCCGCGCCGACCCGCCACAGCTCGGCGCCGTGCGGGAGCCGGGCGCTGTCCACCTTGAACTCGGCGATCACGTCGCTGCTCTCCCCCGGCGCGAAGCCGTTGCCGCGGAACGGGGACCGCTCGATCACCCAGCCCTCCATCGCCCGCATCGCCGCCTCGTTCGGGCCGCCGTACGGGATCCGGTAGAGGCTCGGCCGGTAGGCGGGCCAGCGCAGCAGGTAGATCTCGTCGTCGTCCGGGGAGAACGGCGAACCGGGGTGGCCGAGGCCGAGCGCGCGGTACAGCTCCGCCGGGGTACGCAGGTGTGCCAGTTCCCCGGCCCGGTGCACGAATCCGGAGACCCGGTCGTAGCCACGCTCCAGGTAGTACGCGAGCTGGCTCGCCGCGATCGCCTTCTGCATGGTCACCGGCCGGTCCGCAGTGGTCGTGGGCGCCTCCGGACGCTGCCGCTCCGCCGGCTGCGGCGCGGCGGCCGGCTCCGGGTCGTCGCCGAGGCCCACCTCGGCCGCCCAGTTGGCGAGCGCGAGGACCTGCTCCCCCGGGTACGTCGCGCCGACCGGGCTGCCCGGGTTGACCCGGAACGACCACGCCACGTCCGGCCACCTGCGGATGAGCTGGACGAACTTGACCCGTACCGTCTCGATCTGGCCCTCGGTGTGCTCGGCCAGGCGTTCCGGCGAGGTGTAGACCGAGACGCACCTCCCGCCGTCGACCTGGTCGGCGTGCCAGACGAAGCCGGGGTCACCCGGCCGGCTGCCGGTGGCCGAGTCGGGCGCGACCGGCAGCAGTACCCGGGCCAACAGCAGGGTGGTGAGGAAGCCGTCGGTGCTGCCGCTGCCCGCGGCGGCCAGCAGGTCCTCCTCGACGTCGTTCGCCGGTACGAACTCGGCGGCCGACTCGTCGCCTGACGGCGGCTCGTCAGTCGTTTCGGAGGCCGCGGGCCCCGCCGTGTCCGGCGCCTGCGTGGACAGCGCCACGGTCGGCTCACCGGGCGCGAACAGCGACGTGGTGACCGGTTCGTCGCCGGTCGCCGGCTCGAAGAGGGACACGGTCGGCTGTTCCGCCGGCACGGGGTCGGACAGCGACGCGGTCGGCTCGGCCGGCGGGCTGGTCAGTGGCGCAGTGGGGTCGTCCGGCGCGGGGTCCGACAGCGACGTCGTCGACTCGGACGGCACCGGATCGAACAACGACACGGTCGGCTCCGCCGGTGCCTCGTCGAACAGCGGGGCGGTCTGCTCGGTCGGGGCCGGATCGAACAGCGAGACCGTCGGCTCGGCCCCATCCGGACCAGCCAGCGGCGCGGTCGACTCGGTCGAGACCCGATCGAACAACGAGACCGTCGGCTCGGCCGACGACGCCGACGACGACGCGAACAGCGGCGCGGTGGCCTCGCCTGCCGGGGGCGGCGGCTCGAACAGCGACGTCGTGGGCTCGGACTCCGACCCGAGCGACACGGTCGGCTCGTCGGGTGGCGTACTCCGGTCCGTCGCGGCGGTGGCCCCGGTACGGGCCGGCGTCGGCTCGGTGAGGTTCACCGTGTCGTCTGCGACCGGCGGGTCCACGGAGAGCGGCATCGTCGGGTCGGTGGTTCCGGCCCAGGGCGTGGCCGCGCCCTCGGCCGGTTCCGCGCGTACCGGACCGGCCGGCTGCGCGGACCAGAGCGGCGCGGGCTCGGTCAGGTCGCGGGCCTCGATGACGGTGCCCTCGATGACGATGGGTGTGAAGTCGCGGCGCGGCGCGGGCGGCGCGGAGACCGGTTCGGCGATCGACGGAGGCAGTTCCTCCGCCGGCTCGTCGATCGTCTCCCACCGCGTGGTCTCGTCCTCGGTGCCGCCCGGCGCGGCCCTCCATCCGTCAGCAGTGGCCGGTCCCGCGTGGGCTGCCACGGCCGGTCCGGCGTGCGTCGCCGCAGCCGTTCCGGCGTCTGCCGGTCCGGCGTGACGGCGGGGCAGCGCCTCGGTGGCGTCCTCGGGCGGGCGGGTCGGCCGGAACGCCTGCGTCGCCTCGTCCGGCCGGGGCACTGGCGGCTCGTCCGGCCGCGCCGCGAACGCGTGGGTCGGACCCTCGCGTACCGGCTCGTTCAGCGGCCGTCGGCGCGGGAACGGCTGCCCGCCGGCGAACCGGGTCGGTGGGGTGGCCCGGTCGCCGGCCCGGCGCGACGGGTCCAGCGGCGACGGGCGCCGGGCCGAACGGCCACCGGACGAGGGCTCGAAGAAGGAGCGGGCCGGCGGCGGAGCGGAGGCGGCCGGCGGCTCGTCGGCCGGTGCAGCCGGGGCGGCGGCGAAGGGGTCCGGCTCGTCCGGGCGGCGGCGCAGGTCGGTGAGCCAGCCGTCGAGGGCGTCCGTATCCGCCTCGGCGCCGGAAGTGGTCCGGCTCGGGACGTCGCTGTCCGCCGCTCGGCGGCGCGGCGGCACGGTGGGCAGTCGCCGTCCCAGGACCGAGGCGGCCCGCATCGGCACCGTGGCCGGCTCGTCGGTCTCCATCAGCCGCTCGTCCCGGCCCGGCGCACCAGCACCAGCACCAGCAAGGGGTGGCACGGCCGGAGGCGGCACCGCGGGTGGCGGCACGACCGGAGGCGGAGCAGCGGCCGGCGGGACGACGGCAGGGGGCACCCGAGCAGGGGTGACGGCGGCCGGCGGGACGGGAACGGCGGGCGGGCGGGGCGCGGCCTCGGGCACCGTGTTCCGGGCTCCCCGGGTGGCGTTCTCCACCCGTTCCAGCCGGGCCCGGGCGCCCATCGTGCGTCCGGGCAGCCGGACGTCGCCCCGGGAGAGCTGAGCCACGTACCAGGCGGGCAGGTAGCCCTCGATCGGCAGCCCGGGGTTGACCGCCAGCCACCACTCGGGGTTCGGCCAGCCGGCCGCCAGGTCCGGGTAGGGGACGCGGCGGGTGGGGCCCGCGTTCTCCCCCAGGCTCGCACGCAGCGCGGCGACGGAGGTGAAGGCCAGCACGTGGGTGCGGCCCCCGGAGGTCCAGGTGCCCCACCCGGCGGTCGGTCCGTTCGCGACCGGAAGCAAGAGATCGACGCGGGTCAGCGCACGGAAGTACTGCTGCTGGTCCTGCGCGCGCAGCGCGTCCCGCATCGCCACCTCGGCCTCGGTGGCCGGCTCCCATCCGGTCACGGCCACCTCTCCTTCCGCGAACAGGCCACAGGCATCGCATACAACCTACAAGGTGGCAGCAAGATCAGGACTTCTGGCCATCGACGGTCGGCCCCGACGTGAGTGAGCCGCTAACATCCCGTTCCGGAGCCGACACGTTACGGAGGTCGTCGATGTCTCGGCCAGTCGCGTACCCCGTCGTGGCCGCCCTGGCGACGCTCCTCGTCGCCGGGGTTCCGGCCGCTCCGGCGACGGCTCGCGCACCCGCCGGCTGCGCCTCGCCGCCCGCGCCGGCCCGCCCGGTGGCGGACCAGCCGTGGCCGCAGCAGCGGTACGCCCCGGAACGGCTCACCCCCCTCGCAACGGGGGCCGGGGTCGTGGTCGCGGTCGTCGACTCGGGAGTGGACCGGTCCCACCCGCAGCTGGCCGGTCGCGTCCTCGACGGCGCCGACTTCCTCGATCGGAGCGGGGACGGCACCCGGGACTGCGCCGGGCACGGCACCGGGGTGGCGAGCATCATCGCCGCCGCGCCGCAGCCCGGCGTCGCGTTCCGCGGCCTCGCGCCGGACGCACGCATCCTGCCGGTACGGGTGAGCGAGCAGCAGGTGGTCGACGGGCGGGAGTCGGGGCGTACCGTCGACGCGGCCGGGTTCGCCCGGGCCATCCGCTGGGCCGTGGACCACGACGCCGACGTGCTCAACCTCTCGGTCGTGCTGTACGCGGACGACCCGGCCGTACGCGCCGCCGTCGCCTACGCGGTGCGGCGGGACGTGGTGGTGGTGGCCGCCGCCGGCAACCTGCACGACAACGGGGATCCCCGGCCCTACCCGGCGGCGTACGACGGGGTGCTCGGCGTCGGCGCGATCGGGCGGGAGGGGACACGGTCGGCGTTCTCCCAGACCGGCTCGTACGTGGACGTGGTCGCCCCTGGTAGCGAGGTGCTGATGGCGGCGCCCAGGTCGGGCCACCAGCGGGCGGAGGGGACCAGCTACGCCACTCCGTTCGTGGCGGGTACTGCCGCGTTGCTGCGCCAGTACCGGCCCCGGCTGAGCGCGGCCGAGGTGGCCGGCCTGATCGTGGCCGCCGCCGACCCGGCGCCCGGGCGGGACGCGGGCTACGGCGCGGGGGTGCTCAACCCGTACCGGGCGGTGACCGAGTCGGCCGGCGCGACCGATTCCCGCACCCGGCCGGGGGCGGCGCTTCCCGCCGAGCGGCCCGATCCGGCCGCGCTGGCCCGCCAGTCCCGCCGGGACACGGCCCGGGACCGGGCGCTGCTGGCCGCCGCCGTCGCGGGCGGGGCGGTGGCACTGGTGGCGGCGCTCGCCCTGGTGCTGCCGCGCGGCGCACGCAGGCGCTGGCGGGCGGCGGACCCGGCAGTTCCGAGCTGATCGCCGGCCACGCGCGACGCCGCGCGGCCCGGGTCACCTGCCCGGGCCGCGCGGCGTCGGTTCACTGGAACAGGTTGGCGTTGCGCTTCTCGGTGTCGAGGTAGTCGGTCGCGGAGTCCTCGACGGCGAGCTTGATGTCACGCAGCATCGCCTGGAGGTCCTGCGAGGCGGCCCGCCACCGGGACTGCCGCACCTCGTACGCCTCGCGGGCCTCGCCGTTCCAGCTCGCCACCAGCGGGGCGGCGTCGCGTTCGAGCTGACCGAGCTGACTCTCCAGCGTGGACAGCGCCCGTTGGATGTCGGCGCCCGCCTGTTGCAGGGCGGCGAAGTTGACGACCAGCACACCGTGCTCCATGGATTCGATCCTTCCGGTTGTCAGAGCGGCAGCTGGATGCCGCGGTTGGTGCCCGCCACCCGGCCGGCGGCCTCGGTGTCGGAGACGTCGTAGTGGCGGCCGGCGCTGCGGATCGCGGTCGCGGTCTCGCGCAGCGCCCGCTGAAGGGCGGCCTGGTCCTGCGCCCACTGCTGCTTGACCTGCGCGAACGAGCGCCCACCGGCACCCCGCCAGGCCTGCTGCAACACCTCCAGCTCGGCCATCAGGCCGCTGAGCATGGTCTGGAGCGACTGATCGACCTGCTCGAACTTCGCGGCGGTCTGCTGCATCACCGCGGCTTCTGCCTGGGTCTGGGACATCCCGGACGTCACCTCGTCTCCTCGGTCGTGGCTGGCCACCGTGTGACCACCGTGGACTCGTCGGCGGGGGTCCGGGGCCGGTGGAGGGGGAAGCCCGGTGGCGGCGGACACGCAACTCGACGATTTCGTCGCTGACGGTAGCCGCCCGACTCCGGTTCTGCTACCCCCTCGGGCTCCCCTGTGGACAACCCGCCCACTACGATGAGCCACGGCAGCGTCACGCGGAGGCCCGGCGAGGAGGTGCGGTGACCGCGAGCACGTCCGAGCGGCCCGCGTCCGTCCCGGTCCGCACGCCACAGTGGACGAGTCGTCCGACCGCTCGACTGCGCGCCGGCCAGATCGTGGCCACCCAGGTCGCGGCGGCAGTGCTGGTCGCAGCCGCCGGGCGGGGTGTCGTGCCGACGGCCGTCGCGCTGCTGTCGGCGGCCCTGCTGCTGCCGGCCGCGTGGGTCCGGGTGCGCGGCCGCTGGCTGCACGAGTGGCTCGTCACCGCTGCCGCGTACGTGACGCGGCGGCGCGCCCTGCCACCGGCGGCCGATCCGGCGGCGCTGCTGGGGCTGCTCCGGCCGGGCTCGGTGGTCGGCGCGACCGAGGCGTCCGGCGGGGCGGCCGTGCTGCACGACGCCGCCGGGCTGACCGCCCTCCTGGAGCTGGGCGACCCGGACGACCTGCTCGGCGACCACGCGCACGAGCTGCCCACGCCGTTCGACCTGCTTCCCCCGGCCGGTCCGGACGCCCCCGCGATCCGGCTGCAACTGGTGTTCTCGTCGTCGCCCGCACCGGTGCCCGCGGTTGCCGGCGGTCCGGCCGGGACGTCGTACCGCCAGCTCACCGACGGGCGGGTGGCCGCGCGGGCACGGGTGGTGCTGGCCGTCCAGGTGCTGCGCGCAGACGGCTGGCCGGACGAGGACCTGTTGCGGGCACTGTCCGGCACCCTGCGGCGACTCGTCCGCCGGCTCGGCCCGCTCACCGCCCGGCCGCTGGGCGGCGACGCGGCGCTGCGGATGATCGCCGAACTTGCCCACCACGAACCCGGAGCCCCGGTACGGGAGACCTGGCCGCTGCTCACTGTCGGTGGCTTGACGCAGGCCACCTGGCGACTGCGCCGGTGGCCGGATCCGCGTGGCGAGGCGGCCCGGGGGCTGGTGGGCCGCCTGCTCGCACTGCCCGCGACCGCCACCACAGTCGCGCTCACAGCCGGTCCGCGCACCGGCACCGCGCCGGTCCCGGCCGAGCTGGCGGTACGGGTGGCGGCCGGGAGCGCGGCCGGGCTGTCGACGGCGGAACGCACGCTGCGCCGGATCGCCGGTGACGTCGGCGGCGAGTTGCGCCGGCTCGACGGTGAGCACCTCGCCGGGCTGGCCGCCACGCTGCCGTTGGCGGTGACCGGTGGGGCCGCGTCCCCGGCCGGGTCGCCTCCGCCCGCGCTGGACCTGCCCTCGGCCACCGCCGGCCTGATGGTGGGCGCGAACCGGCACGGCGCCGCACTCACCGTCCGCCTGTTCCGCCCGGCCACGACCCGGGTGCTGCTCGTGGGCGGCGTGCCCGCGGCGCAACTGCTCGTGCTGCGGGCGCTGGCGCTCGGCGCGCGCGTGGTGGTGCAGACCGGCCGCCCCCGCTTCTGGGAGCCGTTCGTGCGGGGTGTCGGGACGGTCGGCGGCGGCGTACCGCTGCTCCCGCCGGGCCGTCCGGCCGGTGGCGCGCCCGGCTCGCCGCTGCACCCGCTGCTGGTGGTGGTGGACGCCGGCCCGGTGCCGCCGGAGGCCGGACCGGCAGCCGCCTGGCAGTCGGTGCTGGTGGTCCGCGACGAGCTGACCTCGGCCGACACGCCCGCGCTGGCCCGCGCCGACCTGGCGATCCTCCAGCCGCTCGACCCGGACGAGGCCGCGCTGGCGGGCGCGGCGCTGGGCCTGGGCGGTTCCGCCGAGTGGCTCACCCGGATCCGCGACGACATGGTGGCTGTGGTCAACCGGCGGGCCCTGCGCTGGGCGCTGCTCTCGCCCACACCTGTCGAGTCGCAACTGGTCGGTCGCCCGGCCCGGCACTGACGAGCCGCACCGCCGCGTACCAGGTCGAGCCTTCCCCTGGTGGTACGGCCGTGGCACGATCCCGGCCATGGATTTCCTGAAGGGTCTTCTGATTCGCGTGGGTTCGACGGCGGTGGCGTTCTGGCTCGCCACCCTGCTCATCCCGGGCATCTCGCTCGACTCCGACTCGGCCACCGAGACGGTGATCACGCTGGTGCTCGTCGCGGTCATCTTCGGTGTGGTGAACGCGGTGCTCCAGCCGATCATCAAGACCGTGGGGTGCGGCTTCTACCTGCTGACCCTCGGCCTGATCGCGCTCGTGGTGAACGGCCTGCTCTTCCTGCTCACCAGCTGGATCGCCGGTGAGGCCGGACTGCCCTTCCACGTGGACGGGTTCTGGCCGGAGGCGGTGCTGGGCGCGCTCTTCGTCGGCATCGTCACCTGGATCCTCGGCGCCGTCCTCGACCGCGACTGACACCGGCCCCGGCCGGCCGCCTTCGCGGCCGGCCGGGGCCACCAGGCCAGCAGCAGGGAATTGGCTGGCGAGGGCCCCGGCCGGGGGTACTAGCCTCGGCCGGGTGTTCACCCTGACCCGCGCGGACGGCTACGAGATCAGCACCGACCCGGATCGGATCGACCTGGACCGGGTGCACGTCTGGCTCTCCACCGACGCGTACTGGGCGCTGGGGCGGGAGCGGGAGACGGTGGCGCGCGCGTTCACCGGCTCGATCGGCTTCGGCGTCTACCGGCCGGGTGACGGACGGCAGGTCGCTGTCGCCCGGGTGGTCACCGACGGGGCCACGTTCGCCTGGCTCTGCGACGTGTACGTGGACCCGGCCGAGCGGGGTAGCGGGCTGGGCACCTGGCTGGCCGGCGCGGTCCGCGACCACCTGAACGAGCTGGGCGTACGCCGGATCCTGCTGGCCACGCTCGACGCGCACGGGGTCTACGCGAAGATCGGCTTCAAGCCGGTCGCAGCGGATCGGTGGATGGAGCTGGATCAGCGGGTGACGCCGGTCACCGATAAGGACCAAGATAAGGATCCACCACTTACGGTGGAGCGGTGAACCAGCTCCGGCTCGGCTACCTGTACGGCGTCGGCGCGTACCTGATCTGGGGTTTCTTCCCGATCTACCTGAAGCTGCTGCGCCCGGCCGGGCCGGTGGAGATCCTCGCGCACCGGATCCTCTGGTCGGTGGCGTTCGTGGCGTTGCTGCTGGCCGCCACGCGGCACGCCGGCTTCCTGCGCAAGCTGGCCCGGCGACCCCGGGCGCTCGCCGGCATCGGGCTCGCCGCCGCGCTGATCGCGGTCAACTGGGGCACGTACATCTACGGCGTGAACTCCGACCGGGTGGTGGAGACGGCGCTCGGTTACTTCATCAACCCGCTGGTGTCGGTGCTGTTCGGCGTCCTGGTGCTGCGGGAACGGCTGCGCCGCGCCCAGTGGGCGGCGCTCGGCGTGGGTGCGCTCGCGGTCGCGGTGCTCACCGTCGACTACGGCCGCCTGCCCTGGCTGGCGCTCACCCTGGCGTTCAGCTTCGCCGGGTACGGGCTGGTCAAGAAGCAGCTCGCGCTGCCCGCCACGGAAGGGCTGTTCGTCGAGTCAGCGGTGCTGGCGCTGCCCGCACTGGCGTACCTGGGGTGGCTGTCGGCGCGCGGCGACTCGACGTTCGGGCACGTCTCGGCCGGGCACACCGCGCTGCTGGTGCTGGCCGGGGCCGCCACCGCGATCCCGCTGCTGCTGTTCGCCGGGGCGGCGAACCGGCTGCCGCTGTCCACTGTCGGCATGCTGCAGTACCTCGCGCCGATCCTCCAGCTCGGCTGCGGCGTGCTGATCTTCCACGAGCCGATGCCGCCGGCCCGGCTGGCCGGCTTCGCCCTGGTCTGGCTCGCCCTGGTGGTCTTCACCGCCGACGCCCTGCGCCACTCCCACCGCACCCGCCAGGCCGCCCGCACCCCGACCGCCCCCACCCCCACCCCCACCCCGTCCCGCTGATCTTGCACTTACCGCCCCGGCGAAAGGGGCGAACCACCCGCACCGAGGGCCACAAGTGCAAGATCAACGGAGAGAGCGGGCGGGGGCGGGGTCAGCGCAGGTCGTAGGCCAGGACGGGGGCGTTTGTTCCTCGGAGCAGCTCCAGGCGGACCAGCTCGCCCTTGGTGAAGCGGGTGACGCCGGAGAAGCGCAGGTCGTCACCGGGGGCGGCGAGCCACGAGCCGATCTGCTCCGTCGCGCCGTCCGGGCCGTGCGCCACCAGCCGGAACGTGTACGCCTCCCGGTGCCCGGCCCGCCTGTCGTACCCGCAGTGCATGGTGACCTCGGTGCCCCACGGCGTCTCGGTCAGCCCCACCTCGGCGTGCACCGGCACCGTCCCGGCCACCGGCCGCATCGAGGCCAGCGCCACCGGCGGCTTCGTCGGCTCGGCGGGCGACTGCACGAGTCCCACGCCGACGCCCGCCAGCACCGCGAGCGCGGCGGCGGCGAGCGCTGTCAGCGCGTACCGTCGGCGGGAGCGGGACCGCTCGCGGCGCTTGCGCTCGCGCGCGGCGTCGAGCAGCGCGGGCACCCGCGACGTCTCCGGCCCGACCTCCAGGAACTGCTCCAGCCCGGCCGGGTCGAGCCGCCCCAGCAGGCCGGGCAGCACGGCGATCTCGGCCACCGCCTCCCGGCACTGCGCGCACCCGGCCAGGTGCCGCTCGTAGGCGACCCGGTCCGCCGGGGCGAGGGCGCCGAGCACGTACGCCCCGTCGTCGTGCGCGAACTCGCAGCGTGTCACCCGGTCACCCCCATCTCGGCCAGCGCCAACCGTAGTGAGCGCAGTGCGTAGTGGGTACGCGACTTCACCGTCCCCGGCGGTACGCCCAGCCGTGCCGCCGCCTCCGCCACCGAACGTCCCTGGTAGAAGCACTCGACGAGCACCTCCCGGTGGGTCGGGCTGAGCCGGTTGAGCGCCTCGGCCACGGTCCACGCCTCCACCGCGCGCTCCGTCTCGTCGACCGTCTCGGCGGTCTCGGGCAGTTCGTCCGTGTAGACCTCGCCGACCCGGGCCGAGCGCCGCCGCCAGGCGTCGATCGCCAGGTTCCGCGCGGTGGTGAACAGCCAGGCGCGTACCGAGCCGCGTCGCGGGTCCAGCGACTCGGGGTGTCGCCAGGCGCGCAGGAGCGTCTCCTGCACCAGGTCCTCGGCCCGGGGCCGATCGCCGTTGACCAGCCGCAGGGCGTGCGCGTACAACGCGTCGGCATGCTCGTCGTGCAGCGCGCGCAGCAGTTGGGCGTCGTGGTCGCTGATGGCGGTACCTCGCTTCCGGCGGCGGGGAAACCGGCGATGCGTTCGCCCTTCCATACGTGCCGTGACGCCGAACGGTTCATCCGCAGGTCAACGCGGAGCTGTTCACGTCCGGTTCAGGTCCGGGCCGATCCCCGCTCACCGTGCCCTGGCAGCGTCCGGCGGGTGAGCGCCCGGGCCGTCTCGCCCGCGCGCCTTCCGACGTTGAGATCAGGAGGCTCCACCTCATGAGCGACCGGCCTCGCCTGCTTCCGCTGCTGGGTGGCACCCGCCACGGCAGCCGCGACGCGATGACCTGCCTGTACCGGTGCGGCAACGCGTGTGACCACCCGGTGCCGAACCCGACCGACAACCCGTACTTCGGCGACGTGGTCGACACCGAGATCTCCCGGCGCGGCGTGGTCCGGGCCGGCGCGGTCGGTGCGCTGGTGCTCGGCTTCGGCGGCGCCGCCGCGGGCGCGCTCGCCGGCGCCGCGCCGGCCGCCGCTGCGCCCGCCGCCCCGCCCGTGCCCGGCGGCGGCGAGGTCTCGCCCGCCGGCGCGGGCCGCCCTGGTAGCGGCGCGTTGACGTTCAAGCCGATCCCGCCGAACAAGCTCGACACCCTCGTGGTCCCCAACGGGTACGACCACTCCGTCGTGATCCGCTGGGGTGACGAGGTCGTGCCCGGCGCGCCCGCGTTCAGCCTGGGCCGGCAGACCGCCGCCGCCCAGTCCAAGCAGTTCGGCTACAACAACGACTTCGTCGGGGTGCTCCCGATCGACCGTCGGCGCGCGCTGCTCGTGGTGAACCACGAGTACACCAACGAGGACCTGATGTTCCCCGGCTTCACCAGCCAGGACGCGCTCACAGTGGAGCAGGTACGGGTGGCGATGGCCGCGCACGGCATGTCCGTGGTGGAGCTGGAGCGGGTGGAGAACACCGGGCAGTGGCAGCCGGTGCGGCGTGGCCGACGGGAGTACAACCGCCGGGTCACGGCGCTGGCGACGAAGTTCGAGCTGACCGGCCCGGCCGCCGGCTCGGCGTGGCTGCGTACCGCCGCCGACCCGAAGGGCCGGACGGTGATCGGCACGCTCAACAACTGCGCCGGTGGCGTCACCCCGTGGGGCACGGTGCTCTCCGGCGAGGAGAACTTCAACCAGTACTTCGTCGGCGGAGACGGCGCGCCGGAGGAGCAGAAGCCGAAGCTGGCCCGGTACGGCATCCCGACCGACGTGCGCCACCCGAGCGGCAGCCGCAAGTGGGAGCGGGCGGACGAGCGCTTCGACCTGGCCAAGCACCCCAATGAGGCGAACCGGTTCGGTTGGATCGTCGAGATCGACCCGTTCGACCCGCAGGCCAAGCCGCGCAAGCACACCGCGCTGGGCCGGTTCAAGCACGAGGGCGCGAACGTCATCGTGGCGCGCAACGGCCGGGTGGTCGCGTACATGGGCGACGACGAGCGCTTCGACTACCTCTACAAGTTCGTCTCGGACAAGAAGTTCATGCCGGGGAAGTCCTCGGTGGCGCGGCGGCACAACCTGACGCTGCTGGAGTCGGGCACGCTCTACGTCGCGAAGATCGAGGGCGACAGCCCGGCCGCCGAGATCGACGGTTCCGGCAAGCTCCCGGCCGACGGTGGGTTCGGCGGCCGGGGCCGCTGGATCAAGCTGGTCAGCGGCAACCGCTCGTACGTCGACGGCATGACCGCCGCGGACGTGCTCACCTTCACCCGGCTGGCCGGGGACAAGGTCGGCGCCACCAAGATGGACCGGCCCGAGGACGTCGAGCCGAGCCTGCTCACCGGCAAGGTCTACGTGGCGCTGACGAACAACAGCGACCGCGGCAAGGCCGGCAAGGCGCCCGCCGACGAGGCGAACCCGCGCAACAGCAACAAGCACGGGCAGATCCTGGAGCTGGTCGAGGACCGCGGCGACAACACCGCCGAGACCTTCGCCTGGTCGCTGCCGATCGTCTGCGGCGACCCGGCCGACGCCTCGACCTACTTCGCAGGGTACGACAAGACGAAGGTCTCCCCGATCTCCTGCCCGGACAACGTCGCCTTCGACGCCACCGGCAACCTGTGGATCTCGACCGACGGCAACGCGCTGGGCAGCAACGACGGCCTGTTCGCCACAGCCGTCGAGGGTCCGGAGCGGGGCCACCTGAAGCAGTTCCTCACCGTGCCGCTCGGCGCGGAGACCTGCGGCCCGTTCATCACCGGCGACAACCGTTCGGTCTTCGTGGCCGTGCAGCACCCGGGCGAGGTCTCCGGCGCGTCGGTGGAGAACCCCGCCTCCACCTGGCCGGACGGCGACTTCGCCAAGCCCGGCGTGGTGGTCACCTGGCGCCTCGACGGCGGCCCGGTCGGCAGCTGACCCACCCCGGGGGCGGTCCGGCGCTGGACCGCCCCGCGAGGGGCCGCCGACCCACCAGGTCGGCGGCCCCTCGTCAGTTCTCGGAGGCGGTCCCGGCGGGGATCGGCGCGCGGCGAGTCAGTTCTCGGAGGCGATCCCGTCGGCGATGGCGCGCGCGGCGGTGAGGAGCTTGGCGCGGACCACCCGGGCCGATGTCATCATCTCGCCGGCCGGCAGCGCGCAGGCCAGCACCACCCGGCGCTCGATGTCCTTGTCCGGGCTGACGAGCACCGCGGCGCACGCCACGCCCTGCCGGAACTGCCCCAGCTCCAGCTGCATGCCGCGCCGGTCACCGGCGGCCAGGTCCGCCTCGAACGCCTCGACAGTGGTGAGGGTGGCGGTGGTGAACGGGCGCATGCCGTACTCGCGCAGGTAGCGGAAGCGCTGTTCGGTGGTGAGCGTGGCGAGCAGGCTCTTGCCCAGCGCGGTGGCGTGCGCGCCCTCGTCGAAGCCCGGCACCAGGTCTTCCATGTAGGGCGAGCGGGGCCCCTCGGCGGACGCGGTCACCGCCACCTGCCCGCCGACGAAACGGCCGAGGTAGTGGCTCCAGCCGGTGTCCGACGCCGCGCGGCGCAGCGCCTCGCCCACCGCCGGCGGCCCCCGGAACGCGGTGACCAGCTCGCGGTAGCGGTCGGCCACCTCCAACCCCACGATGTACGTCCCGTCCTCGCGCCGGATCACGTAGCCCTCGTACGCGAGCGTGCGCACCAGGTGGTAGGTCGTGGCGACGGTCAGCTCGCAGCGCCGGGCGATCTGCTTCACGGTGAGCCCTCTCGGCGCACGGCCGACCGACTCGAGCACTCGAAGCGCGCGAGACACGCTACGGATCAGGTCCGAAGGTTCCGCCAAGGGGTCGCGCACAACCACCTCCGCCGCCGGGGACTTACACCATATGAAAAACCGGCCGAGTGCGAAATGCCTGTTCGGATGGAGGATGCCAGAAGACCGGACACAGACCGTGTGTCGACGGACACGATGAGCAGCCAAAACGTCCGGGCGTAAGGTGTGCTCGCGATGACTGAAACAGTTTCGCGAGTCGCCCCTCCGGCGTCCCGCCACGCCGTCACGGTCGGCGCGGGCGCCACCCTCACCACGATCGTGTGCGTCCTGCCCGTCTTCCTGGTCGGTGGGCTCGCCGTCCAGCTCGCTGACGAACTCCGCTTCAGCCCGGCCGGGCTGGGCCTGGCCGTCTCGATCTACTTCGGCGTGAGCGCGCTCGCCTCGGTGCCCTCCGGCGCCCTGGTCGAGCGCTTCGGCTCGGCCCCGGTCGCCCGGGCCGCCATCCTGCTCTCCGCCGCCTCGCTGCTCGCAGTGGCCGGGCTGGCCCGGTCGTACCCGATCCTGGTGGCGCTGCTGGCGCTCAGCGCCGCCGCCAACGCCCTCGGGCAGCTCGCCAGCAACGCCGCGCTGGCCGAGCACGTACCCGCCCACCGGCAGGGCCTCTCGTTCGGCGTGAAGCAGGCCGCCGTACCGGCCGCCACGCTGCTGGCCGGCCTGGCGGTACCCACTGTCGCGCTCACCGCCGGCTGGCGCTGGGCCTTCGTGGCCGCAGCGGTGGCCGCGCTCGCCGTGCTGCCGGCCGTACCCCGGGCCGGACGGGACCGGCAGGCCCGGACCGCCTCCGGTCGCGGTCCCGGCGGCACCGGCCCGCTCGTGGTGATCGGGCTGGCCGCGACGCTCGCGGCAGCCGCGGCGAACGCCCTCGGCACGTTCCTGGTCGACTCGGCTGCGGCGCGAGGGCTCTCCCCCGGCCTGGCCGGCCTGACGCTGACCCTGGGCAGCGTGGTGTGCGTGCTCGCCCGGGTGGGCGTCGGCTGGCTGGCCGACCGGCGCACCAGCGGGCACGTCGGGCTGATCGCCGGGATGCTGCTGACCGGCTCGGTCGGCCTCATCCTGCTCGCGGTGGCCGGATCGGCGCCGCTGGTAGCGGGCGTGGTGCTCGGCTTCGGTCTGGGCTGGGCCTGGCCGGGGCTGATGAACTTCGCCGTGGTCCGGCTCCACCCGCAGGCCCCGGCCGCCGCCACCTCGATCACCCAGACCGGGGTGTACGCGGGCGGCTGCCTGGGTCCGCTCGGCCTGGGCGCGCTGGCCGGCGCGGCGGGCTACCCGGCGATGTGGCTGACTGCTGCCGCGGCGATGCTCCTGGCCGCCCTCCTGATGCTGCTGGGCGCCCGCCTCCTACGCCCCACCCCCACCCCCACCCCCACCCCCGCCCTCCCCTGACCGTCCGCGTCGCCCCCGAGCCCCGTCGCGTCGATCATGAAGTTAGCGGCGCGACACGCCGTACGGGCGGCCGTCAACTTCATGATCGACGAGAGCCCGAGCGAGTGAGGGTGGGCGCGCGGGGGTCAGCTGGTGCGGTCGGCGATGTAGTCGCAGAGGGACTCCAGCGCGCGACGCGCCGGACCCTCGGGCAGCGGAGCCAGCCGGGCGCGTGCGTCCTCGGCGTAGCTGCGCACCGTCTCCCGGGCGCGCTTGAGCGCCGGCGACTCCCGCAGCAGGCCCAGCGCCTCGGCGTGCAACGCGTCGTCCACCAGCGGGCCGGTGGCCAGGATCTCGCGCAGCCGTACGCTCGCCGCGTCCGCGTCGTCGGAGGCCATCGCGTAGAGCACCGGCAGGGTGGGTACGCCCTCGCGCAGGTCGGTGCCGGGCGTCTTGCCGGACTGGACCGACTCACTGGCGATGTCCAGCAGGTCGTCGGAGAGCTGGAACGCGACGCCGATGATCTCGCCGTACTCGGCCAGGGCCTCCACGTGCTCGGGAGCCGCGCCGCCGAACATGCCGCCGAAGCGGGCCGAGGTGGCGATGAGTGAACCGGTCTTCTCGGCGATCACGTGCAGGTAGTGCGCGACCGGGTCGGTGTCGCGCGGGCCGACCGTCTCGGCGATCTGGCCGTGCACCAGCCGGGCGAACGTGCGCGCCTGGAGGCGTACCGCCTCGGGGCCGAGGTCGGCGGCGATGTCCGCGGCCCGGGCGAAGAGGTAGTCGCCGACCAGGATGGCCACCGAGTTGGTCCAGCGGGAGTTGGCGCTCGGGGCGCCGCGACGCACGGCGGCCTCGTCCATCACGTCGTCGTGGTAGAGCGTCGCCAGGTGGGTGAGTTCCATCACCACGGCGGCGGGGACGACCTGGTCGGTATCCGGGTCGCCGAACTGGGCGCCCAGCGCCACCAGCAGCGGACGGAACCGCTTGCCGCCGGCCTCGACCAGGTGCCGGGACGCCTCGGTCACCAGCGGATCGGCGCTCGCCACGCTCGCCCGCAGGCTCGTCTCGACCCGGTCGAGCACGCCCAGCACGGAGGCTTCGACGCGCGGGTCGGCGAGATGCAGGCCGAGCGCGCCGAACTGACCTGAACGCTCGCCAGCCGGGTTCGCCACGTCCTCAACCATGCCACACCCGTTCGACCTGCTCGTCGACGGGGATACGGGCCGGGGGCCGGCACGCCACGGCGTACCGGCCCCCGGTGGGAACACCTCTGTCATCTGACGAATTCGGCGGCACCGGTGGTCAGGTCGAGCAGCGGGCCGGGCACCACGCCGAGGACCAGCGTAGCGAGCACGCCGATGACCAGGGCGGCCGAGGTGAGCGCGCCGGGCACGGTCACCGTCGGGGTGGACTCGCCCGGCTCGGACAGCCACATCATGACGACGACCCGCAGGTACGGGAACGCCAGCACCATGCTGGTCAGCACGCCGGCGATCACCAGCCACGCCTGGTTCGCCTCCAGGGCCGGGCCGAAGACCGCGAACTTGCTGGTGAAGCCGCTGGTCAGCGGGATACCGGCGAAGGCCAGCAGGATGAACGTGAAGATCGCCGCGAAGAACGGCGAGCGGCGGCCCAGCCCGGCCCAGCGAGACAGGTGGGTGGCCTCCCCGTCGGCGTCGCGCACCAGCGTCACCACGGCGAACGCGGCGAGCACCGAGAAGCCGTACGCGGCCAGGTAGAACATGGTGCCGGAGAGCCCTTCACGGCTCGGTGCCAGCACACCGACGAGCAGGTAACCGGCGTTCGCGATCGACGAGTACGCCAGCAGGCGCTTGATGTCGGTCTGGGTGACCGCCAGCACCGCGCCGACCAGCATGGTCAGCACCGCGATCGCGCCGAGCACCGGGGTGAAGTCCCAGGAGGCCCCGGCGAACGCGACGTGGAAGACGCGCAGCAGCGCCCCGAACGCGGCGACCTTGGTGCAGGCTGCCATGAAGCCGGTGACCGGGGTCGGCGCGCCCTGATAGACGTCCGGCGTCCAGACGTGGAACGGCGCGGCGGCGGCCTTGAACAGCAGGCCGATGGCAAGCAGCGCCATACCGGCGAACAGCAGCACCGGGCTGGACGGGGAGTCGGTGACCGCGGCGTGCACGGTGGCGAAGTCGACGCCGGCCGTACGGCCCGGGATGCCGGAGGTGAAGCCGTAGATGAGGGCGACACCGAACAGGAAGAACGCCGAGGCGTACGCGCCGAGCATGAAGTACTTCAGCGCCGCCTCCTGGCTCAGCAGACGCCGGCGGCGGGCCAGCGCGCAGAGCAGGTAGAGCGGGAGCGAGAAGACCTCCAGCGCGACGAACATGGTCAGCAGGTCGTTCGCCGCCACGAAGATCAGCATGCCGCCGATCGCGAACGACATCAGCGGGTAGACCTCGGTGGCGCCACCGACGCCCTCGGCCTGCCGCCGGTCCTCCGCCGACTCGGCGGTGACAGCGGCGTGCGCCACGAAGGCGCCGCCCCGCTCCACGGTGCGCTCACCGACGAGCAGCAGCGCCATCACCGCGAGCACCAGGATCGCGCCCTGGAGGAACAGCGTCGGGCCGTCGATCGCGATGGCGCCGCCGATGGTGATCAGCCGGTCGTCGGCGTTGAGAATCACCATGACGATCGCGGCGAGCATCGCCACCAGGGCGAGCCCGAGTTGCACCGCGTTGCGCAGACGACGCGGCACGAACGCCTCGACCAGGACCCCGAGCAGCGCCGCACCCAGCATGATCAGGATGGGAGCGAGCGCCGCGTAGTCGATCGACGGCAGCCTCAGTTCACTCACTTCGCGGCCTCCTGGACGCTGCCGACCTCAGGGGCGGGGTCGGACTTGCCGACGTCCTGCATGGTCGCCTGGACGGCGGGGTTGATGACGTCGGTGACCGGCTTCGGATAGAAGCCGAGCAGCACGATCAGCGCGATCAGCGGCGCGACGACCACCTTCTCGCGCAGGGTGAGGTCACGGCGCATGCCCTCGACCTCGGTCAGCGCCGGGTTCAGCGTGCCCTGCGTGGTGCGCTGCACCATCCACAGCACGTACGCCGCCGCCAGGATGATGCCGAGCGTGGCGATCACGGCGACCGGCTTGTTGACGGTGAACGTGCCGATCAGCACCAGGAACTCGGAGACGAACGGCGCGGTACCCGGCAGCGCCAGTGAGGCGAGACCGGCGAAGAAGAGCACACCGGCCAGCACCGGCACCAGCTTGCCCGCGCCGCCGAAGTCGCTGATCAGCGCCGAGCCGCGCCGGGCGATCAGCATGCCGACCACGAGGAACAGCAGGCCGGTGGCCAGGCCGTGGTTGAGCATGTAGAGCACCGCGCCGGTGCCGGCCTGGGTGGTGAACGCGAAGATGCCGACGCCGATGAACCCGAAGTGCGCGATCGAGGTGTACGACACCAGGCGCTTCAGGTCGTTCTGACCGACCGCCAGCAGCGCGGCGTAGATGATGCCGATGACACCGAGCGCCAGCGCCCACGGTGCGAACCAGCGCGACGCCTCCGGGAACAGCGGGAGGCAGTAGCGCAGGATGCCGAACGTGCCGACCTTGTCCAGCACGCCGACAAGCAGCGCGGCGGCGCCGGCCGGTGCCGCGCCACCGGCGTCCGGCAGCCAGGTGTGGAACGGGAAGAACGGCGCCTTGATCGCGAAGGCGACGAAGAAGCCCAGGAACAGCCAGCGGGCCGTGTCGGTGGCGAACTCCGCCTGGCTCAGTGCCTGCCAGTCGAAGGTCTTCCCGCCGACCACCCAGAGGCCGATCACCGCGGCCAGCATGAACAGACCGCCGACCAGCGAGTAGAGGAAGAACTTCACCGCCGCGTACTGCCGCTGGTGGCCGCCGTAGCTGCCGATCAGGAAGTACATCGGCACCAGCATGACCTCGAAGAACACGTAGAACAGGAAGACGTCGGCGGCGGCGAAGACGCCGATCATCGTGCATTCGAGGACGAGCAGCAGCGCGAAGTACGCGGGCACGGAGCGCTTCGACGCCTCGGCGTCGTGCCAGGACGCCAGGATCACCAGCGGCACCAGGATCGCGATCAGCATCAGCATGACCAGCGCGATGCCGTCCACCTCGAAGGTGAAGTTCACGCCCCAGTTCGGGATCCACGGGTACGACTCGCGGAACTGGAACCGGTCACCGCCGGCGGAGAAGGCGAACCACATCACCACCGAGAGCACCAGCACCAGCAGCGACCAGCCGAACGCCACCAGCTTGGCCAGGTCCGGACGGCTGCGGGGCAGCAGTGCCACCACCAGGGCGCCGACCAGCGGCGCCACGGTCAGCACCGAGAGGAACGGGAAGTTGGACATTATTCGGCCTTACCTCCGTCGTGACTGCGTGGCCCGCCGGCGGGGGCGGCCGCGTTGAGGTCGATCACGCCAGCCACCCCGCCTGCACCGCCAGGAACGCCGCCACCACGAGCAGCGCGCCGGTCAGGATCGAGGTCGCGTACGACCGCACGAAGCCGGTCTGGAGCCGCCGGAGCCGGCCCGAGCCCCCGCCCACGGCGGCGGCCAGGCCGTTGACCAGCCCATCGACGCCCCGGTTGTCGAGGAACACCAGCGCCCGGGTGAGGAAGATGCCCGGCTTCTCGAAGACCGCCTCGTTGAAGGCGTCCGTGTAGAGGTTCCGGCGGGCGGCGGTGACCACCACGCCGGCCGGCTGCGGCTCGGTGGCCGTGCCGGAGCGGAACAGGAACCAGGCCAGCCCGGCGCCCAGCACGGTGAGCAGCAGCGACAGCGCGGTGAGCAGCCAGTGCGCCAGCACGGGTGCGTGCTCCCCGCTCTCGGCGGCGAGCCCGTTGGTGGCGGTGAGCCAGTCCGGCACGGAGGTGGCGAGCAGGAAGCCCGCGCCGACCGAGCCGACCGCCAGCAGGATCAGCGGGACGGTCATCAGCTTCGGCGACTCGTGCGGGTGCTCGATGTCCTCGGTCCAGCGCTTCGGGCCGTGGAACGTGAGCACGAACAGCCGCGTCATGTAGAACGCGGTGAGCCCGGCGCCGAGCAGCGCGGCCATGCCGAACAGCCAGGCCGTCCAGCCCTCCCGCTCGAACGCGGCCACGATGATCGGCTCCTTGGAGAAGTAGCCGGAGAACGGGAACATGCCGATGATGGCGAGCCAGCCCATCATGAACGTCAGCCAGGTGACCTTCATGTACTTGGACAGCCCGCCGAAGCGGCGGATGTCCACCTGGTCGTTCATGCCGTGCATGACCGAGCCGGCGCCGAGGAACATGTTGGCCTTGAAGAAGCCGTGCGCCAGCAGGTGCACAATGGCGAGCGCGTACGCGCCGCCGCCGAGACCGACGCCGAGGAACATGTAGCCGATCTGGCTCACCGTGGACCAGGCCAGCACGCGCTTGATGTCGTCCTTGGCCGCGCCGATGATGCAGCCCATCAGCAGCGTGAGCGCGCCGACGCTGACCACCACGAGCTGGAGCGTCTCGTTGGCCGAGAAGATCGCGTTGGAGCGGGCGATCAGGTAGACGCCCGCGGTGACCATGGTGGCCGCGTGGATGAGCGCGGACACCGGGGTCGGGCCCTCCATCGCGTCCGGCAACCACGCCTGGAGCGGGAACTGACCGGACTTGCCGGCCGCGCCGAGCAGCAGCAGCAGGCCGAGCACCAGCACGGTGGTCGAGGTCATCGAGCCGACCCCGTTGAACACCTCGTCGTACTGGGTGGTGCCGAGCACGGCGAACATGATGAAGATGCCGATGGCCAGGCCGGCGTCGCCGACCCGGTTCATCAGGAACGCCTTCTTGCCGGCGGTGGCCGCGCTGGGCCGGCCGTACCAGAAGGAGATCAGCAGGTACGACGCCAGGCCGACGCCCTCCCAGCCGAAGTAGAGCATCACGTAGTTGTTGCCGAGCACCAGCAGGAGCATGGCGGCGACGAACAGGTTGAAGTACGCGAAGAACAGCCGCCGGCCCGCGTCGTGCGCCATGTACTCCACGGCGTAGAGGTGGATCAGGAAGCCCACCCCGGTGATCAGCAGGACGAAGACCGCGGCCAGCGGGTCGAAGAGCAGACCGAAGTCCACCTTCAGGTTGCCGACCGCCATGAAGTCCCAGAGGCTCAGCTCGACCTGCTTGTTCTCCAGCCCGCGCAACTGGAAGAAGTAGGTGAGCCCGAGCACGAAGGCGGCGCCGATGGCGCCCACTCCCAGCCAGTGGCCCCAGCGGTCGGCCCGCTTGCCGAGCAGCAGCAGGATCGCCGCGCTGACCAGCGGGATCGCCACCAGCAGCCAGACACTGCCCAGCATCCCGTCCGCCGTGGCGAAGGTGACGGCTTCGGCTGGCTCAGACTGGGCGATCGTCAGAATCTGTTCCACCACGAGCCCCTCAGTACTTCAGCAGGTTGGCGTCGTCGACGCTGGCCGAGCGCCGGGTCCGGAAGATCGCCATGATGATCGCGAGCCCGACCACGACCTCGGCCGCCGCCACCACCATCACGAAGAACGCCATGATCTGGCCGTTCAGGTCGCCGTTGATCCGGCTGAACGTGACCAGGGTCAGGTTGGCCGCGTTGAGCATCAGCTCGATGCACATGAACAGCACGATCGCGTTGCGCCGGACCAGCACGCCCACGGCGCCGATGGTGAACAGCACCGCCGCGAGGATGAGGTAGTAGTCCGGGGTCACCGTGCCAGCCTTTCGTTCGCGACTGCGGGGCTCCGCTTCGCTGCACTCCTCGCGCTCACCGATCAGTCCCCTTCGGTGCGGTCTCCTCGGCCGTCAACTCGCGCACCGGCATGATCTCCGGGATGCTGCGGTCGGTCAGCCGGCCGTCGGGCAGACGGGCCGGGGTGGCCACCGAGGAGGACGTGGCGTAGACGCCCGGGCCGGGCTTCGGTCCGGGGTAGTTGCCGGGGCGGAACCGCGCCTTCATGGTGGCGATCTGGTCCATCCGGTCCGCCTTGCGCCGCTCCACGTGCGCCAGCACCATCGCGCCGACGGCGGCGGTGATCAGCAGCGCCGAGGTCAGCTCGAAGGCGAAGACGTACTTGGTGAACAGCAGCCGGGCGATGCCCTGGACGTTGCCCTCGCCGTTCGCCTCGTCGAGCCCGACCGGCTGGACGCCGTCGAGCGCGCGGTAGAGGCCGGTGCCCACCAGGCCGGCGAAGCCGAGCCCGAGGACCACTGCGGCGACCCGCTGGCCGCGCAGCGTCTCGATGAGCGAGTCGGACGCGTCCCGGCCGACGAGCATCAGCACGAACAGGAACAGCATCATGATCGCGCCGGTGTAGACGATGATCTGCACCATGCCGATGAACGGCCCGGCCTGGAGCACGTAGAACACGCCCAGGCAGAGCATGGTCAGCACCAGCCAGAGCGCGGAGTGGACCGCGTTGCGGGCCCACACCATGCCGATCGCCCCGAGCAGGGCCAGCGGCGCGAGGATCCAGAAGGTGACCTCCTCACCCCCGGACACCTGGCCGGCGGCGGCGAGCACCGTAGCCGAGGTCATGCCTTGCCTCCCTTGCCCGCTGCGGCGGCGGACCGCTGCTCGGCCTGCTCGGCGCCGGGGAAGGTCACGCCGGGGTGCTCCTCCACCTGGTACCGGCCGGGGCCCATCGGCGAGCGCTCGGCGCCGGCCGAGGTGCCCGGGTTGGTGAGCGCGCCGACGTAGTAGTCCTTCTCGCTGTCGCCCAGCCGCATCGGGTGCGGCGGCTGCTCCATGCCTTCGAGCAGCGGCGCGAGCAGCTGCTCCTTGGTGAAGATGAGGTCCTGCCGGTTGTCCCGGGCCAGCTCGTACTCGTTGCTCATGGTGAGCGAACGGGTCGGGCAGGCCTCAATGCAGAGCCCGCAGAAGATGCACCGGGCGTAGTTGATCTGGTAGGTGCTGGCGTACCGCTCACCAGGAGAGAAGCGCTGCTCCTCGGTGTTGTCGCCACCCTCCACGTAGATCGCGTCGGCCGGGCAGGCCCAGGCGCACAGCTCGCAGCCGATGCACTTCTCCAGCCCGTCCGGGTGCCGGTTGAGGATGTGCCGCCCGTGGTAGCGCGGCGCCGAGACCGGCGGCTTGAACGGGTAGTCGGTGGTGACGACCTTCTTGAACATGTGCGAGAAGGTGACACCGAAGCCCTTGAACGTTCCGGTGATCGCGCCCACGTCACACCTCCCTGGAGTCCGGGCCGGCGACCACGTTGGCCGGCTCCCGCTCGGCGAGCACGCGCTTCGTACGCGGGCTCGGCGGAACCTGAAGATCCATCGGCGGCAGCGGGAAGCTGCCGTACGGCCGGGTGTCCGCCTGCTCCTGGAGCGACGGCTTCGGCTCCTTCTTCCGCGACGGCCAGAAGAGCGTGGCCAGCAGCAGCACGCCCGCGCCGACGGCGGTGACGAGCAGCCGGTCCCGGGTCTGCCAGTCCTCGATCGAGCGCAGCCCGGCGAGCACCATGATCCAGACCAGGTTCAGCGGCAGCAGCACCTTCCAGCCAAACCGCATGAACTGGTCGTACCGGAGCCGGGGCAGCGTGCCGCGCAGCCAGACGAAGACGAACACCAGCATGATGACCTTGCCGAAGAACCACAGCATCGGCCACCAGCCCTCGTTGGCGCCCGACCAGATCGTGATCGGCCACGGGGCGTGCCAGCCGCCGAGGAACAGCGTCACGGTGAACGCCGACATGGTCACCATCGCGACGTACTCGCTGAGCATGAACAGCGCGAACTTCAGCGAGCTGTACTCGGTCTGGAAACCGGCCACCAGCTCCGACTCCGCCTCGGGCAGGTCGAACGGCGCCCGGTTCGTCTCACCGACGATGGCGATGAAGAACATGATGAAGCTGGGCAGCAGCAGGATGGCGTACCAGCCGGGCGCGGCGAGGTCGAAGCCGCCGATGCTCAGCCGGGTGCCGTCACCCTGCGCGGCGACGATCCCGCTCGTCGACATGGTGCCCGCGGTCATGAACACCGCGACCACGCTCAGGCCCATGGTGACCTCGTACGAGACCAGCTGGGCCGCCGAGCGGAGGCCGCCGAGCAGCGGGTAGGTGGAGCCGCTGGCCCAGCCGCCGAGCACGATGCCGTACACGGCGAGCGAGGAGAAGGCCAGCACCACCAGCACCGCCACCGACACGTCGGTGACCTGGAGCGGCGTCCGGTGCCCGAAGATGCTCACCATCGGCCCGAACGGGATCACCGACAGCGCGGTGACCGCGCAGACCACCGAGATCACCGGGGCGAAGAAGTAGACGACCTTGTCGGCCTTGCGCGGGAGGATGTCCTCCTTGAAGGCCAGCTTCACGCCGTCGGCGAGCGTCTGGAGCAGACCGAACGGACCGGCCTGGTTGGGGCCGGGCCGCACCGCCATGCGGCCGACGACCCGGCGCTCGAACCAGACGCCGAGCAGCGTGGCCGCCACGGCGACGACGAACGCGAACAGGATCTTGCCGAGGACCAGCCACCACGGGTCCTTGCCGAAGTCGGCAAGCGTCGGGTCCTGCGCCGCGAGGATGACGGGGTTCACTGCACCCACCTTTCGTTCCCGACTGCGGAGACGCTCACCACGTCGCCGGACGTCGCGCCGAGGCCGCGCCGCACGGTGGAGCCGGGTGAGTTGGTCGGCAGCCAGACGACGCCGTCGGGCATCTCGGTGATCGCCGCCGGCAGCGTGATCGCGCCGCGGTCGGTGCCCACCGTGACCGGGTCGCCGTCGGCCACACCCAGCGCCTCGGCGGTGCCCTTGCCGAGCCGGACCACCGGCGGGCGGGCGGTGCCGGCGAGGTGCTCGTCGCCGTCGGTGAGGCTGCCCAGGTCGATCAGCTGGTGCCAGGTGGCGAGCACCGCCTCGCCCGGTCCGGGCTGCCGCACCGCGGCCGGCTCGACCGAGGGCGCCGACGGCCGCTCGACCCGGGTGCGCGGCAGCGCGCCCAGCTCGCGCCGGATGCTCGGCACGTCACCGGTGCCCAGCCGCACGTCGAGCTGCGCGGCGAGCGCGTCGAGGATGCGGGCGTCGGTCATCGCGCCGGTGTCCAGCACCTTCTCGAACGTGCGCAGCCGGCCCTCCCAGTCCAGGAAGCTGCCGGCCTTCTCGACCACCGGCGCGACCGGCAGGACCACGTCGGCGCGGCGGGACACCGCGCTCATCCGCAGTTCCAGGCTGACCAGGAACGGCACCGCGTCCAGTGCGGACTCGGCCAGGCGCGGGTCGGCCAGGTCGGCCGGGTCGACGCCGGCCACCACCAGGGCGCCGATCTGTCCGTTCGCGGCGGCGGTGAGGATGCCGTCGGTGTCGCGGCCGGCCTGGCTGGGGATCACCCCGGCCGGGATGTCCCACGCCTCGCCCAGCTCCGCGCGCGCGGCCGGCTCGGTGACGACCCGGCCGCCGGGGAGCAGGTTGGGCAGGCAGCCCGCGTCGACAGCACCGCGGTCACCCGCGCGCCGCGGCACCCAGACCAGCCGGGCACCGGTACGCCGGGCGACGTCCGCCGCCGCCGACAGGCCGCCCGGCACCTCGGCCAGGCGCTCGCCGACGATCAGGATCGCGCCGGGCTGACCCAGCGCCTCGGCCACCGTGGCGTGCTCGGCCAGCACGCCGGCCTCCTCGCCGGGCACCACCCGGGCCAGCTTGGCCCCGAGCTTCTCCAGGCCGCGCGTGGCGAACGGCGCGAGCGCGTACACGGTGAGCTTCTTCTTCAGGTACGCCTTGCGCAGCCGCAGGAAGAGGATCGGGCACTCCTCCTCCGGCTCCAGGCCGACGAGCACCACAGCGGGCGCGTTCTCCACGTCCGTGTAGGTCACGTCGGTGACCCCGGCGACGCTGCTGGCCAGGAAGTCGGCCTCCTCGCGGGAGACCGGGCGGGCCCGGAAGTCGATGTCGTTCGTGTGCAGCGCGATGCGGGCGAACTTCGCGTACGCGTAGGCGTCCTCGACTGTCAGCCGGCCGCCGGTCAGCACCGCCGTGCCGGTCGCGCCGTCGCGGGCCGCGCGCAGCCCCTCGGCGGCCCGGGTCAGCGCCTCGCTCCAGGACGCCTCGCGCAGCTCACCGGTCTTCTCGTCGCGCACCATCGGCGTGCTGATCCGGTCGAACGCGCGGGTGTACTGGAAGCCCCAGCGGCCCTTGTCGCAGTTCCACTCCTCGTTCACCGCCGGGTCGTCGCCGGCCAGCCGGCGCAGCACCTTGCCGCGCCGCCAGTCGGTGCGCTGCGCGCAGCCGGCCGAGCAGTGCTCGCAGACGCTGGGCGTGGAGACCAGGTCGAACGGGCGGGCCCGGAACCGGTACTGGGTGCCGGTCAGCGCGCCCACCGGGCAGATCTGCACGGTGTTGCCGGAGAAGTACGAGTTGAACGGGACGTCCCCCTCGTCACCCTCCTCGCCGTACGCGTCGTCCCGGTAGATGTTGATCTCCTCGTGCGAGGAGCGTCCCATCAGGTCGATGAACTTGTCGCCGGCGATCTCCTCGGAGAACCGGGTGCACCGCTGGCAGAGCACGCAGCGCTCGCGGTCGAGCAGCACCTGGGTGCTGATCGGCAGCGGCTTCGGGTACTCCCGCTTGTGCTCGTGGAACCGCGAGTCCGTCCGGCCGGTGGACATCGCCTGGTTCTGCAGCGGGCACTCGCCGCCCTTGTCGCACATCGGGCAGTCCAGGGGGTGGTTGAGGAGCAGCAGCTCCATCACACCCTCCTGGGCCTTCTTGGCGACCGGGGAGGTGAGCTGCGTCCGCACCACCATGCCGTCGGCGACGGTCTGGGTGCAGGAGGCGACCGGCTTGCGCTGGCCCTCCACCTCCACCAGGCACTGCCGGCAGGCGCCGGCCGGGGCCAGCAGCGGGTGGTCGCAGAAGCGCGGGATCTCGGTGCCGAGCTGCTCGGCGACGCGGATCAGCAGCGCGCCCTTGGGCGCGGTGACCTCGACGCCGTCGATGGTCAGCGTGACGGTCTCGGTCTGCTTGGCTACGTCGGTCATCAGTGCGCCCCTACCAGGGTCTTCTCCGACAGCTTCGGAGCGGTACGTCCCTCGATGTAGTCGAGGTAGTCCTGCTTGAAGTACTTCAGTGACGAGGTCACCGAGCTGGTCGCGCCGTCACCGAGACCGCAGAACGAGCGGCCGAGGATGTTGTCGCAGGTGTCGAGCAGGGTGTCCAGGTCCTCGTGGGTGCCCTGGCCGGCCAGGATGCGCCGGTAGACCCGGACCATCCAGTAGTTGCCCTCCCGGCACGGGGTGCACTTGCCGCACGACTCGTGGTGGTAGAACTCCAGCCACCGGTAGGTCGCGTACACCGGGCAGTCCTGGTCGGAGAAGATCTGCGTAGCAGTGGTGCCCAGGATCGAGCCGGCCGCCGCCACCCCCTCGAAGTCCAGCGGCACGTCCAGGTGCTCGGCGGTCAGCAGCGGCGTCGACGAGCCGCCCGGGGTCCAGAACTTCAGGTTGTGCCCGGGCTTCATGCCGCCGGCCAGCTCGATCAGCTCGCGCAGCGTGATGCCCATCGAGCACTCGTACTGGCCGGGGTCGGCGATCCGGCCGGACAGCGAGTAGATCATCGGACCGGACGACTTCTCCGTGCCCATCGTCTTCCACCAGTCCGCGCCACCGAGCACGATGTACGGCACGCTGGCGATGGTGCCGACGTTGTTGACCACGGTCGGGCTGGCGTACAGGCCGTGGGTCGCCGGGAACGGCGGGCGCAGCCGGGGCTGGCCGCGGAAGCCCTCCAGCGAGTCCAGCAGCGCGGTCTCCTCACCGCAGATGTACGCCCCGGCGCCGGAGTGCACCACCAGGTCCAGGTCGAAGCCCGAGCCGAGGACGTTCCGGCCGAGATAACCCTTGGCGTACGCCTCGTCGACGGCGCTGCGCAGCCGCCGGGCGGCGTGCACCGCCTCACCGCGGATGTAGATGTACGCCCGGTTGGCCCGGATCGCGTACGAGGCGATGATGACGCCCTCGACGAGCGAGTGCGGGTCGTGGGTCATCAGCGGCAGGTCCTTGCAGGTGCCCGGCTCGCCCTCGTCGGCGTTCACCACCAGGTAGTGCGGCTTGCCGTCGCCCTGCGGGATGAAGCCCCACTTGAGACCGGTCGGGAAGCCCGCGCCGCCTCGCCCGCGCAGTCCGGAGTCCTTGATCAGCTGGATCAGGTCGTCCGGGTGCGCCTTGAGCGCCTTGCGCAGGGCGGCGTAGCCGTCCAGCTTCTCGTAGGTGCCGAGCCGCCAGGCGTCCGGCGAGAGCCAGCGCTTGGTGAGCACCGGCGTGAGCTTGGCCAGCGTCTCCGGCCGAGGAGTGGTCACTTCCGGACCCCCGTTCCGCTCGCGTCCGCCGGGTCGGCGCCGTCCGCGCCCGTACCGGACTCCGCTTCCTTGAGGTTGCGCTCCTGCGCGCCGGCCGCGTCGCCGGCGGGCTTGCCGTCGCCGGCCGGCGGGTTCGCCGCCACGCCGGCCGCCTCCGCCGCCCGCGCGTCGCGCGGTGCCGGGGCCGGGCCGTCCACCGGGACCTTGGTGCCGGGCGCGTCCGGCACCGGGGTGCTCGCGTCCGGCTGCCGGGTCTCGGCGGTACGCACCTGCGGCGACTTGTCGTCCGGCGCCTTCACGTCCGGCGCGGTGCTGCCGGTGGCCGCCTCCGGCTCGGCCGGCTCGGGCGCGGGGGCCGGCTTGGCGGCCTCGGCCTTCGCCTTCGCCTCGGCGGCGGCCCGGTCGGCCTCGGCCTTGCTGCGGATCGGGGTCTTCGGGTCGAAGCCCGGTACCGAGACGCCGTGCTGCTCGGCCAGGCGCAGGCCGCGCAGGCTCGGCTCGCCCGGCCCGCCGTCGGCCACCGCGCCGTCGCGCTCGTCGGCGAAACCGGCGAGCTGGACCGCCATCTCCTTGAGCGTGCAGAGCCGCGCCCCACGGGTCGGCATCGGCCGGCCGCCGGCGCGCAGCTCCTCGACCACGTCGAGCGCGGCCTGCGGCTCCACGTTGTCGAAGAAGTCGTAGTTGACTGTCATCACCGGGCCGTAGTCGCACGCCGCCAGACACTCGGCGTGCTCCAGGGTGATCTTCCCGTCGGCGGTGGTCTCCTCGTGCCCGACGCCGAGGTGCTCGGCCAGGGTGTCGTAGACCTTCTGCCCGCCGAGCACGTCGCACATGGTGTTGGTGCAGACGCTCACCAGGTAGTCACCGGTGGGCTTGCGCTTGTACATGGTGTAGAAGGTGGCGACGGCGCCGACCTGGGCCTTGTTGAGCCCGAGCACCTCGGCGCAGAACTCGACACCGGCCGGGGAGACGTAGCCCTCCTCGGACTGGACCAGGTGCAGCAGCGGCAGCAGCGCCGAGCGGGACCGGTCCGCCGGGTACCGGGCGATGATCTCCCGCGCCCGGGTGCGAGTCGTTTCGGAAAAGCTCATCGGTCACAACCACCCATCACGGGGTCCAGCGAGGCGCCGCCGGCGATCACGTCGGCGATCAGGCCACCCTCGGCCATCGCCGGGAGGGCCTGGAGGTTGACGAAGCTCGGCTCCCGGTAGTGCACCCGGTAGGGCCGGGTGCCGCCGTCGGACACCGCGTGCACGCCCAGCTCGCCGCGGGGCGACTCGATGCCGACGTACACCTGGCCCGGCGGAACCCGGAAGCCCTCGGTGACGAGCTTGAAGTGGTGGATCAGCGACTCCATCGACTGACCCATGATCTTGGCGACGTGCTCCAGCGAGTTGCCCATGCCGTCCACGCCGATGGCGAGCTGCGCCGGCCAGGCGATCTTCTTGTCGGACACCATCACCGGGCCGGGCTTCAGACGGTCCAGCGCCTGCTCGATCAGCTTCAGCGACTCGCGGATCTCCGCCACCCGGACCAGGTAGCGGCCCCACACGTCACCGTCGGTGTGGGTCGGCACGTCGAACTCGTACGTCTCGTAACCGCAGTACGGCATGGTCTTGCGCAGGTCCCAGGCGAGGCCCGCGGACCGCAACACCGGGCCGGTGACGCCGAGCGCCATGCAGGCGGTCACGTCGAGCACCGCGACGTGCTGCGTACGCTCCAGCCAGATCGGCTGGCCGGACAGCAGGTTCTCGTACTCCTTGAGCCGCTTCGGCATCAGCTGGAGGAAGTCGCGGATCTTGCGGATCGCGTCGTCCGGCACGTCCTGCGCCACACCGCCCGGCCGCACGTACGCGTGGTTCATCCGCAGGCCGGTGATGGTCTCGAAGATGTCGAGGACGTACTCCCGCTCGCGGAAGCCGTACAGCATCATGTTGATCGCGCCCAGCTCCATGGCGGTGGTCGCCAGCCAGACCAGGTGCGACGAGACGCGGTTGAGCTCCATCATCAGCACTCGGATGGTGGTGGCCCGCTCGGTGATGTCGTCGGTGACGCCGAGCAGCTTCTCCACCGCGAGCGCGTACGCCGTCTCGTTGAACAGCGGCGAGAGGTAGTCCATCCGGGTCACGAACGTCGAACCCTGGACCCAGTTGCGGTACTCCAGGTTCTTCTCGATGCCGGTGTGCAGGTAGCCGATGACCGAGCGGGCCTCGCGGACCGTCTCGCCCTCCAGCTCCAGGACCAGCCGGAGCACGCCGTGGGTGGACGGGTGCTGCGGACCCATGTTGACGACGATCCGCTCGTCGTTGATCGGGTCCGTGCCGGAGACGACCTCGTCCCAGTCCCCGCCGGTGACGGTGAAGACCTTGCCCTCGGTCGTCTCGCGCTCGGTCGCGTAGTTCGACGTGGTCATTGGTACGACCTCCTACGGTCCGGCGGGGGGATCTCCGCACCCTTGTACTCGACGGGGACGCCGCCCAGCGGGTAGTCCTTGCGCTGCGGGTGCCCCTCCCAGTCGTCCGGCATGAGGATCCGGGTCAGGGCGGGGTGGCCGTCGAAGACGACACCGAACATGTCGTACGTCTCCCGTTCCTGCCAGTCGGCGGTCGGGTAGATGGCCGTGACGCTCGGGACGTGCGGCTCCTCGACGGAGACCGCCACCTCCAGCCGGACGCTGCGGCGGTAGGTCATCGAGGTCAGGTGGTAGACCACGTGCAGACGGCGCTCCTGCGCGCCCAGGTAGTCCACACCGGACACCGACGAGAGCAGCTCGAAGCGCAGCGCAAGGTCGTCGCGCATCACCTGGCAGACCTCGGCGATCCGCTCCGGGCGGACGTGCAGGGTCAGCTCGCCCCGGTCGACCACGACCTTCTCGATCGCGTCGCCGAAGTCCGGGTACGCCTCCTCCAGCGCGTCCCGCACCTCGTCGAAGTAGCTCCCGTACGGCCGGGCCGCCTCCTCGATGGGCTTGCGCGGGCGGACCAGGCCGCCGTAGCCGGAGACGTCGCCGGTGCCCTGGTTGCCGAACATGCCCCGGCCGGCCGGGCTGGCCGGCGGGTACTCCGCCGGGGCGGTGGAGCTGGCACCGACCGGGGTGGTGGGTACCGGCACCCCGCCGTCGTTGTTCTTGTCGTTGCTCATTTCGGGCCCCTATGCGACGCCTGAAGGTGGTTCTGCGCCTTCATCCAGTTCTCGATCCGCAGCTGCTCCTCACGCCCCTCGCGGACCGCCTTCGTCCACTCGGCACGCCGGGCCTTGTCGCTGCGGTACGACGAGGGCATCGAGCCGTACGGCACCACCGGCACGTCGCCGCGCGCCTGGCGGGCCTCCAGCATCTTGCGGCCGTTCGGGCCCAGCGGCTCGTGCATGATCTTCTCGCGCAGCTTGAGCACCGCGTCGATGAGCATCTCCGGCCGGGGCGGGCAGCCGGGGAGGTACATGTCGACCGGTACGACGTGGTCGACGCCCTGCACGATGGCGTAGTTGTTGAACATGCCGCCGCTGCTGGCGCAGACACCCATCGAGATGACCCAGCGGGGCTCGGCCATCTGGTCGTAGATCTGGCGCAGGACCGGGGCCATCTTCTGGCTCACCCGGCCGGCCACGATCATCAGGTCCGCCTGGCGGGGCGAGGCGCGGAAGACCTCCATGCCCCAGCGGCCCATGTCGTAGTGCGGACCGCCTGCCGCCATCATCTCGATGGCGCAGCAGGCCAGACCGAACGTGGCGCCCCAGACCGAGGTCTTCCGCGTCCAGTTGACCAGCTTCTCGACGCTGGTGAGCAGGACGCCGGAGGGGAGCTTCTCCTCGATGCCCATCTGCTACCTCCTCAGTCCCAGTCCAGGCCGCCGCGACGCCAGACATAGGCGTACGCGACGAAGACCGCGACGATGAACAGGACCATCTCCACGAAGCCGAAGATCGGCAGGGCGTCGAAGGAGACCGCCCAGGGGTAGAGGAAGATGATCTCGATGTCGAAGACGATGAAGAGCATCGCCGTCAGGTAGAACTTGATCGGGAACCGGCCGCCGCCGACCGGCTGCGGGCTCGGCTCGATGCCACACTCGTACGCCTCGAGCTTGGCCTTGTTCAGACGCCGCGGGCCGGCGAGTCGGGCAGCGGCCACGGAGAACAGCGCGAACGCCGCAGCGAGGGCGAACAGCCCGATGATGGGTGCGTAAGGAGAGAGCGTCATCGTTGTCCCCTGCTCGTCCTTCCCTGACCTCGGTGGTTGGCCAAAATCACACTATTCACGTCCCTCACGACCTCGGTCGGCGGGGGTCGATCTCTGTCCGGCCCGTGGACGTTCCGCCTCGGGCCGGTCGTCTTCTACACGGCCGGAGCCACCTTCGTCATCGCGTTGATGACCCGGTCCATCGCGTCCCCGCCGCGCGGGTCGGTCAGGTTGGCCAGCAGCTTGAGCACGAAGCGCATGAGCATCGGGTGCGGCATGCCGTGCTTGGTCGCCATCCGCATGATCTCGGGGCGGCCGATGAGCTTCACGAAGACGCCGCCGAGCCGGTAGTAGCCGCCGAAGCGGGCCTTCAGCTCCTGCGGGTACGCCATCAGCGCCCGCTCCCGTTCCGCGCCGGTCGGGCGGGCGAGCGCCTGCACCACGACCTCCGCGGCCATCTCGCCCGACTCCATCGCGTACGCGATGCCCTCGCCGTTGAACGGGTTGACCATGCCGCCGGAGTCACCGACGAGCAGCACGCCGCGGGTGTAGTGCGGCACGCGGTTGAAGCCCATCGGCAGCGCGGCGCCGAGGATCGGACCCTCCGCGTTGGACTCGTCGGTCATCCCCCAGTCCTCGGGGGTGTTCGCGAGCCAGTCGGTGAGCAGCTTGCGGTAGTTCGTCTTGCCGAACGCCGAGGAGGAGTTCAGCACGCCCAGGCCGACGTTCACCCGGCCGTCGCCGAGGCCGAAGATCCAGCCGTAGCCGGGCAGCAGCGCGTCGCTGCCCTTGGCCCGCAGCTCCAGCCAGGACTCCAGGTAGTCGTCGTCGTGCTTGGCGGGCGAGCGGTAGTAGCGGCGGACGGCCACGCCGATCGGGCGGTCCTCCCGCTTGGCGAGCCCGAGGGCGAGCGGGAAGCGGCCGGAGACGCCGTCGGCGGCGACCACGAGCGGCGCGTGGAACGTGGCGGGTTCCTTGTCCGGGCCGACCTCGGCCTGCACGCCGATCACCCGGTCGTCGGCGCCGAGCACCGGCCCGAGGACGTTGACGCTGGTCTGGAGCTTCGCCCCGGCGGCGACCGCACGCTGGGCGAGCAGGTCGTCGAAGTCGAGCCGGGTGCGCACCAGGCCGTAGTTGGGGAAGCTGGCCAGGTCGGGCCAGTCCAGTTCCAGGCGTATGCCGCCGCCGATCACCCGCAGGCCCTTGTTGTGCAGCCAGCCCGCCTCGGGCGAGGTGTCAACGCCCATCCGGATCAGCTGCCGTACGGCGCGGGGCGTGAGCCCGTCACCGCAGACCTTCTCCCGGGGAAACTCCGTCTTCTCCAGCAGCAGCACGCGTACGCCGTGCCGCGCCAGGTGGTACGCCGTGGCCGATCCTCCGGGACCGGCGCCCACGACGATGACGTCGGCGTCGTTCTCCACCGCGGTCATCCGCGCCTCCTCCCGCATGCTCGTGAAATGCTTCACAAGCCGATCCGGTTGGAGTCTATGACCGGCGTTACACCAGTACGCGCTGAGGGGGGCCTAACTTCGCGGAAACGCGCCGGTAAGAGCGTCGAGACCGGTCAGGGGCGCGCCTGCGCGGCCGGTCCGAGCCCGGCGTCGAGGCGGATGGCCTCGGGCAGGTGGTCGCGCAACGCGCCACCGGCGGCCCGGTCCAGCGCGGCCAGCACCTCGGCGACGACCTGCCGGACATCGGCGGGATCCGCGCCGGCCAGCTCGCGGAGCTGCGCGATCAGCTCGGCGGCGTCGTCGTCGGTGGCGGCCTGGTCTGGTCCCGTCATGGGGGCGAGCCTACGGGACAAAGTAGACCAAAATCGGATATTCACGAAATGACCAGCGTTCGCTGGCCGGGCGGTCAGTTTCGGACTGCCCGGTGCAGCGCCACGACGCCGCCGGTCAGGTTGCGCCACGCCACCCGGCCCCAGCCGGCCGCGCCGATCCGCGCGGCCAGCGCCGCCTGGTCCGGCCAGGCCCGGATCGACTCCGCCAGGTAGACGTAGGCGTCCGGGTTGCTCGACACCGCGCGGGCCACCGCCGGCAACGAACGCATCAGGTACGACAGATAGACGGTGCGGAACGCCGGGTTCACCGGAGTGCTGAACTCGCAGACCACGAGCCGCCCGCCCGGCCGGGTCACCCGGGCCAGCTCGGCCAGCGCCGCGTCGGTGTCGTTGACGTTGCGCAGCGCGAAGGAGATGGTCACCGCGTCGAAGCTGGCGTCGGCGAACGGCAGCCGAAGCGCATCCCCGGCCAGCAGCGGCACCGACGGACGGGTGCGCTTGCCGGCGTGCAGCATGCCCAGCGACAGGTCCGCACCCACCGCGTACGCCCCGGAGTGGGCCAGTTCCTCGGTCGACACGCCGGTGCCGGCGCCCACGTCCAGCACCCGCTCGCCCGGCCGCAGCCCGAGCGCCGCCCGGGTGGCCCGCCGCCACGACCGGTCCTGGCCGAACGACAGGACGGTGTTCGTCAGGTCGTAGCGGGCCGCGACACCGTCGAACATCGCGGCGACCTCGTGCGGCTGCTTGTCCAGGCTGGCGCGCTGGCCCTGCGGGGTACGGCTCACCCCTCCACTCTGCCAGCCGCGTCGCCCCCGCCTCCCTCCGGGTACGCGACAGGGCGGGGTGGTCACCCACCCCGCCCTGGTCGCGTATCGGTTCCCCGGTCAGTCGCCGGTGCGCTCCTCGCCCGGAGCGACAAGGACCACCTTGCGGCGGCGGGACAGCATCATCAGCGCCGCGCCGGCCGCGAGCACGGCCGCGCCGACGCCGCCGATCAGGCCGACCTGCATACCGGTCACCGGCAGGCCACCGTCGCCGCTACCGCCACCCGCGCCACCACCGGCGGTCGGGGTCGGCACCGCCGTCGCGTCGCCGGTCGGCGTCGGCTGGGCGGTCGGCGTCGAGGTCGGCTGGGTGGTCGGCGTCGGGCTCGGGGTCGACTGCGGGCTCTGGTCGACGAAGACGTCGAACACCGCGCTGTTGTCACCGTCGTCGGTCTCGGCGAACGCGCGCCGCTGCGCCGAGCTGGCGACCCGCGGCTCCTCCTCGGGCGCACCGGAGGCGGCGTCCAGGCCCTCGGCCCAGAGGATGCCGGGCCGGAGCAGCTTCTCGGTCACGTCCGCGCCGACAGTCACCCGGACGTCGGCGGTGTAGTACTGGCCGGGCTTGAGCACCGCGCCCAGGTCCTCGCAGTACGCGTTGAGGAAACCACCCAGGTTCTGCTCGACGCAGCCGTCGGGCAGCTTCGCGAAAGTGACACCGGCCGGCAGCGCGATCCCGTACTTGATGCCGGTGGCGCGCTTGCTGCCGTCGTTGAACACGGCCCAGTCCAGCGGCGCGGTCCCGCCCGGCCGGACCGGGCGCAGGCCGGACTCGTCGGCGTCGTCGCCGTCCACGCGCACGTCGGCGTACACGTCCTGCACCCAGGTCGTGAGGTCGTAGCCCGGCTCGGTGACGGTGATGTCGTGGTCGATGGTGTCCAGCACTCCGGCGCCGTTCGCCGCGCTGATCGAGACCGTGAGCGTGCCGGCCGCGCCCTTGCCGCCGGTGGAGAACAGCGGGAGACCGAAGTCCTCAGTGGTGCCGGCGGGCAGGTCACCGAGCAGGCAGGAGAAGGTGGTGCCACGGATGTCGCAGCCGGCCGGGACCAGCACGCCGACCTTGGCGGTCTTGAGGCCCTTCGTCTCGACGGTGACCCGGACGTCCTTCGCGTCGACGGTCCCCAGGGTGTTGTTCACCTGGAACTTGAACGGCTTGGCCTTCGCCTCGCTGACGCCCTTGGCGAGCTGGTAGCTGAGCGGGATGAGCTGGAGGTCGGCCTTGTCGGCGGCCTGTGCCGGGCCGGCGGCGGCGCCGAGACCGGCGGTGGAGAGCAGGGCCACGACGCCGGCGCGGGCCAGCGTGGACCGGTAGCGGAAGGTCATTGTTCCCCCGGGGGTAGGGACACGTGATCACGTACCGAACGAACGGACGGTACCGGAGCGACGCCTCGTCACGCCACCGCGCGGCGGCGGGAATTCCCATCGATCCCGGCAGACAGCAGGGGCGGGATGGTCACCCATCCCGCCCCCTGCCGCGGTGCGTTATGTGAACGGCCCTCATGGGCCGATGGAGGACGACGGCCCGACGGACGCCGCCAGCGTAATGGCGTCGTCGGCTCACCGGGCCGTGCTCACCCGGGTCGCCGCCGACCTGTTACCTGCCTGCTCGCGGCCCGGATCGGTGGTGTCGCGCGGGCAGGCTAGCCGCCGGTGATCACGCAGGTGAAGACCCCTGGCCGAAGCTTCACCGGAAACGGGCGGAGCTCCGGCCGCACGACGGACACCGACCGGCCGAACGGCGGAACGGCGGAACCGGGTCAGTTGACCTCGACCAGCGGCAGCGACTTCCCGGCACCGCCGCCGGGCAGGGCGATCGACGAGAAGTGCGAGACGACGCGGTCGTCGCTCGGGTCGTCGGCGGGCGTGTGGTGCACCGCGAGCCGGTTGTAGAGCGTGTCCCGCTGGGCCGGGATCCGGTCGGCCGACCGGATCATGCCGATCAGCTCGTGCAGGTTGGACCGGTGCCGGGCGCCGGCCGAGGAGATGACGTTCTCCTCCAGCATGATCGAGCCGAGGTCGTCCACGCCCATGTGCAACGCGAGCTGCCCGACGTCCTTGCCGGTGGTCAGCCAGGACGCCTGGAGGTGCGGCACCGTCTCGAAGAACAGGCGGGCCACCGCGACCAGGCGCAGATATTCCAGCGTGGTCGCCTGGGTGCGGCCCTTCAGGTGGTTGTTCTCCGGCTGGTACGTCCACGGGATGAAGGCCCGGAAACCACCGGTACGGTCCTGCACGTCGCGGATCATCCGCAGGTGCTCGATGCGCTCGGCGTTCGTCTCGCCGGTGCCCATCATCATGGTGGCCGTCGACTCCAGGCCCTGCCGGTGCGCCAGCTCCATGACCTCCAGCCAGCGCGCGCCGGACTCCTTCAGCGGCGCGATCGCCTTACGCGGCCGGTCCGGCAGCATCTCGGCGCCGGCGCCGGCGATCGAGTCCAGGCCGGCGGTCTTGATCCGGGCGATGGCCTCGTCCAGGCTCACGCCGGAGACCTTCGCCATGTGCAGGATCTCGCTCGGGCCGATCGAGTGGATGGCGAGCTGCGGGTACGCCTTCTTGACGGAGGAGAACAGCTCCTCGTAGTACTCGACGCCGTAGTCCGGGTGGTGCCCGCCCTGGAGCATGACCTGGGTGGCGCCCAGCTCGACCGCCTCGCCGCAACGGCGCAGGATCTCCTCGGTCGGGTGGGTCCACCCCTCCTTGTGCTTGGGGGCCCGGTAGAACGCGCAGAACTTGCACGCCGTCACGCAGACGTTCGTGTAGTTGATGTTGCGGTCGATCAGGTACGTGACGATGTTGTCCGGGTAGCGGCGCCGCCGTACCGCGTCGGCCGCCTCGCCCAGCGCGTGGAAGGGCGCGTCGGTGTAGAGCAGCAGCGCCTCCTCGGGCGTGATCCGCCCGCCGTCCGCGCCGCGTTGCAGGATGTCGTCGATCTCCCGGTTCGCCGTCACATCCCCGAGCGTACGTCGCGGGCCCGACGGCGGGAAACGCCACTCCTCACCCGGTGACGAGAGACCCACCCGGTCAGGGCATGCCCGGACTGGCCACTGGCAGCCCGATCGCCTTGGCCGCCTCCAGCAGCCGCTTGTCGTACGTGACGAACGCGACGAACTCGGCCGCCGCCTGCCGGGCCAGGATCTCGGCGGTGGCGAGGTGAACGGCGTCCAGGCTGCGCAGCATCGGCTCCGGATACGCGCCCGCTGTCGCCCGGACCGTGGCGTCGATCTCGACCCGGTAGAGACGTCCCAGCACCGAGGGCACACCCACCAGCGCCTGTGGAGCGGCGCGACGCAACGCCCGTGGCACCTCCACCTCGACCAGGGCCGACGACACCAAGGCGGTGCCGGCGCGCTCGTTCAGCCAGCCGAGCAGATCCGCCGTCTCCGCCTCCCGCCGCAGCATCTTGATGACCGCCGCCGAGTCGAGGTAGATCACCAGCGCTCCTCGTCGCGCGCCTCGACCAGCGCGGCCGCCGCGTCCACCGTGGGATCCCCGAGCACCGGCGGCATCGGGACCGGGCCGGTCGTGGTCGGGGCCGTGGCCCGGCCCTCGGCCACCAACCGGCCGAGAAGCGCGTCACCGGCCAGCACCGGGACGAGGCGGGCGATCGGCTCACCCCGATCGGTCACCTCGACCGTCTCACCGGCGCGCACCCGCGCCAGCACCCGGCTGGTGTGCTGATTCAGCTCCCGGACGGCGATCTGCTCCATGAGGCAAGTGTAGGACGTAACGTTCTACACGTCACGGACGGCGGTCGACTCGAAACGCCACTGCGGGAGGCGGAGCGCTGGCGCCGCCCGCCTACGCTCTCGGCGTGTCAGTCGTATCGCCGCCGCCCGCCCCCGTACGCGTGGCCGGCGCCCGCTCCGCCCTCTGGTCCCTCACCATGACCGCCGTGCTCGTCGGCTTCGGCCTCGCCGTGATCGCGGTCAGCGCGGTGGTCGCCCACCTCACCGTGGGACTGCCGATCGCGGTGCCGATCTCCGTCGCCCTGGTCGGGTGCCTCGCCTTCGCGGTCGGCCTGCGCCTGCTGCACCGGGGCTGGTGGCTGACCCTGCTGTCGGTGCTGCCTGCGCTGTTCGTGCTGGTGGGCACCGTGCAGCTCGCCCCGGAGTCGGTGCTTCGGGAGCGTGGCGTCGCCCAGCAGGTGACCATCACCGACGTGCAGACCGTCGGCAAGCGGCACGAGTTCGTCCTCCAGGGCGACACCGGCCGGCTCGACGAGCCGCTGGTCTACCGGGGCAGTTCCCCCGGCTACCGGGTCGGCCAGCGACTGACAGTGCTCGTCGACCCGCGGGGCGAGGTGGAACTGGCCGACGCGCAGGACGTGGACCCGGCCGGTAAGCGGGGCATGCTCGTGCTCGGCGCGGCGGGATGGACCCTGCTCGCGCTGGTCGGCGGGTGGCGCGGGCACGTCAGCCGGGCCCGTGGCCGCGCCGCCACGGCACCGCCCGTGGTGTTCTGACCGGCGGCGCCGCTAGGCGTCGTAGTCGACAGTGAGTTCGTCGGTGACCGGGCTGGACTGGCAGGTCAGCACGTAACCGGCTGCCACCTCGTCGGGCTCCAGCGCGTAGTTGCGCGCCATCGTCACCTCACCGGACGTCACCTTGGCCCGGCAGGTCGAGCACACCCCGCCCTTGCAGGCGTACGGCAACTCGCCGCGCACCCGCAGGGCCGCGTCGAGCACCCGCTCGTCCCGGCCCATAGTGAAACTGGACGAGCGCCCGTCCAGCAGGATCGTCACCTCGGTGCCGGCCCCGGGCCGGTCGGTCTCGCGCCGCACCGGCTCGGGCGGGGCGTCGACGTGGAACAGCTCGGTGTGCACCGCCGCGTCCGGCACGCCGCGACCCGCGAGCACCGCCTTGGCGTCCACCACCATGCCGTACGGGCCGCAGAGGAACCACTCCTCGATCTCGTCACCGGGTACGACGGTGTCGAGCAGCCGGGTCAGCCGGTCGGCGTCGATCCGCCCGGACAGCAGCGCCGACTCGCCCATCTCCCGGGACAGCACGTGCACCAGGTGCAGCCGGGTCGGGTAGCGGTCCTTCAGGTCGGCCAGTTCCTCGGCGAACATCACCGAGTTCGCCGTGCGGTTGCCGTACACGAGCGTGAACGTGCTGCGCGGCTCGGTCGCCAGCGCGGTCGCGGCCAGCCCGAGGACCGGGGTGATGCCGGAACCGGCGACCACCGCGCCGTACCGGCGGGCCCGGTCCGGGGTGAACGCGGAGGTGAAGTGGCCCAGCGGCGGCAGCACCTCGACGGTGTCGCCGCCGCGCAGCGCGCCGCAGGCGTACGCGGAGAACGCCCCACCCGGAACCTCACGCACCCCGACCCGCAACCGGCCGTGCCGAGCCAGCTCGTCGGGGGTGGAGCAGATCGAGTACGACCGCCGCACCTCCTCGCCGTCGCCGTCGGCCGGGCGGCGGACGGTGAGGTGCTGCCCGGCGGAGAACGCGAAGGTCTCGCGCAGCTCCTCCGGTACCGCGAACGTGATCGACACCGAGTCGTCGGTGAGCCGGTCCACGGCGGCGACGGGCAGCGGATGGAAGACCGGCCGGCGGCGCACCGGCCGGGTGATGGTGACAGTCACAGCGCCTTCAGGTGGTCGAAGGGTTCGGAACAGGAGCGGCAGCGCCACAGCGCCTTGCACGCGGTGGAGCCGAAGCGGCTGATCTGGGTGGTCTCCGGCGACCCGCAGCGCGGACAGCGTACGGCGAGGGTCAGCGGCACCACCGTGTCGTCGCCGCGCGGCGCGGGCGGGGCGATGCCGGCGGCGGCGAGCTTGGCCCGGCCGGCCTCGGAGATCCAGTCGGTGCTCCACGCCGGGTGGTAGACGGTGCGGACCTCGGCGTCCGGATGCCCGGCGGCGGCCAGCGCCCGGCGGATGTCCTCCCGGATCACGTCCATGGCCGGGCAGCCGGTGTAGGTGGGGGTGATGGTGACGACGACCCGGCCGGTGTCCGGTTCCTCGTCGACCGCGCGCAGGATGCCCAGCTCGTCGATGGTGATGACGCGGATCTCCGGGTCCACCACCGCCGCCGCGGCCGCCCTGGCGTCGGTCACCAGCGCCACCCTCCGTTCGCGACTGCGGGGCTCCGCTCCGCTGCACTCCTCGCGCTCACCAGCTCGCTCCGGGGTGGGCGCGGTGCAGCACCTGCATCTCGGCGAGCAGGTAGGAGAGGTGCTCGGTGTGCAGGCCGTCCCGGCCGCCACCGGGCGCCCAGCCCGTCTCCGGCCGGATCAGCGTGGCCTCGTCCAGCACGGCGGACACGGTGGCGTCGAAGTCGGCCCGAAGGGTGGACGGGTCGACCGGCGCCGCCGGGTCCGGGGCGAACAGCTCGTGGACGTACGGCCACACCTGGTCGACCGCGTCCTGCATGCGCCGGTGCGACTCCTCGGTGCCGTCGCCGAGCCGCTTCACCCACAGCGAGGCGTGGTCCAGGTGGTACGCCGACTCCTTGCGCGCCTTCGCCCCGACCGCGGCCAGCCGCTCGTCAGCGCAGCCGGCCAGCGCCGTGTAGAGCGGCGACTGGTACGCGGCCAGGAAGAACAGCTTCGCCATGGTCACACCGAAGTCGCCGTTCGGCAGCTCGACCAGCAGGCAGTTGCGGAACTCGCGGTCGTCGCGCAGGTAGGCCAGGTCGTCCTCGTCGCGGCCCGCGCCCTCCAGCTCGCCCGCGTACGTGAGCAGCAGCCGCGCCGCGCCGAGCTGGTCGAGGGCGATGTTGGCGAGGGCGATGTCCTCCTCCATCTCGGGCGCGCGGGAGGTCCACTCACCGAGGCGCTGCGCGGCGATGAGCGCGTCGTCGCCGACGGCCAGCGTGAAGTCGAACAGGCTCATAGGTGCGCAGCCCCTTCGGGGACCTCGTAGAACGTCGGGTGGCGGTAGACCTTGTCGGCGGCCGGGTCGAAGAACGCGTCCTTCTCGTCCGGGCTGGACGCGGTGATCGCGCTCGCCGGCACCACCCAGATGGAGACGCCCTCCTGGCGGCGGGTGTAGAGATCCCGGGCGTTGCGCAGGGCCAGCTCAGCGTCGGGGGCGTGCAGGCTGCCGACGTGGGTGTGCGACAGGCCACGGCGGGCCCGCACGAAGACCTCCCACAGGGGAGAGGACGCGCTGTTCATGCCGTGCTGGCTGGGCATGCCCTCACGGCCCTCGCTTCGCTCGGTGCGTTCGCTCATGCCGCCACCGGTTCCTTTCGTTCCGCCCGCTTCGCGGCGTACGCCGCGGCGGCCTCCCGTACCCACGCGCCGTCGGCGTGCGCCTTGCGCCGGTGCGCCATGCGCTCCCGGTTGCACGGCCCGTTGCCCTTGATCACCCGCATCAGCTCGTCGTAGTCGGGCTGGGTGTAGTCGTACGCCTGCCGCTCGTCGTTCCAGCGCAGGTCCGGGTCGGGGAGGGTGAGGCCGAGCACCTCCGCCTGGCCGACGCACATGTCGACGAAGCGCTGGCGCAGCTCGTCGTTGGAGAAACGCTTGATCTTCCAGGCCATGGACTGGGCGCTGTGCGTCGAGTCGCCGTCCGGCGGGCCGAACATCGCAAGTGACGGGTACCACCAGCGGTCCACCGCGTCCTGGGCCATCGCCTTCTGCGCCGGGGTGCCGTGCGCCAGCGTGTGCAGGATCTCGTAGCCCTGCCGCTGGTGGAACGACTCCTCCTTGCAGACCCGGATCATCGCCCGGGCGTACGGGCCGTAGGAGCAGCGGCACAGCGGCACCTGGTTGACGATCGCCGCGCCGTCCACGAGCCAGCCGATCGCACCCACGTCGGCCCAGGTCAGGGTCGGGTAGTTGAAGATCGAGCTGTACTTCTGCCGGCCGTCGAGCAGCAGATCCACCAGCTCGTCGCGGCTGATCCCGAGCGTCTCGGCGGCCGCGTAGAGGTAGAGGCCGTGACCGGCCTCGTCCTGCACCTTGGCCAGCAGGATCGCCTTGCGCTTGAGCGAGGGCGCCCGGCTGATCCAGTTGCCCTCCGGCTGCATACCGATGATCTCGGAGTGGGCGTGCTGGGCGATCTGCCGGATCAGCGTCCTGCGGTACGCCTCGGGCATCCAGTCGCGGGGTTCGATCTTCTGGTCCGCGTTGATGACGTCGGCGAAGTACGCCTCGACGTCCTCGTCCGGGGCCGGACCACCGCGCCGGGCGCGCGCCGCCGCCTCGCGCAGCGCCGCCTCCGCCGCCTCCACCTCGCCGAGCAGGCCGCCGCCCGGAGCGTCCTCCGGCGGGGCGAAGTCGTTGCCATACATGCAGCCAGTGTTACAGCTCGCCACGAATGACACCAGAGGGTGTAACAGGTTTCGAGGGCCACCTCGCGTCACCGGACGTGCGCACGCCGCCATCGGCCCTGGTAGCTGTGATGTCGATCACCGCTGATCGCAGAAATCCCCCAAGAGCGGCAAAGCAGCTCAATATCCCGCCCACCCGGCAAAGTCACGGGTGTCGAGACCTGGCATCCGCGCTGTCCGGAAGTAGACTTCCGACCGGCAAACCGTTCGGCTTCATGATCGTCACCGTTCAGGCCACCGTCCCCCGGCCTAGTGGCGACCGGGCCGAACCCATGCGGAAGCGCCGGTCCCCCCGGCCAGACATCTGGAGCTCACCACTCATGCGACCTCGCGTGACCTTGGTGCTCGCCATCGTGGCGGTCCTCATCGGCGGCGTCATGCTGGTGCCGGCCGCGTACGCGAAGCTCTCCGGCGGAGACGGCGCGGGCGGCCTCGGCGGCGGCGAGCAGGTCCCGGCGCCGGCACCGACCGCGCCGGCGCCCCCGACGCTCGCCGACGCCCCGGTGTCGGTGAACTTCAAGGGTGAGTTCTTCTCCTGGGCCCTGATGGACCGCGAGACCGGCACTGTCACCGGCGCGAAGAACATGAACCAGACCAGCTCCACCGAGTCGATGCTCAAGGCCTGGATCATCGCGGACTACCTTCGCCAGCTCGGCGACAAGCAGCCGAGCGCCGGGCTCAAGAAGGCGGCGATCCTGGCGATCCGGGACAGCGACGACGACGGCGCGAACGCGGTGTACCGGGCGGCGGGCGGTTCCTACAAGCCCCAGCCGGGCGGCCGGCCCGACCCGGTCATCGCGCGGGCGATCCAGATCTGCGGCCTGACCGACACCAGGCCCGGTAGCGTGCCCGACTACAAGGGCTGGTGGAGCTTCACCGAGATGTCCCCCCGGGACGCGGCCCGCCTCGGCGACTGCATCGCCGACGGCCGCGCCGCCGGCCCCAAGTGGACCAAGTGGCTGCTCAGCGAGATGACCAAGGTGGCCGGCAGCGTCAGCAAGCAGGGCGCGCGGTCCGGCGGCGGCCGGTGGGGCATCATCGACGGCCTGCCGGCGACGATCAAGTCGCAGGGCCCGGTGCACATGAAGAACGGCTGGACGCAGCTCGCCTACGACGGCAACTGGCACGTCAGCTGCCTGGCGTTCACCGACAAGTGGAGTCTCTCCGTGATGATGCGGTACCCGGGCAGCTCCGGTCTGCCGTACGGTGCGAAGATGTGCGCCGCCGTCGCCACCCAGCTCGTGGCGCCGCAGCCCGGCGCCGCGCTCAAGGTGCCGCAACAGCCGGTCGGGAAGCTCTGATGGCCGGTGCCCGGCGTCGGCCCGGCAGCTACCGGCGCCCGCTCGCGTTCAGCGCCCTGGCTGCGGCCCTCGTCGGCCTGCTCGGCCTCTCCCTGCGTGTGATCCCCGGCTCCCCGCTGGAGGCCACCGCGAACTCGCATCCCGAGCCGACGAGCGAACGGTCCACGCAGCAGTCCGTCGACCGCAACGCGCCGCGTGTCGCCCCCTCACCGTCGATCGCCCCGCTGCCGTTCCAGGCAAAGAACCTGGACAGCCTCAAGATCAAGGGCTGGTACGCCTGGTCCGTGCTGGACAAGCGCACCGGGAAGATCATCGGCTCGGCGAACATGGGCGAGACGAGCACCACCGCGTCCCTGATCAAGTCCTGGGTGGTGGCCGACTACCTGCGCCTGAGCGCCGCGGAGGGCCGGACGCCGAGCGACGCGAAGCTGGCCGACGCCACGAAGATCATCCGGGACAGCGACAACACCCGGGCGCAGGAGTTCTACGAGAACGTCGGCGGCTCGGACTCGATCGAGCGGCTGATCTCGATCTGCAGGCTGACCGACAGCGAGGTCGCCTCCGACGGCGGCTGGAGCCGCACCGAGCTGTCCCCTCGGGACACCGCGCGCCTCGGTCTCTGCATCGACGACGGCCGGGCGGCCGGGCCGAAGTGGACCAAGTGGCTGCTCAACGAGATGCGCCAGGTACGCGCTCCCGGCGACTTCGGCATCCGCAAGGCGTTCCCGGCGGCCCAGCAGAAGAAGATCGCCATCAAGAACGGGTGGATCGACCGGGACAAGGAAGAGGAGTACCACGTCAACTGCCTGGCCATCGGCGACACCTGGACGATGGGCGTGATGCTGCGCACCCCGTTCGGCGTCGAAGGCGGCTGGGAGTACGGCATGGACGCCTGCGAACGGATCACCAAGGCGCTGCTGCGCCCCGCGACCTGACCCAGGCACGCCCGGCCTGACTCCGCGCGGCCAGCCCTCGCGCGGCCCGCGCGGCCAGCCCTCGCGGTCAGCCCTGGAAGAACTCCGGGCCGCCGGCCGGCAGCGCCGGCACCTCCCCGTGCGCGGCCGCCCGGCGGGCGAACTCGCGCAGCCCGGCCACCTGCCGCTCGCCCAGCGAGAAGTCGAGCGCCCGGAAGTACGTGGCGAGCGTGGCCGCGTCGAACGTCTCCCAGCGGGCCGCCGCCTCCGCCACCTGGTCCAGCTCGGCCAGGCACAGGTCGCGCGAGCGCAGGAACGCCTCGTGCACCTCCTTGACCAGGCCCGGGTGGGCGGCGGCGAACTCGCGGCGTACCGCCCAGACGGCGAACACCATCGGCAGGCCGGTCCAGTCGTGCCACGCCTGCCCCAGGTCGGTCACCTCGAGACCCTTGGCCGGCGCCTCGTAGAGCGCGCGCAGCGCCACGTCGCCGATGAGCACTCCGGCGTCGGCCTCCAGCAGCATCTGGGTCAGGTCCGGCGGACAGCGGAAGTACTCCGGGCGCACGCCGTGCCGCTCGGCGAGCAGCAGCTGGGCCAGCAGCACCCCGGTACGCGAGGTGGAGCCGAGCGCCACCCGGGCGCCGTCCAGCTCGCCCAGCGGGCGGGTGGACACCACGTTCACCGAGAGCACCGGCCCGTCGCTGCCGACCGCCAGGTCGGGCAGGAGCAGCAGGTCGTCGGCGTGCTTGAGGAACTCCACCAGCGTGATCGGGCCGATGTCCAGGTCACCGGCGACCAGGTCGGCGCTCAGCCGGTCCGGCGAGTCCTTGTGCAGGTCGACGTCGATCAGCGCGCCGGACCGCATCAGCCCCCAGTAGATGGGCAGGCAGTTGAGGAACTGGATGTGCCCCACCCGGGGGCGGGCGATGCGGTCGGCCATGACCCGACCGTATCGCCGTGGCTTCCGCCGCGCCGCCGGGGGATCCGATCGAGTGGTGAACTCCGCACCCGGCGGGAAGGAAGGGCCCCTTGTTAACGCCTCCGGTAGAGGAAGGGCCCCTTCTTAACGCCAGCGGTCAGACGGACTTCGCCGCCACGGAGACGGCGGCAGGCGTGGCCGTACGGGCGGCGGCGCGCTCGGCGCGTACCGCGCGGCGAACCGGCCCGAGCAGCGCCACCACGACCAGCAGGCCGGCCACGCCGCAGCCGGCGATCAGGACACGCGGGCCGGCCACCTCCAGCAGCAGGCCCCCGACCAGGTAGCCGCCCATCGCCGCGCCCTGCGCCGCCGCTCCGAAGACCGCGAACGCCCGGCCCCGGGACGCCTCGGGCACCCTCCGGGCCAGCAGCAACTGGTCGAAGACGTTGTTGCCGCCGTTCGCCACGCCGCCCGCCAGCCAGATGGGCACGAGCAGCCAGGCCGAGGGCACCGCGGCCGAGACGAGCACCGCCAGACAGCAGCCGCCGAGCAGCACCAGCCCGGCCCCGAGCAGCGCGCCGTCGTCGGCGAGCCGGCGGGCGACCCGGGCGAACAGCCACGCGCCGAGCACGATGCCGAGCGTCCAGGAGCCGGTGACCAGGCCGTACACGGTGGTGCTGCTGCCGAGCGTCTCCCGGATGAAGAAGACCTCGATCACGTTCACCGCGCCGACCGCGCCGATCACCGCGGCCACGCTGCCGACCATCACCGTCAGCAGCGGGTCGCGGCGCAGCCGCCACGCGGGCGCGACCGCCGCGGCGACCGCGGCCGGCGTCCGGCGCCCTCCCCTGCGGGTACGGATGAGCAGCCCGGCCGCCACCAGCGCGAGGTAGCTGAACGCGTCGACGAGCAGCGGCACCCGGGTGCCGAACTGCCCGACGAGCAGCCCGGCCAGCGCCGGACCGGCGAGCGCGCCGAGCGTCCCGGCGGTCTGGTTGAGCGCGCCCGCCCGGGGCAGGTCCTCGGGCCGGACCATCACCGGCACCAGCGCGGCGATCGCCGGCTGGGTGACCGCGAGCCCGGTCGCGAGCAGCGCCACGAGTGCGATCACCAGCACCGGATCCCGCGCGTACGCGAGGGCCAGGCAGACCGCGGCCTGCGCGAGACCGGCGGCGACGAGCAGCAGCCGGCTGTCCACCCGGTCGGCGAGCCGGCCGGTCAGCGGCGCGAGCACCACGAGCGGCAGCGTCGCGGCGAGCAGCAGCCCGGAGACGGCGAGTCCGCCGGCGCCGGCGGACTGGAGGGCGAGCGTGAGCGTGGCGGCGGCGAGGAAGTCCCCGCAACTGGAGATGCCGCGCGCGGTGGCCGCGAGCCAGACGTCCGGCCAGCGCGACTCGTCAGTTGTGAAGGACATACTTCGAAAGTAATCCTTCACAACTGACGCGCGCAACCCCTCAGTCGACGGGCATCGCCCGGTACTGCGTCGCCACCGGCCGGGCCCCGGCCGGCGGATCGGTCCGCGTCCGCCGCCGGTACGGCTCCATCAGCGCCTGGATCGCCTGGTTCAGCTCGGTCAGCTCCTCGGCGGTCATGAGCAGCATGCTGTCGCTGAACCAGGTCGCCGCGTACCACTCCGGCGACTCGTCCGGCGCGCGGCGCAACCAGTCCCGGACCCGCTGGGCGTCGCGGACCATGTGCGCCTCGACCAGGGCCGCCTCGGCGGCACGCGCCTCCGGGTCGGCGTCCGGCCCCACCTCGACGTGGTACGACGGATTCACCGCCTGCCAGAGCCGCTCCCGGGCGTCACCCCGCCCGGGTGCCTGCTGGACCAGCCCGAACTTCGCCAGCTCGCGCAGGTGATAGCTGGTGGCGCTCGGCGAGAGGCCGGCGATCTCGGCGCACTCGGTGGCCGTCGCACCGCCCTCCAGCGTGCCGAGATGTTCCATGATCGCCATGCGGGCCGGGTGAGCGAGTGCCCGCATCACCTGCGGATCACTGATCGTCACCCGGCTCCGGCCGGGAAGCGCCTCGGTCATGCCTCAATGATCCCGCGTCGGCGGACGCCGGGATCCAGCGGTGGAACCATCGGATTCAGGCGACCTTGAGCTGCTCGTCGCCGAAGTCGGCGATCAACTTGAGGGTGCCGCCGAGCGCACCGATGTAGCGCGCGAGCACCTCCTGGGTCGCGACGTTGCCCGCCTCGATCTGCGAGACCCGGGCGACCGAGACACCCATCCTCGACGCCACCTGCTCCTGCGTCATCTCCCGCCGCTTGCGCAGCTCGGCGAGCCGCCACCCACGCGCCTGATCGAGCATCTCCCCGACCTCGGCCTCGAACGCGCGCGGGCCGCCGGCAGTGTCGATCGCCCGGTCCAGGTGGGTGGTGTCACGCCAGCGCTTGACGCCGCTCATCGGTTCTCCTCCTGCCGTTCCTTCAGGTACGTGTCGTACAGCTGCTCCGCCTCCGGTATGGCTTCGCGGTACCACCGTGTCCACTGCCCGGACTTGTCGCCGGCGACCAGCAGCACCGCTGAGCGCCATGGATCGAAGACGAACAGGATCCTGATCTCGGTGCGCCCCGCCGACGGCGGTCGCAGCTCCTTGAGGTTGCTCAGACGCGAGGCGGTGATGCTGTCGACGAGAGGTCGCCCCTCGGCGGGCCCGTTGCGTTCCAGCACCAGGATGGCCTGGTTGACGAGGCGATGGGAGTCGCGGTCGAGGACGTAGAGCTGATCGAGGAACTCCTCCACCTGCCCTGTCATCAGGATCTCCCACTCCATCCCCCACCTCCGGACTTAATAATATTATTAAGGTGGAGGCCGGGTCGAGCGAAACGCCAGCCATCCCGAAAATCGTTGGCGCGACCTGCCGGTGCTCCCGTAGCGTGGAGGACCGCCCGACGGCCGCGGTGAGCATGCACCGCAGCGGACGTCCCCGCGCCGGGAGCAGGCCAACCGCCCCGGACACGCGAGCGAGCCTCAGTTGAGCCATCGGAGTTCACCGTGCCCGCAACCGACCTTGACGCCACACCGAGCCTCGACGCCGAACTGGCCGCCGAGCGTGCCCACCTCGACGCCTCCCGCGCCGCGCTGACCCGGATGCGGGAACGCGCCGAGGCGCTCTTCTCCACCGGCGACAAGGTGGCCGGAGACTCGTACACCGCCGAGCAGCTCGGCCGGCACATGGCCCGGCGGGTCAAGGAACTGGCCGACGACCCGACCACCCCGCTGTTCTTCGGCCGCCTGGACTTCGGCGGCGACGACCCGGACCACGCCGGGCGGGAGTACCACGTCGGGCGGCGGCACGTCACCGACGAGCTGGGCGAACCGCTGGTGCTGGACTGGCGGGCCCCGGTCTCCCGGTCCTTCTACCGGGCGAGCGCGCGCGACCCGCAGGGTGTCGCCGTACGCCGCCGGTTCGGGTTCAGCGCCGGGACGCTGACCAGCTTCGAGGACGAGCACCTGGACCGGGGCGAGGAACTCGGCACCGCCAGCCGCATCCTCACCGCCGAGATCGAGCGTCCCCGCGTCGGCCCGATGCGCGACATCGTCGCCACCATCCAGCCGGAGCAGGACGAGCTGGTCCGGGCCGATCTGACCGACTCGATCTGCGTGCAGGGCGCACCGGGCACCGGGAAGACGGCGGTCGGGCTGCACCGCGCCGCGTACCTGCTCTATCTGCACCGGGAACGGCTGCGCCGCTCGGGTGTGCTGATCGTCGGGCCGAACCGGGCGTTCCTGTCGTACATCGCGGCGGTGCTGCCCGCGCTCGGTGAGGTCGAGGTCGAGCAGGCCACAGTGGAGGACCTGGTCGCGCGGGTGCCGGTCCGCGCGGTCGACGACCCGGCCGCCGCCGCGCTCAAGCACGACGTCCGGATGGCCGAGGTGCTGCGCCGGGCCGTCGAGGCCCACATCGGTACGCCGACCGAGCCGATCATGGTGTCGGACGGCTCGTACCGGTGGCGGATCGGGCTGGACCCGCTGCACCGGCTGGTCACCGAGACCCGCGGGGAAGGGCTGCCCTACGCCACCGGCCGGGAGCGGGTCCGGGCGCGGGTGGTGGGGCTGCTGCAACGCCAGGCGGAGGCGCGCCGGGCGGAGTCACCGAGCGACGCCTGGCTGCGCCGGATGAGCCGGATCAAGCCGGTCACCGACCTGCTCGACGCGGTCTGGCCGGCGCTCACCCCGGACGGGCTGGTGCACCGGCTGCGTACCGACGCCGACGCGCTCGCCGCCGCCGCGGACGGCCTGCTCACGCCCGAGGAGCAGGAGCTGTTCCGCTCCGGCAAGATCAGCCGCACCGCGAAGGCGACCCGGTGGACCGCCGCCGACGCGGTGCTCATCGACGAGGTGGCCGGGCTGCTGGAACGGCCCGCCGGCTTCGGGCACGTGGTGGTCGACGAGGCGCAGGACCTCTCCCCGATGCAGTGCCGGGCCATCGCCCGGCGCAGCGAGCACGGCTCGATCACGCTGCTCGGCGACCTGGCCCAGGGCACCGCGCCGTGGGCGGCCACCGACTGGCGGGACTCCCTGGCCCACCTGGGCAAGCCGGACGCGGCAGTGGTGCCGCTGAGCGTGGGCTTCCGGGTGCCCGCCGCCGTGGTGGCGTTCGCGAACCGGCTGCTGCCGGCGCTCGCCGTCGACGTACCCCCGGCCCGGTCGCTGCGCAACGACGGCGCGCTCGATGTGCGTACCGCCGAGGACCTGACGGCCGCGACGGTGGCCGAGGTGCGGGCGGCGCTCGCGCACGACGGCTCGGTCGGTGTGATCGCGGCGGACGACGCGGTCGACCGGCTCCGCGCGGCGCTCGCCGACGCGGGCGTCGAGACCGCCACGGCCGACGACGTCGAGGCCGCGGCGCGCGTCACTGTGGTCCCGGCGACGCTGGTGAAGGGCCTGGAGTACGACCACGTGGTGGTCGTCGAGCCGGCCGCGATCGTGGCCGCCGAGCCGCGTGGGCTGCACCGCCTCTACGTGGTGCTGACCCGGGCGGTCTCCCGCCTGGCCGTGCTGCACCGCGAGCCGCTGCCCGCGCCGCTGACCGCCTGACGAGGAGGCCCGGCCGCGCGGACGTGGGCGGACCGGCCGCCCTGACGTGGCTGGCCGACCGCGGTCCTCGACGGCCCGCCGCGGGCCCGGCGGGGCGGGTCCGGTCAGGCGGACAGCGCGGCGGCGACCTCGCGCAGCGGACGGCCGGACTCGGCGATCGGCACGGTGAACGACAACCAGGAGCCGTCGGTGAAGTCGATCCGCAGCCGCTTTGGGTTGAGCCGGTGCCAGCCCACCCGCGCGGAGGCGATCTCGCCGCGCGCGGCCGACCACGCCACGGCGGTCTCGGCCAGCGCGCGTTCCTCGGCCTCGCGCCCGGCGAGCAGTTTGACCCCGCCGGTGCGGCAGACCAGCAACCGCCGCTCGGTGACCGCGAGCAGCGTCTCCCGGACCTGGAGGTCGGGCCGGGGCGGGCGGAGCGCGCGATGTAGGCGGGAGGCGGCGGTGCCGGGGGCGCCGCGTCCGGCGATCCCCCAGCCGATCGCGTCGACCAGGCGGTCGCCGCGGTCCCAGGTGGCCAGTGGCAGCAGCACGTTGAGCAGCACCGAGCCGATCGTCCGCCGGCTCGGCTCGGCAGTGGACTCCGGCTCGGGCGGCGGCGCCGGAGCGAGCCCCTGGCCGACGTCGGCCTTGGCGTGGGCCAGGACACGCTCGCCCGGCTCGACGAGCAGGCCGATCCGGTCGCGGTATCTGGTCTCGTCCATCGGCTCAGTATCGGTCGTGGCCGTAGCCGTCGTCGGCGGGGCGCTCCGCACCCGGCGCGTTGCCCATCACCTCGCCGACGATCTCGCGTACGCGGGCGGCGGCGGCCTCCTGCGCCCGGTTCGCCGCCGAGGTGATCTCCTCGGCGAGCGTGTACGAGTCGAAACGCATGGCCCGTGCGTTGATGTCGGTGGAGAGGATCTTGCCGTCGGCCGCGGCCACGACAGTGACCAGGCCGGAGTCGCTCACCCCCTCGGCGCTGCTCTGCTCCAGCTCGGCCATCCGCGCGCCGAGTTCGCGCTGCCACCCGTCCAGGTTGCGGGCCAGCGCCTCGATCCGGTCCAGGGCCGGGAACGTCATTGCTGCCTCTCAGTTCACGATCGAGTCGAACACGTTCTGCACGCCGTTGGTGTACGGGCCGAGATCCTCGCGGTACGTGCCGTCCACCAGGTAGTTGCGGTCCTTGCGCCCGTCGGAGACGTCGTGCAGGCCCATCCCGGTGTCGAGCAGGGCGCCGCCGATGCCCGGGATGTTCACCGGGGACGCCTGGTTGATGGCGAACTTGCCGGGGAAGAGGATCGCAGCGCGTTTGATCTTGAACGCGAACGCCTCCCTGGTGTAGCCGGACTTGTTCCACGCCCGGTACGCCTTCTTGGCCTGCCGCAGCTCCAGCACCATCCGGCGGTAGCGCATGAGAAGCTCGGCGACCTTCTCCAGCTTGGTGACCAGCTTGGTGAGGATCTCCGCGAACCGGGCTACGATCTTGACCATGCGGCCGACGGTGGTGGCTAGCCGGGCCAGCACGCGCACCACAGTGGCCGCCAGTGTCACACCGGCGCTCAGCACGGCCGCCACGGCGGCGATGATGACCTCGGTCAGGAACCAGAGCAGGAACTCCAGAATCAGCTCGACCAGCAGGTTGAAGGCGTCCACAGCGGCGTTCGCCGCGTCGACCAGCACCTCCTTGGTGCCGTCCAGCCCTTTCGCCAGCTCCTCGATCGCCTCCTCGACCGACTCCATCGAGGCGTGGAACTTGTCCGCCGCGTCGCCGTCCCAGGCGCCGCGCAGCCGGGCCCGGTCGGCGACCTGGTCCCCGGCGATCCGCCGGACCGCCTCCCCGGTGGTCAGCGCGAGCTGGGCCGCCCGCATCAGGTCGTCCGGCTCACCGGCGACCAGTTCCAGGAGCTGCTCGAACGGCCACAGCACCGCGTTCGACAGCGGCTTGAACGGGTCGGGCGTGCCCGACACGATCTGCTCGAAGTAGGTCTTGTTGCGCTGCAGCGCCTCGGTGCTCATCCCGCCCCCTCAGACGCCCGGCTTGAACATGTCGGTGTTCGCCACGTCCGTGCCGGTGTAGGCCTCTGCGGTGTCGTCGAGCCCTTCGGCGATGTCGGCCATCACCTCGGCGCCGTCCGCCAGCCCTTCCAGGCACGCCTCGAACTGCTGCTCGTACGCGGCGGCGAGGCTGAACGACGCGGGCATGACGCCGAAGGAGTGCCGGGCCACGTGGCCGTCGCGGAACGCCCGCTCCAGCTCGCGGAACCGGCCGGCCCGGTCCCGGGAGGCGGCGGCGAACGCCCTCAGCGCCTCCGGCTGGACGTCGAGATTCCTGCTCGGACTGGTCACGGACCCTCCCCAGTGTCCGGTCGGAACTTCCACCGTCGTCGACGGCGCCACCAGACTAGGGGATGCGAGCACCCGGTCAGGGGACAGCGCGGCTGGCGCACGCACGGTAGACAGGGGAGGCACAGCCCTTCCGCCCGAGGAGATCGCCGATGATCCTGGCCCAGGCCGAACAGGTCAGCCGCCGCTACGGCGACGTGCTGGCGCTGGACCGGGTCGACCTGACCGTCCGGGCCGGCGAGCTGGTCGGCCTGCTCGGGCCGAACGGCGCCGGCAAGAGCACGCTGATCAACCTGCTGGTCGGGCTGCGCCGCCCCACCGCCGGCCGGGTCGAGCTGTGCGGCGGCGACCCGCGCGACCCGGCGAGCCGGCGGCAGCTCGGGGTCACCCCGCAGGAGACCGGCCTGCCCGGCACGCTGCGGGTCGGCGAGGTGGTCGACTTCGTCTCCGCGCACTTCCCCGACCCGGTGCCGCGAGGCGAGCTGCTCGACCGGTTCGGCCTCGCCGACCAGGTCCGCCGGCAGACCGGCGGCCTCTCCGGCGGGCAGCGTCGCCGGCTCGCCGTGGCGCTGGCGTTCGTCGGCCGTCCCCGGCTGGTGGTGCTCGACGAGCCGACCACCGGCCTCGACGTGGAGGCGCGGCACGCGCTCTGGGACGCGATTCGCGGCTTCCACGCCGACGGTGGCACCGTGCTGCTGAGCAGCCACTACCTGGAGGAGGTGGAGGCGCTCGCGCAGCGGGTGGTGGTGATCGGCCACGGGCGGGTGCTCGCCGACGACTCGGTGGCGGCGATCCGCGGGATCGTCGGCGTACGCCGGGTCAGCCTGGTCGCCGACGACCTGCCGGCGCTGCCGGGCGTGGTCACCACCGAACGCGCCGACGGGCGGGTGCACCTGCTCACCACCGACGCCGACCAGCTCGTCCGCGACCTGGTCACCTCCGGGGTGCCGTTCCACGATCTGGAGGTCCGGCCCACCTCGCTGGAGGAGGCGTTCCTCGCCATCACGGCCGACGACCGGCCCGCGCCCACCCCTGCCTAGGAGACCGCCGTGCCGCTCGCCCTGATCCACGCCCGCTACCACCTGTTGGAGATCATCCGGGTGCCGGTGGCGGTGGTGGGCAGCGCGTTCTTCCCCGCCGCCTCGATGCTCTTCTTCGTGGTGCCGTTCGCCGGCGACGACCCGGTCGGCGCCACCTACGCCACCGCCGCCATGGTGACCTTCGCGGTGATGACCGCCAACATCTTCCAGTACGGCGTAGGCGTCTCCGAGGACCGCGACCAGCCCTGGAACCCGTACACCCGGACCCTGCCGACCGGACCGGCGCCGCGGCTGGCCGGGCGGATCCTGGCCGGGGTGGTCCTGACCTACGTCTCGATGATCCCGGTGGTGGTGATCGCGGCGGTCGCCACCGACGCCCGGGTCAGCGCGGTGCAGTTCCTGCTCGGCCTGGGCGCGGTCGCCGTGGTCTCGGTGCCGTTCACGCTGCTCGGCCTGGCGATCGGCTACTCGCTGCCGAGCAAGGCCGCGATCGTGGTGGCGCAGGTGATCTTCTTCCCGCTCGCGTTCGGCGGTGGCCTGCTCTCCGGGCCGGACGACGCGCCCGGCTTCATCAAGGCGATCGCGCCCTACCTGCCGACCCGGGGCGCCGTGGAACTGATCTGGGCGGCGGTCACCGACTTCCGGCCGGACACCCGGGCGCTGGTGATGCTCGTGGTCTGGGTGCTGGTGCTCGCCGCGCTCGCCGGGTGGGCGTACCGGCGGGACGAGGGACGCCGCTTCAGCTGACCTTTTGTCCGGTTCCGGCCCGGTGGCCGACCCGGCGGTGCCACGATGCCGACAGGGCGGGCGAGCGGGCCGCCCCCGGCGAGAGGGGTCACCGTGAACGGCGTCGAGCCCGGCACGCCCTGCTGGACGGACCTGGCCACGCCCGGTCTGGACGACGCCCGACGGTTCTACCCCGAGCTGTTCGGCTGGACCGGAGAGATCTCCCCCGAACCGGAGGCCGGCGGCTACACCGTCTTCCGCAAGGACGGCAAGGCGGTCGCCGGGGCCGGGCCACCCGGTACGCCGGACCAGGTGCCGGTCTGGTCCACGTACGTGGCGACCGACGACGCCGACCTGGTCGCGACCCGGGTGGAGGCGGCCGGCGGGCAGGTGGTCGTATCCCCGTTCGACGTCGCCCAGCAGGGCCGGATGGCGGTGCTCGCCGACCCGGCCGGCGCGGTGTTCAGCGTGTGGCAGCCGATGGCGATGCGCGGGGCCGAGCTGTACAACGCGCCGGGCGCGATGTGCTGGAACGAGCTGGTCACGCCCGACCCGGAGGGTGCGAAGGAGTTCTACGCGCTGGTCTTCGGCTGGCATCCGGAGGAGCGCCCGGCTGGACCGGTCGCGTACACCGGGTGGCGCTGCGGCGCCCGGATCGTCGCCGGGATGCTGCCCCGGGCCGAGCCGATGCCGACGGACCTGCCCGCGTACTGGGCGGTGTACTTCGCGGTGGAGGACGCCGACGCGACCGCCGCCCGGGCCGCCGAGCTGGGCGGCACCATCCTCGTCCCGCCGCGCGACAACCCGGCCGGACGCAGCGCCGCCCTGCGCGACCCCGACGGCGCCCTCTTCTCCGTCTCCACCCTGCGCTGACCCACCCCCGCGCCGGCGTCGCCCTCCGTCCCGCCCGAGCCTCCGCCCCTCCCGGCACCGCTGTCGATCTTGCAGTTACGGCCCTCGCGATGCGGCATACACACCTTTTGCCGGGGCCTGAACTGCAAGATCGCCGGGGAGAGGCGGGGACGGCCGAGATCTTGGTACGGAACGGCCCTCAGAAGGGCCCGTTCGTACCAAGATTCAATCCGTCATCCCGGCAGCCGGGACGCTGATCCGGGATTCGAGACGGCGAACACTGGGCGTGGACAGTTCAGCAGCAGGGCCGTCGCCGACCCCTCCGTCGATCTTGCAGTTGCGGTCCTCCCGATGCGATATATGCACCTTTTGCCGGGGCCTGAAGTGCAAGATCAACGGCGCGGGAGGTGGGGTGGGGGTCAGGTGGGGCGGACGGGGACCACCAAGGGGCCGTGGTCGCCGGGGATGACGCGGATGTGGGCGCGGTAGTGGCGGGCCAGCAACTCCTCGGTGAGCACCTCCTCGGGCGGCCCGGCGGCGGCCACCCGGCCGTCGGCGAGCAGCACCAGGCGGTCCGCGTACTCGCCGGCGATGGAGAGGTCGTGCATGGTGGCGAGCACTGTGAGCCCGTGTGCGCGGCGGAGCTGGTCGACCAGTTCCAGCACCTCCTGCTGGTGCCCGATGTCCAGCGCGCTCGTCGGCTCGTCGAGCAGCAGCAGGGTGGCGCCCTGGGCCAGCGCCCGGGCCAGGAAGACGCGCTGCCGCTCGCCGCCGGAGAGGGTGGCCAGCTCGCGGTGGGCGAACGGACCCAGGTCGAGCCGGTCCAGCACCTCGTGCACGGCGGCCAGGTCGGCGGCGGACTCGCGGCCCAGCGGCGGGATGTACGGGGTGCGCCCGAGCAGCGCGTAGTCGAACACCGACATGCCGATCGGTACGACAGGGGACTGCGCCACCGTGGCCACGATCCGGGCGCGGTCGCGGCGACGCAGCGCGCCGATCGGCGTACCGAAGAGGGCCACCTCGCCCGGGCCGGTGAGCAGGCCGCCGACGGCGCGCAACAGCGTCGACTTGCCGGCGCCGTTGGGTCCGATCACTGTGACCCACTCGCCCGCCGTGACTGTGAGGTCGACGCCGGCCAGGACCGGCGTGCCGCCGAGGGCGACGCGCAGGTCGTGGACGCGCACCGCGGGGGCGTTCACATCGCCACCCGGCGGGCGGTACGCAGGACCAGCACGAAGAACGGGCCGCCGAGCAGCGCGGTGACCACGCCGATCGGGATCTCGGCGGGTGCGGCGGCGGTCCGGGCGACCACGTCGGTCAGGGCGAGGAACGCGCCGCCGAACAGCATCGACAGCGGCAGGATCACCCGGTGGCTGGAACCGGCGAGCAGCCGCATGGTGTGCGGCACGATGATGCCGACGAAGCCGATCAGCCCGGACGCCGAGACGGCGGCGGCGGTGCCGAGCGACGCGGCGGCGATCAGCAGGTAGCGGGAGCGCTGCGGGTGCAGGCCGAGACCGGCGGCCTCGTCGTCGCCGACGGAGAGCACGTCCAGCTCACGCCGGTGCAGCAGCACCACCACGGAGGTGAGCACGAAGTACGGCAGGACCAGCCACACGTCGTGCCAGCCGGCGGTTGCCAGCCGCCCGAGCAGCCAGGAGTAGACCTGCTGGATGTTGTCGGAGTGCTGTTGCAGCAGGTACGTCTGCCCGGCGGCGAAGAACGCCGACACCGCCACCCCGGCGAGGATCAGCGTGGCCGGGGACCGGTCCCGGCCACCGGCGGCGCCGAGCAGGTACGTCAGCACGACCGCGCCGAGCGACCCGACGAACGCAGCCAGCGGAATGGTGATCGGCAGCCCGGTCAGCGCCCCGCCCGCACCGGCGCCGAGCACGATCGCCGCGGTGACCGCGAATCCGGCTCCGGCCGCCACGCCGAGCAGGTACGGGTCGGCCAGCGGGTTGCGGAAGACGCCCTGGTAGCAGCCGCCGGCCAGGGCGAGGAGCGCGCCGACGAGCAGGCCGAGCACGACCCGGGGCAGCCGCAGCTCGGTGATGATCGCGACTTCCCGCTCGGTGAGCCCGCTGTCCAGGTGCACCCCGGGCAGCAGGTTGAGCAGTTCGGCCGCGACGCTGCCGGGCGGCAGGCTGACCGGGCCGAGCGAGACGCCCGCGACCAGCGCGACGAGCACCGCCACGACACCGGCGAACAGCCAGCGCTTGCGCAGCCCGGCGGGCCGGATCGGGGCACCGGCCGCGCCGCGCGCCCCACGCCGCCCCGGGCGGGACAGCAGCCGGGCACCCGGCCGGGGCGCGTCGGGCGTCCCGGCCGGGTTCGGGGCGGATTCCGCCTGTCGTAGGGCCACGGTCAGGCCGGGACCTTGGCGGTGGCATCGACGATCACCTTGAGCAGTTCGACCACGCGCGGGCCCCAGCGCGAGGCGATGTCGTCGTCCAGCTCCACGATCTGGTTGTTCTTCACGGCGGTGATGCCGGACCAACCGCTGCGCGCCTTCACCGTGTCGGCGCTCTGCTTGCAGCACTTGGTGTCGGAGAGGAAGACGAAGTCGGGGTTCGCCTTGACGATGACCTCCTGGGAGAGCTGCGGGTAGCCGCCGTTCTTCCCGTCGGCGTCGGACGCGTCGGCGATGTTCTCCAGGCCGGCGAGCGCGTAGATGGTGCCGATGAAGGTCTTGCTGGTCGCGCTGTACAGCTCCGGGCCCAGCTCGTGGTAGTAGGTCGGCTTCTCCGTACGCTTCGGCAGGTCCTTGGTCAGCGCGGTGATGTCGTCCTTCATCTTCTGCACCACGGCGTCCGCCTCGGACCGGTGGCCGGTGAGCGTACCCAGGTCGGTGAGCTGCCGGTACGTGTCGTCGAGCGTGGCCGCGGCGGGGATCTGCAGGACCGGGATCTTCAGCGCGACGAGCTGGTCGGCGATCTTGTTGAGGTTGTCGGAGATCACCACCAGGTCGGGGTTGCGGGAGGCGACGGCCTCGGCGTTCGGCTGGTAGCCGGACAGGTCGGTGCGGGGCGCCTCGGCCGGGTAGTTCGACTGGTCGTCGACGGCGGTGACCTGCTTGCCGGCGCCGATGGCGAACAGCATCTCGGTGGAGGTCGGCGAGAGCGAGACGATCTTCTCGGGCCGCTTCTCCAGCGTCAGCTTGCCGACTGTGGCCGGGAACGCGCCGCCGGAGCCGCCGGCGGCGGGGGTGTCGGTCGAGGTCTTCTCGGCGCAGCCGCCGAGGAGCAGCACGCCGGCCGCGAGCGCGGTGGCGAAGAGCCGGGGGGTACGTCGGGACATGGGGCCTCCTGTCGGTCGAGGAGTGTGGTGCTTCGCCGACAGGGGGAAAGGCCCGTCCGCGAGGCGCCCTTCCTCGAGAGCGCGTGTCGCGACCGGGCCTCAGGCGACCTGGCTCGTCCCACGTCCGTCGGCGCCGGCGGAAGGCCAGCGCCGCGCGTACGGGGCATCACAGTTGCGGGACAGCGCCGGTTTCACACCGGCTTCGCTGTGGCACGGTCGGTGCCACGGTAGCGCACGACCAGCGGAGATCGTCCGGACGGGCGGGGTGGGCGGGAACCCCGGCGGGGGTGGAACCGGGGTTCCCGCCCGGTGGTGAGGTCAGCAGTACTGGCTCTGCTTGCCGATCGCCCGGTAGGGGCAGTCGGCGTACTCGGACAGGATCAGCACGGCCTCCCGGTTGCGTGAGGTCTGCGCCGGGATCACCTCGTCCGGCGGGTAGAAGCCGCCGCCGGAGGCCGAGCCGGGGTACATCTCGAAGGTGTACGCCCAGATCTTGTGGGCGCCCCACATCCAGTCGATGCTGGTGCCGTCGGCGATGTAGAGGTCGCTCGACTGTTCCGGGGTGTAGTTGTTCGTCGCCGCCATCTGCCGCCCGATGGTGGCAAAGGTGTTGTACTGGTCGGTGTTCATCCCGGTGGCGGTGTTGCTGTACGTGTATCCGTACGGCCAGAGCACCAGCTGCGAGTAGGTGTGGAAGTCGATGTTCGCCTTGATCTGCTGCACCCCGCCGACGACCCGGCTGTTGACGAAGTTGCGCAGCGCCGCGGTCTCCGGGGCGGAGAAGGCGGACGGGCCCCGGTAGGTGTCCGACGACTTCGTGCCGGACGAGCCGCCGCAGCAGCCCCACTGGTAGGCCCAGTTGCGGTTCAGGTCGGTGCCGATGGCTGTCGAACCGCTGTTGGGCTGCCGGTTCTTGCGCCAGGAGCGGTAGGAGCCGGTGGCGATGTCGTACTCGCTGCCGTCCGGGTTGACTGTGGGGACGATCCAGATCTCCCGGGAGTTGACGATGCTGCTGATCCGGGAGTCGCTGCCGTAGTTGTCGGTGAAGAGGTTGAGCAGGTAGATCGCCATCTCGACGGTCAGGTGCTCACGGGCGTGCTGCTGGGCGTTGAACAGGATCTCCGGCTCGGCCTCGTCGGTGGCGACGTTGTCGGAGATCTTCACCGCCATCAGGTCCCGGCCCTGGTACGACGTGCCGATGCTCAGCTTGCGGGCGATGGTCGGGTGGTCGGCGACCACCTTGTTCACCACGGCGGTCAGCTCGGCGTAGTCGTGGTAGTTCGAGTCGGCGGGCGGGAACGCGTTGGCGGTCATGCCCCCGTCGGCGTGGTTGTGCTCCGGCACGACGTCCTTCTCGAGCCGGAATCCGAGCCGGGTGATCGCGTTGGCCTCGGCCTTGGTCGCCGTGACGTGCAGCACGCCGTGCTCGGAGTAGTCGATCGCGGCGCCGGTGGAGGCGACCGCGGTGCGGTCGGCCGCCGTACGCGGGCCGAGCACCCGGTAGGCGACGGTGGCCGGCTCACCGGAGCCTTCCGGTGCGGGCCGGGCGACGGCGGGCGCGGCGGCCGCGGTGACGATGGTCAGGCCGATGACGGCGGCGAGCGCCAGCCGGCGGCGGAGCGGAGAGGAGCGGAAGGCCATGGACAACCTCCTGGGGGTACGGGAGATCCCGTTGTCCGCACACTCCACCAGGAGACACATGGTCATATCAATATCTGTCTTTGCCTTGGGTCATCCCGACCTGATCGTCACTTCGGCAATGATTTTCTACGCCTGAACATCTGGCGAAACTTCCCGCCAAGCGCGACAGTGAACGGCAACGATGCCGTCTCCCTGTGGAGCTGCCATGTTCGGACGACCCATGCGCGCGGCCGCCCTCGCCGGCCTCACCGCGCTCACCCTCCTCGCCACCAGCGCACCGGTCCAGGCACAAGCCCCGCGACCGGGCGTCACGCACGACGAACAGATCACCTTTCAGGAGTTCTCCCGCTTCCCCGACTGGCGTAGCGGCTCCCACCAGGGCACCCGCGCCGTACCGGGCCGCCACCCGGCGCTGACCATCGGCCGCCCGGCGGGCACCACCGAGTTCACCGACGAGCACACCGGCACGACCCGCACCTGGGAGTACGCCACCTGGACCTCGCCCGAGCGGCGGATCGGCTTCGACGCCACCGAGATGGTCGCGTCGTGGAACGCCGCCACCCCGGCCGGCACCTGGATCCAGGTCGAGCTGCACGGCACGTACAACACCGGGGCACAGACCCCGTGGTACGTCATGGGCCGCTGGGCCTCCGGCGACCAGGACATCAAGCGCTCCACCCTGGACGGCCAGGGCGACCCGTGGTCGAGCATCTGGACCGACACGTTCTCGGTCGACGACGCCGACGCGGGGGTGCTGCTGCGCTCGTACCAGTTGCGGCTGACGCTCTACCGCGCGCCCGGCCAGGCCGCCGCGCCGCAGGTCCGGATGGTCGGCGCGATGGCGTCGAACGTCCCGGACCGGTTCACCGTCACCCCGAGCCGGGGCGGCATCGCCTGGGGCACCGAGCTGGCCGTGCCGCGCTACTCGCAGAACATCCACATCGGCGAGTACCCCGAGTACGACGGCGGCGGCGAGGCGTGGTGCTCGCCCACCTCGACGGAGATGGTGGTCGAGTACTGGGGCCGCAAGCCCTCGGCCGAGGACACCTCGTGGGTCGACCCCTCCTACCCCGACCCGACTGTCGACCACGCCGCCCGGATGACCTACGACTACGAGTACGAGGGCGCCGGCAACTGGCCGTTCAACACCGCGTACGCGTCGAGCTTCCCCGGCCTGGAGGCGCGGGTCACCCGGCTGCACTCGCTGGACGAGGCGGAACGGTTCATCAAGGCGGGCATCCCGGTGGTGACCTCGCAGTCGTTCCTCGCCAGCGAGCTGGACGGCGCCAACTACGGCACCTCCGGGCACCTGTTCGTGATCGTCGGCTTCACCGCCGACGGCGACGTGATCGTCAACGACCCGGCGTCCTCGTCGAACGACGCGGTCCGCAACGTCTACAAGCGGGAGCAGTTCGAGCAGATCTGGCTGCGTACCAAGCGCTACCGGGCCAACGGCACGGTGGCCTCCGGCTCCGGCGGCATCGCGTACCTGATCAAGCCGGCCAACCGGCCGTGGCCGGTCGTCCCGGGCTCGACCAACTGGTGAACGGCCCGGCCGGCCGGTGAACGGTTCGGCTGACCGGTGAAGGGCCCGGTGTCGTGTCCGGCGCCGGGCCCCTCGTTCGTCCGCTCAGCCGTCGCGGCGTTCGGCGTCCGGCTCGGCGCCCGGCTCGTCCTCACCGGCGAGCGCGGTGCGCAGCCGGTCCTTCTCCGCGCGCCGCCGCTCCGACGCCTCCGCCATCTCGCCGGCCATCTCGTCCCGCCAGTTGCGCAGCAGGAAGAACGACAGCGCGGCGGAGGAGATCAGCGCCACCATCAGCCGCAGGAACATGTTCATCTCGACGAACCAGAGGGCTGCCAGCACGGCGACGAACAGCCCGACCCGGCCCAGCGTGTACTTGACCGCCGCGCTCATTCCCGCATTCCCACTCTCTCCGTGCCTCAGCCCGTACGCCGGGCCAGCCAGTGCACGCCATGAAACCAGATGACGGCGTAGACCACGGTGAACACCGCCGCAGCCAACGCGCCGGTGAACAGCGCGGGCAGCCCGGAGGCCAGGCCCGCGGCCAGCAGACCGGCGAGGACGCCGAGCCCGAGACCGGCCAGCGCGGCCACCACCCGGGCGGCGCCGAACTCCCAGGCCCGGAACTCGTCCCAGAACAACCAGAGCGGCAGGATCACCGCGAGCCAGCCGTTCGTACCCCCGAAGCCGCTGTCGCCGACCGTGGCGAACGCGAACTCGAAGACCAGCAGCGCCAGCACCCCGATGACCAGGCCGGCCAGGCTCACCCCGAGCAGGTCACCGAGGGTGAGGATGCGGCCTTCGGCGTCGCGCCGGGGGAAGCCGCGCTGCTGTTCCTCGTCGCTCATCGCCAGGTCAGGCCCAGACCTGCTGCGGCTCGGACCGGCGCTCCGCCAGCGACGGCGGCCCGTCGTACTCGCGGACGATCTCGTAGCGGGTGTTCCGCTCGACCGGACGGAAGCCGGCGTCCCAGATCATGTGCAGCAGGTCGTCGCGGTGCATGGTGTTCGGCGTGCCGTACGAGTCGGCGTCGTGGGTGATCTTGTATTCGACCACCGAGCCGTCCAGGTCGTCGACGCCGAAGTTCAGCGAGAGCTGCGCGACCGACAGCCCGTGCATGACCCAGAAGCACTTGACGTGCGGCACGTTGTCGAACAGCAGCCGGGAGACCGCGAACGTCTTGAGCGACTCGGCCGGCGAGGCCATCGTGGTCCGGGCCTGGATCCGGTTGCGGATCTTGCCGTCCGCCGAGTCGACGAAGTCGTGCTGGTAGCGCAGCGGGATGAAGACCTGGAAACCGCCGGTCTCGTCCTGCAGCTCACGCAGCCGCAGCACGTGGTCGACCCGGTGCCGGGGCTCCTCGATGTGGCCGTAGAGCATGGTCGACGGCGTCTTCATGCCCTTCGAGTGGGCCAGCCGGTGGATGCGCGACCAGTCCTCCCAGTGGCAGTTGTGGTCGACGATGTGCTGCCGGACCTCCCAGTCGAAGATCTCCGCGCCACCGCCGGTGAGCGACTCCAGGCCGGCGTCCATCAGCTCGTCGAGGATCGCGTCGGCGGTGAGCCCGCTGATCTTCTCGAACCACTGCACCTCGGTGGCGGTGAACGCCTTGAGGTTGACCTTCGGCAGCGCGGCCTTCAGCTCGCGCAGCACCTTCGGGTAGTAGCGCCAGGGCAGCGTCGGGTGCAGGCCGTTGACGATGTGCAGCTCGGTGAGCTGCTCGTCCTCCATCTCCTTGGCCTTGCGGACGGCCTCGTCGATGCGCATCGTGTAGGCGTCCTTCTCGCCCGGCTTGCGCTGGAACGAGCAGTACGCGCACGACGCGGAGCAGACGTTCGTCAGGTTCAGGTGCCGGTTGACGTTGAACATCACCCGGTCGCCGTTGAGCTCGGTACGCCTGTGGTGGGCCAGCCGGCCCAGCCAGGTCAGGTCGTCGCTGGCGTAGAGGGCGATGCCGTCCTCGCGGGTCAGCCGCTCCCCCGCGTACACCTTCGCCTCGAGTTCGCGCTTGAGTCCGGCGTCCATCCGAAAGCCACGTCCTTCCACCTGGGTTCCCGATCGAGCGTACGTCGCGGGTCCGACCGGCCGCCGACGTGGTCGCGCCGGTTCACCGGCCGTCACGCTCCGCACATCGACATCGTCGCAACCGTGAGGTAAGACAGGGTGGGGCGGAACACACACCAGGGCCGTCCTGTCCCGACACGCCCCAATCACGCGTGACGGACCCCAGACCGGACGGGGAGCGGTATGGCTCACAGCACCAAGGCCCGACGGCGACGAGGACGGCAGCCGGTGATCTCACCGATCCTGCGCCCGGCGCTCTGGTCCGCCCTTCTGGGGGCGGTCGCGGCCGCGGCGCTCGCCACACCCGCCTGGGCCGACCCGCTGCCCGACGTCGTACCCGACACCGGCTCCCGGCCCCAGGTCACCGGCCCCCTGCAACTGCCCGGCTCGTCCGGCGCCGTCCGCGGCGTACCCGGCACCGTCCCCGGCGTACCGGGTGCCGTTCCCGGCCTCCCCGGCACCGTCCCGGGCCTGCCCGGCGTCACCACCCCGGGCGGCACTGCGGGCCTGCCGGGCACCACCGGCGTGACCAACCCGGCCGACGGCCCGCTGATCGCCCAGATCAACCAGCTCGACGCCCGGGTCACCCTCCTCGGCGAGGAACTGCTCCGGATCAAGACCGAGCGGGACGCCGCACAGACCGAGCTGACCCAGTCCGCCGCCCGGCTCAAGGAGGCCCAGGACGCGCTCACCCGCGCCCAGGACAACGCCAAGAGCGCCGCCGCCGACGCCGTGAAGGCCGACGCGGCGCTGCCGCCCGGTGAGTTCGGCGCCAGCCTGCGCGACTTCGCCAACCTCCAGCGCATCACCCGCGGCGACAAGGCCGAGGGCGCCACCACGTCGGTGACCGGCGAACTCCTCCGGGCCACCAGCGCCGAGGAGGCCGCCCGGAAGGCACACGAGTCGGCCCAGCGCCGGGCCACCGAGCAGACCACCGCGTTCACCCGCGCCGAGGCCGACCTGCGCAAGCAGGAAACCGCGCTCGTCGCGCTGCGCAAGGAGAACGCGGCCAAGCTCCTGGAGATCGAGCGCCTGGCGGACGCCGCCGAGCAGCGGCTCGGCACCTCGTACGTGGTCGATCAGAGCATCGACGGCCTGGTGGCGGACCCGCGGGCGCTCGCCGCCGTGCGCTACGCCCTCGCCCAGCTCGGTGACCCCTACCTGTGGGCCGCCGAGGGCCCGGACCGGTTCGACTGCTCCGGCCTGATGCTCGCCTCCTACCAGGCGGCCGGCTACCGGGGCCTGCCCCGCGTCGCCAAGGACCAGTACTTCGCGACCCGTTCCCGCACCGTCTCGCCGAACGCCCTGCTCCCCGGCGACCTGCTGTTCTTCGCCTCCAGCAGCAGCTGGACCAGCGTCCACCACGTCGCCATGTACATCGGCAACGGCAAGATGGTGGAGGCGCCGCGGACCGGGGACGTCGTCAAGATCTCGGTGGTCCGCTGGTCCCGGCTCTACGCCGCGACCCGGGTGATCGGCGCCGTACCCGCCCCGGCCACCCCGGTCCCGCCGCCGACCGTGCCGGCCACGCCGAAGCCGTCGACCACGCCCAAGCCGACGCCCACCACGCCCAAGCCGTCGACCACGCCCAAGCCGACGCCGACCACGCCGAAGCCCACCACGCCGACGCCGAAGCCGACGACGTCCAGCCCGGCGCCGAGTACGCCGCCGCCGAGCCCGACCGACTCGCCCGACCCGACGCCGAGCCAGAGCGCGAGCGCCGAGCCGGAGACCAGCAGCGCCGCGCCGAGCAGCAGCAGCGCCGCGCCGTCGAGCAGCACGTCCGGCAGCGGCTCCGCCAGCCCGAGCAGCAGCACCGACTGACCCAACCGCCGCTCCGGCTGTGCTCCCGGGCCGGAATGTGGCACGGTGAGATCCAGGCACTTCCGGTCGGCGCCACGGCCGGAGGCGAGCGTGGGTGCGGAGGGGCGAGATGGGCGAGCAGGACGTTCCGGCGGAGAAGGTCCACCCGGGACCGACGCCCGACCCCGCCGACCCGGCCGGCGACGACGACCACGGTTCGGCCCCACCCGGGCCGATAGCCGTCGCGCGGGCGCGGGCGCGGGTGTCGGTCGCGGGCTCGGCCGTGCCGCCGCCCGCCGGTGACGAGCAGCCGCTGCCGCAGGCCGGTCCCACGACGTACCGGGCGGCCACCCCGGCGGACACCCCACCGCCGCTGGACCGGCGCCTCCCCGGTGCCACCGTGCCGCCGTCCAGCTGGTCCGCCTTCGCCGTGGGCGAACGCCAGGCGACGTCCCAGCCCGCCGCCGCGGAGGCCGACGGCGACGCCTCCCCGGGTACGCCCGGCAGTGCTCCGGCCGCCATCCCGGCACCCCGCGTCTCCGGTTCCGCACGCGTGCCCACGCCGCCCGTCGCAACCGCGGACGCGGCAGCACCGGCCGACGCCGCACCGGACCGCGACACCGCACCGGCCGAGCAGGCGGACGGGACCGCCGTCGGGCCGCAGGACGACTCCCAGTCCTCGGCAGCCGGTTCGGCCGAGTCTCCGCCGAACGCGGCGCCGGCCTCCGCAGCCGGCCGCCCGGCCCCGCTCACCGGCTCTTCCACACCCGCTGAGCAGGCCGGATCCGCACCCGCGCGGGCCAGCGCATCGGTACCCGGCCTGAGCCGTGTCTCCGCCGAGGAGGTCGCCGCCTCCGTGGTGGCCGCGCCGCCCGCCGCCGCCACCGTCTACCGGGCCGGTCCGGTGAACCCGGAACCGCCGGAGCCGGTCCAGCCGCCGGAGCCCGCGCAGCCCCCGGCGCCGAACGGCCCCGAGCCCGAGCCGGCGCCGACCCCGGTGCCCGGTCCGACGCCACCGTCGCCCGCGCCGCCGGTACCCGAGCCGGAACCACCGCTCCGGCCCACGCCACCCCTGCCCACGCCGCCCGCACCCGCCCCGCCGACGCCGACGCCCGGACCGGTGCCACCGATCCCCGGGCCGCCGGTACCGCCGCCGGGTCCGCCCGTGCCCCCGCCCCCGCCCCCGCCGGGTCCGATGCCCGCGCCGCCGTTCCCGCCGCCACCGGCGATGACCGGCGGGCCGGGCCCACTGCCCGCGCCGCTGTTCCCCGCCCCGGCGCCCGGCCCGTCGTTCCCGCCCGCGCGGGCCGCCGTGCCGGGCCCGCCGGCCACGCCCGGCACGCCGGACGGTGCGCTGCCGTCGTGGGCCGCCGCACCCGTGTCGGCACCGCCGCCGCCAGTGGTGCCGGCCCCGGCGCTGCCGACCTGGCCGCCGCCGGCCATGCCCGCCCGCGACGCCGACACGACCCGTCCGGTACGCCCCCAGCCCGCCGGCCCGGATCTCGCCGGCACCGCGTACGGCGGGACCGACGGGCCCGGGTTCGCCACCGTGTCGTTCCCGCAGGGCAACCCTCTGGAGAACTCCGGATCGCTGACCGGGCACATCCTGGCCCAGGGCTGGTCCGAGGAGAGCCCGGCGGCCCGGGGCGGCAACACCAAGGTGATCATCGTGCTGGCCGTCGCGCTGACCATGCTCATCGCGATCAGCCTGCTCGTGGTCTTCCTGGCCAACGACGCATTGAGCAGCCTGACCGGGACCATGCTCATCGAGTGACAGGGGTGAGCCCGCCCACTACGGCTTCGCGTTGCCGTGGCGGAGTCGGCGATGCGCCGTACACTTGTCTCCGATCACTGACCCGGCGCGCCCCGACTGCGCGCCCATGGGCGATCTTGCGGGCGATTCGGCGGCGTGACAGGCCGCGGCGGGCCATCGCGAAGATGCGCCCCGCTCGAGAGGTATTTCTTGACCACGTTCGCTGAATCCAGCACGTCCCCGTCCGTCGACCCGACGCCCGACACCGTCGACTTCGCCTCGCTCGGCCTGCCCCGGCAGGTCGTCGAGGTGCTCGCCCGGCAGGGCATCACCACCCCGTTCGAGATCCAGCGGGCCACGCTGCCCGACTCGCTCGCGGGCCGCGACGTCCTCGGCCGGGGCCAGACCGGCTCGGGCAAGACGCTCGCCTTCGGCCTGCCGGTGATCGCCCGGCTCGCCGACCGCAACCGGGCCCGGCCGCTGCACCCGCGCGCCCTGGTCCTGGTCCCCACCCGTGAACTGGCCATGCAGGTCAACGACGCGCTCATGCCGCTCGGCAAGGCGGTCGGCGTGTTCCTGAAGACCGCCGTCGGCGGTGTGCCGTACGACCGGCAGATCGACGCGCTGCGCCGCGGCGTGGAGATCGTCGTGGCCACCCCGGGACGGCTCGGCGACCTGATCGAGCGCGGCGTGTGCCGCCTCGACGACGTCGAGATCACCGTGCTGGACGAGGCCGACCAGATGGCCGACATGGGCTTCCTGCCTGAGGTCACCCAGCTGCTGGCGAAGACTCCGGCGGACGCGCAGCGGCTGCTGTTCTCGGCCACTCTGGACAACGACGTCGACACGCTCGTCAAGCGGTTCATGACCGACCCGGTCACCCACTCGACCGCGCCGGCCACCGCCGCCGTGTCCACCATGGATCACCACCTGCTGCTGATCCCGCCGCACGACAAGTTCGCCGTCGCCGCGTCCATCGCCGCCCGTGAGGGCCGCACCATGCTGTTCGCCCGTACGCAGCTCGGCGTGGACCGGCTGGTCGAGCAGCTCGCGGCCGTCGGTGTGCGGGCCGGTGGGCTGCACGGCGGCAAGACGCAGCGCATGCGTACCAAGACGCTCGCCGAGTTCCGCGAGGGCCGCACGCCCGTGCTGGTCGCGACCGACGTGGCGGCCCGCGGCATCCACGTCGACGGCGTCTCGCTGGTGCTGCACGTGGACCCGCCGAAGGACCCCAAGGACTACCTGCACCGGGCCGGCCGTACGGCTCGGGCCGGCGAGTCGGGCGCGGTGGCGACGCTGGTGCTGCCCAAGCAGCGCCGCACCACCCTGGCCATGATGGAGAAGGCGGGCGTCGAGCCGGCCGAGACCCGGGTCCGGGCGGGCGACGAGGCGCTGGCCGAGCTGACCGGCGCACGCGAGCCCAGCGGCGTACCGGTGCGGGACGAGCCGGAGCCGCGACGCGGCGGCGGCTCGCGCCGCTTCGGCGACCGCGACGGCCGGGGCTTCGACCGTGGCGGCCGGGGCGGCTTCTCCGACCGTGGCGAGCGCCGGTTCGGCGACCGCGACGGCCGGGGCGAGCGCCGCTTCGGCGACCGGCCCGCGGGCGAGCGGTCGAGCGACCGGTTCGCGGACCGCGGTGGTGACCGCCGGTTCGGCGACCGGCCGGCGGGCGAGCGCTACTCGGGCGAGCGATCCGGCGGCGAGCGCCGCTTCGGACGGCCGGAGCGCCGCGACGACCGCAGCTTCGGCGACCGGGGCGAGCGCAGCTTCGGCGACCGGCGGTCCGACGGCCGGAGCTTCGGCGAGCAGCGGTCCGACGACCGCGGCCAGCGCGGCGAGCGCTTCGGCGAGCGGGCCGACCGGCCGTACGGGGACCGGCAGCGGCCGGCGGCCGGACGCGGGTACGACCGCGACGAGCGGCGGTACGACGACCGGCCGAGCGGCTCGCGCGGCTTCGGCGACCGGCGCCAGGACGACCGCCCGCACGCCGAGCGGCGTTTCGGTGACCGGGGCGACGCGCGTCCGGCCGAGCGCCGGGCCGGCGGTTTCCGGGCCGAGGGGCGGGGCCGGGACGACAGGCGCGGCTTCGGCGGGCGCCCGCCGGCACGTACCCACTGATCTGAGCGCACCCACCGCCGCCGCCGAGCACCCGCTCGGCGGCGGCGGTGCGTCTGGGGTGATGTCGGCTCCGTTCTAGCTGCGCGGTGTGAGGACGGGATACCGCCGGGTCGGCTCATTCCACAGCGACAGGCGATGACGAGGCCGCCAACCGGGCGGTGGCGTGGGGATGGTCTTGTCGATGGTCTGCCGGAGGCTGCGCCGAGCGGACCGGCCCCACGACCAGGCGACCCAACAGCCGAACGCCTGGGCGATGACGGCGGTCAGCAGCAGACCGGTGCCGATCGGGTCAGACATTGCGCACCGACCGCAGCCAGCCCAGGAACCGGATGTGCATCTCGGCGGGGTCCGGCGGCTCAGAGTAGAGCCTGGTCAGGTCATCGGTTGCCTGCCGCATCAGGGCAGCCAGATCGACGGCGAGGTGGCGTCGGTCGTGCTCGTAGTCAGCGACCAACTCGACCTTGGCGTTCTCGCAGGGCCAGTTGAGCAGGTCTGCCGTACAGACCCAAAGGGGTTTCAGCGGAGCGTGGCGCTGGGTCACTCGGGGCCCTCCTGCATGGTCGGCGTCCAGGTGGCACCCCCGTCCGCCGCGAACTCGCCACCGGGCGGGGGGCCTGATCCATCAGATCGCCCACCTGCCCCCCTGTCAATGTTGACGGGCCTACATAGGTGGGATTATTTGTTCGCGTCACCATGGTTGGGTCAGCCCGCTCCTACCTTCGAAGTCGTGACCAAGGAGACGGGACCGGGCGAACTCGTCGCAGCCGGTGAGATCTTGAAGATGCTCGGCGTGGGTAGATCGAGATTCCGCGAGATCCGGCGGCATCCCGCATTCCCCGCGCCGTATCAAGAGCTGTCGGTCGGCGCGGTCTGGTTGAAGCGGGACGTCGAGCGGTACATCCGGGAACACCGGCCGCCCCGGCCGGCGGACGACGACGAGTAGCCCGACGGCATGAACGTCTGGGACGCGGACGAGGTGGACGAATGGACCCGCCACAACCGGCCGCCCCGCCCCACAGAGGGCGACGAGCAGGGGTAATCAGTAGCGCTGGCCTGACGCCCGGGAACAGCGGGACATCCCGCTCGGCGGCGGCGTTCGCGCATCCGCTGCCGCCGACCGCCGGGTCGCGTAACGTCCGGTCCATGCCGAAGTCGCTCTTCTGGGCCCGGACCGACACCGCCGGCTCCGAGCACGTCGTGCTCGACGACGGTCAGGGGCTGACCGCGCAGGGTGTGGCGCTCGCCGTGGATCCGATCCCGTACACGTGCCGGTACCGCCTGACCGTCGGCCCGGACTGGTCGACGAACCGGCTGGAGGTCGAGTCCGAGGGCGCCGGCTGGTCGCGGAGCGTACGCCTGGAGCGGGGCCGGGACGGGTGGCGCGTGCGTACCGGCGAGGAGGGTGACCTGGACGCGGCGCTGAGCGCGGCGGGCCACCCACCGGCGGGCCTGCCCGGCACCGACGACCCGGGTCGGCTGGCCGAGGCGCTCGACGTGGATCTGGGCGGTTCCCCGCTGACGAACACGCTGCCGATCCGCCGGATCGGGCTGGGGCGGCTGCCCGCCGACCTGGCCACGGCCGTGAATGTGGCGTGGGTGCTGCTACCCGGCCTGGCCGTGGTGCCCGCCGAGCAGGTCTACACCTCGCTGGGTCCGGGCCGGGTCCGGTACGCGAGCGGCACGTTCACCGCCGACCTGGAGGTCGACCCGGACGGCTTCGTAGTGCGTTACCCGGGGCTGGCCGAGCGGGTCGACCCGCGCTGACCGGCCGGGGCCCCGGCTCAGGCGGTCGGCCAGGTGCCGTCGGTCAGGAACCGGTCGATGGTGGCGAGGTGCGGGGCGAGGTCGAGGCCCTGGGCGACCACCCACTCGTCGGAGTAGTAGGTGTCGACGTACCTGTCGCCCGGATCGCAGATCAGCGTGACCACCGAGCCGGTACGTCCGGCCGCGCGCATCTGCGCGATCAGCCCGAACGCGCCCCACAGGTTGGTGCCGGTGGAGCCGCCCACGCGGCGGCCGAGCACCGCCGAGCCGGCCCGCATCGCGGCGAGCGACGCGGCGTCCGGCACCTGCACCATCCGGTCCACCACGCTGGGCAGGAAGGACGCCTCGACCGTGGGCCGCCCGATGCCCTCGATCCGGGATCCGCGGTCGGTGCGTACCGACCAGTCACCGGCCTGCCAGGCGGGGTAGAACGCGGAGTTCTCCGGGTCCACCACGCAGAGCTTGGTGGGCAGCCGGCGATACCGGGCGTAGCGGCCGATGGTGGCGCTGGTGCCGCCGGTGCCGGCGCCGACCACGATCCAGGCGGGCACCGGGTGCCGTTCCAGCGCGAGCTGGGCGTAGATCGACTCGGCGATGTTGTTGTTGCCCCGCCAGTCGGTGGCCCGCTCGGCGTACGTGAACTGGTCCATGAACCGGCCGCCGCTGTCCTCGGCGAGCCAGCGCGCCTCCACCACGACCTTGGACGGGTCGTCCACCAGGTGGCAGCGTCCGCCCTGGAACTCGATCTGGGCGATCTTCTCCGGCGACGTGGAGGCGGGCATGACAGCGATGAACGGCAGCCCGAGCATCCGGGCGAAGTACGCCTCGGAGACAGCCGTCGAGCCCGATGACGCCTCGACGATCGTGGTGTCCGGGCCGATCCAGCCGTTGCAGAGCCCGTAGAGGAACAGCGAGCGGGCCAGCCGGTGCTTCAGCGAGCCGGTGGGGTGCACCGACTCGTCCTTGAGGTAGAGGTCGATCCCCCACTCGCGGGGCAGCGGGAAGGGCAGCAGGTGGGTGTCGGCGGAGCGGTTGGCGTCCGCCTCGACAGTGGCGATGGCCTCGGTCACCCAGCGCCGGCTGGCCTCGTCGCACCGGTCGAGATGAGTCACGTCGGCAACGTTACAAGCGAGGTGGGCTCGGGTTCTCCCGGACCCGGCGGGCCTGCCGCCGCTGACCGGCCCGCCCGGTGGCCCGGATCACCGGCGTGAGGGCCAGGGCGAGCCGGGGGAAGGCGTCCAGGAGTCGCACCTGGGCACCGCGCCAACGCGGCAGGCTGACCACCGGCCGGGGCCGCCGGGCCAGCCGGACGGCCCGCGCGGCCACCCGCTCCGGCGTGAGCAGCGAGCCGGTGAAGGACGCCAGCGCTCCCGGGTCGTCCAGCTTGTCGTGCAGCATCGGCGTCCAGATCCCGTCCGGGCACAGGCACGACACGTGTACGCCCCGGACGCCCGCCATCCGCAGGTCGCTCAGAGTGCCGAGGCTGAACGCGAGCAGGGCGTGCTTGCTGGCCGCGTACACCGTCTCGCCCGGCGCGGCGATCAGCCCGGCCAGCGAGACGACGTTGAGCACGTGGCCGCGGCCCTGTTCGCGCATCACCGCGACGGCGGCGAGCGTGCCGTTGATCGCGCCGAGCGCGTTGACCTCGACCACCGCGCGCCGGGTCGGGGCGCCGTGCGCCCAGGACGGCCCGGTGACCAGGATGCCCGCGTTGTTCACCCAGAGCCCGAGGCCGCCGGGCGCGGCAGCCGCCTCGGCGGCGACGTCCGCGCAGGCGGATTCGTCGCGTACGTCGAGGGCGCGCGACCAGCCACCCAGCGGCGCGGCGGCAGCCGCCACGGCCCCGGCGTCCACGTCGGTGAGCAGTACGTTCCACCCATCGGCGTGCAGCGCGGCGGCGATGGCCCGCCCCAGCCCGCCGGCCGCTCCTGTGACCACGGCGGCACCCCGCACCGAGCTCGTCATCGGCGCACGGTAACCGCAACCCCCGGCCCGGGGCCAGAGGCGTCAGGCGGTGGGCGGTTCCAGCGGCTGCGGGCGGTTCTCCCACTTGGTCGACAGGGCGATGCTGGTACGGGTGGACGCCACACCCGCCGTCCGGTTCAGCCGGACGATCAGCTGCTCCAGCTCGGCGATCGTGCCGACTCGCGCCTTGAGCAGGAAGGACTCGACGCCGGCCATGAAGTAGCAGGACTCGATCTCGGGGATGCGGCGGAACGCCTCCAGCACCTCGTCGGTGTCCGCGTCGGAGTCCTCGATGATGCCGATGAGCGCGGTGACGCCGAGCCCGATCGACTCCGGCTCGACCTCGGCCCGGTACGCCCGGATCACGCCGCTGGACTCCAGCTTGCCGACCCGCTCGTGCACGGCCGGGGCGGAGAGGCCGACCTGACGGGCCAGCTCGGCGTACGACAGACGGGCGTTGCCTCGCAACAACTCCACGAGGCTCAGGTCGATCGTGTCCACGGAGAGTGACCCTATCCGTTTGGCGACCACGGAACACTGTCGGTACCCGTGGATCAACCCTTCACAAACGTACGATCACGGGGGTTCTCCGCCTGTACCATTTCCTAACCTTCCCAGTGTGTGCGTTTTTCGCGTTTGGCGGACACGTCCGGTAGCCGGTGCTGTAATTGCCATACGTCCCTCATGACGGCTCTGGGCTCGCACCGGCCGGGGGCAGTGTGTTCAGCCGGGGGCTTCGTCGACGCGAGGAGGGGGCTGTGGACACTGGAGATCGCCTGCTGACACCGGGTGAGGTCGCTGCGCTGTTTCGGGTGGACCCGAAGACCGTGACCAGATGGGCAGCGGCCGGCCGGATCGGCAGTATCCGGACTCCAGGAGGGCACCGCCGGTTTCGGGAATCCGAGGTGCGGGCCCTGCTCGAGGGGGAGGGCATGCTGGACGAGGCGGAGGACATGGGCAAGGCCCGCAACATGGGCCCGACCGCTTCCACCGGCCCCGGACCGGCGAACGCCGGCATGTACTGAACGTACGGGGCGCGGTCCGGCCGAGGGCCGCGCCCCGTACGTCGGCAACCGGGACCGTCAGTCCGGGTCCGCCTCCCGGCGACCGGCTGCCAGTTCGCCGGACCACCGCCGGAACAGCGTGTGCTCGACACCGAGCGCGTCGAGCACCTTCCCGGCCACGAAGTCCACGAGCTGCCCGGCGGACGCCGCCGCCCCGGCGCCGTAGAAGCCCGGACTGGCCGGCAGCACCACCGCGCCGGCGTCGTGCAGCGCGATGAGATGTTCCAGGTGACTGCGGGTCACCGGCGTCTCCCGGGGCACCACGACCACCGGGCGGCGCTCCTTGAGGTTGACCTCGGCGGCGCGCTGGAGCAGATCCTTGGAGAGCCCGATGGCGATGCCGGCGCACGCGGCGGTGCTGGCGGGCACCACCGCCATGCCGCGTACCGGGTAGGAGCCGCTGCTCGGGCCGGCGGCCAGGTCACCGGCGGGCCAGTGCCGCAGGTCCGCGCCGGTGAGGTCGCGGTCGAGCCAGGCGGCCAGGTCCTCGGTCCAGTGCGCGTCCCGGAAGGGCCGGCCGGTCTCGTCCAGCACCGTCAGCCGGGCCGCCCGGGAGACGATCAGGTCCACCGCCTGGCCGGCGTCGAGCAGGCCCCGGACGACAGCCGCCGCGTACGGCGTCCCGGACGCCCCGGAGACACCCACCACCCATGGTTCGCGCATGCCCTCAAGCGTGCCTGGTCGCCGCGGACGGCGGGCGGCGACCCCCTTTCGGTCGCCCCGCCCGGGATGTCCAGAGGGTTCACGGAACGTCCCGCGGCATGAAATTCTTCGATCGGCGATCCACTTCCACGGAGGGGCCGGTGATGACGGCGGCGGTGCTGCGGGCGCTCCGCTCCGACTGCCCCATCCCGCCCCGCCTCTCCCCGTACGCCGACGACGTGCAGGGCTGGCTGGTGGCGCAGGTCGACCGGCTCGGTCTGCCGGCTGACCCGGCCACCCGGCAACGGTTGGCGCGGGCCGGCTTCGCCCGGTACGCCGGGCGCCTCTATCCGGACGCCACCGAGCCCGACCTGCGCGTGCTGACCACACTGTTCACCTGGTTCTTCCTCGTCGACGACGCCTGCGACGGGCGGGACGGCCTCACCCCGGCGCAGATCCGCGCGTTGCGTGACGGCGCGCTCGCCCTGCTGCGCGAGGGCCCGCGTGCCCGCCACCCGGGCTTCTCCGGCCCGCTGCGCCGGCTGCTGGTGCAGGCGTGGCGCGAGCCCCGCCGCCGGATGCCGGCCAGGTGGCGGCTGCGCTTCGCCGACGCGGTCGCCGACCACCTCGACGGGGTCCACCGGGAGGCCACCGCCACCACGTCCGGCCGCCCACCGGGCGTCGCCGAGTACGTACGGCTGCGCCGGGCCACGTCGGCGGCGTACGTGTCGTACCCGCTGATCGAGTTCGCGTCCGGGCGTCCGCTGCCCGACGCGGTCTACCACCATCCGGCACTACGGCGGCTCGCCGGCCTCGCCAACGACCTGCTGTCCTGGTTCAACGACATCGCCTCGCTGGAGCGCGACCGGGCCACCGGCGGCGGGCACAACCTGGTGCTGGCGACGGCGGCCGAGCGGGGCGTGCCGGTGCCGGCGGCGGTCGACCTGGTCGCGGGGCACTGGCGGGCCGAGATGGACCGGTTCGCGGCGCTCCTGGCGGCGGCGCCGTCGTTCGGCCCGACGCTCGACGACGCCGTCGCCAGCCATCTCGACGGGCTGGCCGCTGCCGTGCGCGGCACGGTCGACTGGACGCTGGAGAGCGCCCGCTACCCGGTCGCCGCGGCGTCCTGACCGGGTGCCCGGCGTTGCCGTCTACGGCCGCAGGCCGAGCCGGATCACCAGGTCGAGCAGCGCGAGGACGAACAACGCGATGCCGACGAAGCCGTTCGCGGTGAAGAACGCCCGGTTGACCTTGCTCAGATCGGTGGGGCTGACCACCATGTGCTGGTAGGCGAAGGCGACAGCGGTGAGCGCCAGCCCGATCCACCACAGCCAGCCGAAGCCGACCCAGGCGCCGAACCAGATGAACAGCGCGAACGTCACCACGTGCGCGACAGTGGAGGCGTGCAGCGCGAAGCGCCGGCCGTACCGGGCGGGGACGCTGTGCACGCCGATCTCCCGGTCGATCTCCGAGTCCTGGCAGGCGTAGATCAGGTCGAAGCCGCCGATCCACAGGCCGACGGCGGCGCCGAGCAGCCAGGCCGGGCCGGAGCCGTCGAGCGTGCCGGTGACCGCCAGCCAGGCGCCGACCGGTCCGACCGCCTGGGCCACCCCGAGGATGGCGTGCGGCCAGTTCGTGAACCGCTTGGCGTACGGGTAGACCACGAGCGGCACCACGGCGAGCGGCGCGAGCACCAGGCAGAGCGGGTTGAGCAGGGCGGCGGCGGCCAGGAACACCACGAGCGCGACGGCCGCGCCGGTCCAGGCCGTCCGCACGCTCACCGCGCCGGTGACCAGTTCCCGGTTCGCCGTACGCGGGTTCCGCGCGTCGATCCGCCGGTCGAGGATCCGGTTCGCGGCCATCGCGAACGTCCGCGCGCCGACCATCGCCACGGTGATCAGCAGCAGGTCTCCCCAGCGCACCCGGCCGCCGTTGAGCTGCATCGCGGTCAGCGCCGACAGGTACGCGAACGGAAGCGCGAAGACCGAGTGCTCGATGGCGACGAGCTTGAGGAAGGACGAGACCCGGCCGGGTCGTTCCTGTACTGCCGCCGTCATCAGATCCCGTATTCCTTCCAGCGCTTGTCGACGAGCGAGACCACCTCGGGCGACATGCGCATCTCCTCCGGCCAGCCCCGGCTGTAGCCCTCCTCGGGCAGCTTGCGGGTCGCGTCGATGCCCGCCTTGCCACCCCAGAACTGCTGGTACGAGGCGTGGTCCAGGTGGTCCACCGGTCCCTCGGTGACCATCAGGTCGCGGGCGTAGTCGACGTTGCCGAAGGCACGGAACGCGACCTCGTTGTAGTCGTGCACGTCGCAGTCCTCGTCGACGATCACGATCAGCTTGGTCAGCGACATCATGTGCGCGCCCCAGATCGCGTTCATGACCTTCTGCGCGTGCTTCGGGTAGCGCTTGCGGATCGACACGATCGCGCAGTTGTGGAAGACACCGGCGGCGGGCAGGTCGTAGTCGACGATGTCCGGGATCAGGAAGCGCAGCAGCGGCGCGAAGATCCGCTCGGTGGCCTTGCCGAGGCCGTGGTCCTCCTGCGGCGGCTGGGACGTGACGATCGAGTGGTAGACCGGGTCGCGCTGCATGGTCATGCACTCGATGTGCATCACCGGGAACGGCTCGACCGGCGTGTAGAAGCCGGTGTGGTCGCCGAACGGCCCCTCGGGCAGGCGCTCGCCCGGCTCGATGTAGCCCTCCAGCACGATCTGCGCGTGCGCCGGCACCTGCAACGGGACGGTCAGGCAGTCGACCATCTCGACCCGCTCACCGGCGAGGAACCCGGCGAACAGGTACTCGTCGATGTCGGCCGGCAGCGGCGCGCTGGCCGAGTACGCCACCACCGGGTCCGCGCCGATCGCGATCGCCACCGGCAGCCGCTGGCCGAGCCGCTCGGCGACCGCGTGGTGCGCGGTGGAGTTCTTGTGGATCTGCCAGTGCATGCCGATGGTGTTGTGCGAGTGCTGCTGGAGCCGGTAGAGCCCGAGGTTGCGCTTGCCGGTCTCCGGGTGCTTGGTGTGGGTCAGCCCGAAGTTGTGGAAGATCCCGCCGTCACCGGGCCACACCTGCAACCCGGGCAGCCGGTTCAGGTCGACGTCGTCGCCGCGGTAGACCACCTGCTGGCAGGGCGCGGTCTTGACCTTCTTCGGCGGCATCGACTTGAGCTGCATGACCTTGCCCAGGCCGCCCATCATCCCGGAGAAGCCCTGCGGCAGCTCCGGCTTGAGCATGTCGCCGATGCGCTCGCCGATCTCGTCGAGGTGCTCCACCCCGAGCGCCATCGCCATCCGCTTCTCGGTGCCGAACAGGTTGATCGCCACCGGCATCTCACCCCGGGTGGGGCGCTCGAACAGCAGCGCGGGCCCGCCGGCCCGGACGGTGCGGGTGACGATCTCGCTGATCTCCAGCGTGGGGTCGACCGGCGCGCTCACCCGCCGCAGCTCGCCCGCACGCTCCAGCGCCGCGAGGAAATCCTTCAGATCGGTGTACGGGAAGCGAGCCGCCATACCGCCCATCCTCCCGTACCCTCCTGCGGAGGTAAGGACGGGCCCCCTTTTAACGCCTCCGGTAGAGGAGGGGCCCCTTCTTAACACCCGCAGCTCAGGCGGCGGGCTGCCAGGCGTACGCGGCCAGCGGCTCGTCGAGCGGCGCCTCGGTGAGCCGGTTGGCGAACGTGGAGATCGTGTAGGTGCCGATGCCGAGCACCACGTCCAGCGCGTGCCGGGCCTGCCATCCGGCGGCGAGCAGCGCGTCCAGGTCGGCGTCGGGGACCGCGCCCCGGTGGTCGAGCACGGCGACTGTGAAGCGGCGCAGCGCCTCCAGCCGGGGGTCGGGCAGCGTCGTACCGGTCCGCAGCGCCTCGATCAGCTCGGGCGCGGCGCCGTGCCGGACCAGCGTCGCGGTGTGCATGGCCACGCAGAGGTGGCAGCCGTTGCGGGTGGCGACGGTCAGCACGACCACCTCCCGGGCGACCGGGTCCAGGTCGGTGGCCTCGAACGCGGCGTTGGCGGCGAGGAAGCCCTTGAGCAGTTCGGGCGAGCCGGCCATCAGGCTCACGGCGGCGGGCAGGTGACCCAGCGAGCGGCGTACTCCGGCTATGACCGGGCGGGCGGCGGCGGGCGCGGTGTCCGGCTCGTACGCGGTGAAGCGGGACATGACAGGGCCCCTCTCGTAAGATGGTCAACGTGGTTGACGGAATAGTAAACGTGGTTGTCGAACATGGCAACGCCTGACCGCCCCGGCTTCGCGCTGCCGCTGCTCCTGCTCGCCGGTTTCCGTACGCTCGTCGACGACCTGCACGCCGAACTGGCCCGCCAGGGTCACCCCGAGCTGCGCCCGGCACACGGCTTCGTCCTCCAGGCCGTCGGCCCGGCCGGCACCACCGCCTCCGACCTCGGTCAACGCCTCGGCGTCTCCAAGCAGGCAGCGGGCAAGACGGTGGACCGGCTGGTCGCGCTCGGCTACCTGGAACGCGTGGACGACCCCGCCGACGCCCGCCGCAAGCTGGTCCGGATGACAGCGAAGGGCCGCGACGGCCTGCACCGCTCGGCTGTGGTCTTCGACGAGTTACGCGACCGCTGGGCGGCCACGCTCGGCGCCGACCGGGTCGCCGCCATCGAGGACGACCTGCGCCGGATGGTCCCCGCCGACGTGTTCCGCCTCGACATCCCCGGCTGGTTCGGCGGATGAGGCGCCGGCTCAGCGCCCGTAGAGAAGTGCCGGGTCGACCAGGACCACATCCGCCCGACCGGCCGCGGCGTCGACGAGGTCGTCCTCGAAGCCGTGGCCGCCCGCCAGCAGCAGCCGTGCCCCGGCCGCGTCGAAGCCGGGTCGTCGTCGCACCAACAGGGCCCGGATCCGTTCCAGCCGCTGGAGGTCGGCCCGGCCCAGCCGGCGACCCCACTTGACCTCACCGATCGCCAACAACGGGCGAGGGCCGTCGCCCGGTGGCGGCTCGCCCACCGCGACCAGGTCGAGTTCGTGACGCGTCCGGGTGTCCGGATCGGTCAGCGTCGCCGCGCTCACCTCCGCGACGTGCCCGCCGAGAAGCTCGGGTTCGGCGAAGCGGAGCGACCACTGCCGCACGATCTCCTCGAACCGGGGTCCGAGCACCGCGCTGGCGTAGCGGCGCTGCGAGCGACGCCAGACGTCGGCTCCGCGCCGCTGCTCCAGAGCCGTCCACGCCGGACGCATCACGGCCTGGTAGAAGGTGATCAACGGCTCGGTGATCCGGTAGCTGCTGCGACCGCTGCGCAGCGGGTCGGGCTCGCGCAGCAGCAGTCCGGCGTCCTCCAGCACGGTCAGCGGGTGCTGGAGGTCGGTGGCCTTCCGCCCGATGTAGCCGGCGATGCCGCCCCGGCTGGCGTTCCCCTCCGCGACGGCGGCGAGAACCGAGTGGTACAGCGCCGTGTCCCGCAGGTCCGGGTCCTCGGCCAGCAGGTACCGGGCCTCACGGAACAGCGGCCGGGCCGGGTTCAGGACCGTCCGCACGATCCACGCGTCGAAGTCGTCCGACCCGGCCGGGGTGTCGTCCTGGACGTACTCCCGGCGGTACGCGGGGGTGCCGCCGACGACGGAGAAGACGCGCACCGCCAGCAGCGGGTCGTCGATCTGCCAGAAGGCCGCCGCGGCGCGGAAGTCCAGTGGCTGCACCGGCAGCTCCAGGCCGGCCCGCCCGCGCAGCGGCGCCGACCCGGCGAGCAGTCCTCCCATGAAGGACAGCGCCGAGCCGCACAACAACAACCGCGCCCGGGACCCGGTCCGCTCCGGACGCCCGGGCGTCAGCGCATGCTGGATGATCGACGGCAGGTCACGGGCCGCACGCACCAGGTACGGGAACTCGTCGAGGACGACAGTGACGGGGCGTTCCCGTCCCAGCGCGAGCAGCGCGTCGACCGCAGCACCCCAGTCCGGCAGGTGGACGGGGCCGGGTGATCCGGAGTACGCGCCCAGCGCCTCACCCAACCGGCGCAGCGATTCCGTCGACGTCGCCTCGGTCGCGCCGAAGTAGAAGCCCTCGCTCGCCTGCGCCAGTTGGTACAGTTCTAAGAAGTGTAGTCCTACATTCTGCGTCACTGACAGCTTCGCCGACGGCGGTTCATCATCGGCGGATGGACGACGCATACGTGGTGGGTGACCCCGACGGCCTCAGCCCGCTTCAGGCCGAGATCCGCGACGCCGTGGCCCGCGAGCTGCACGCCCAGTTCGCGCTGCGGGCGGACCGCCTCGAACTGGCCGACCTGCCGGAGGTGGCCTACCAGGTCACGCGCCGGGTGGACGAGGTGCTGAGCGCGCGCCCGGTCACTACACCCCGGCGTACGAGTGCAGACCGGTGAAGAAGAAGTTCACGCCGAACAGGTTCATCATCACGGTCAGGAAGCCCACGATGGAGATCCAGGTGGCCACGTTGCGCTTCACGCTCGGCGTGGCCCGTGCGTGCAGGTAGCCCGCGTACACCACCCAGGAGATGAACGCCCAGGTCTCCTTGGGATCCCAGCCCCAGGCGCGGCCCCAGGCCGCCTCGGCCCAGATCGCACCCGCGATCACCGCGAATGTGAAGATCGGGAACGAGAAGGCGTGCAGCATGAAGGTCAGCCGCTCCAGCCCGGCCGCCTCCGGGAGGCGGCGGGCCAGGGTGTACGGGAAGCTGCGCCGCCCCTGCTCCCAGCCGGACCGCATCAGGTACGCGGCGGCGGGCACCACGCCCAGCAGGAAGATGCCCGAGGCGAAGATGATCGTCGAGACGTGGATGATGAACCACCACGACTGCAGCGCCGGCATCAGCGGCTCGATCGGCACGTAGAGCTTCAGCTCGGCGAAGGCCAGCAGCAGCACCATGACCAGTGTCAGGAACAGCCCGAGCCGGCGCAGCCACGGCTGCTTCCAGAGCACCACGAGCCAGGCCGCCACACCGATCCAGGTGCCGGTCAGCACGAACTCGTACATGTTGCCCCAGGGCATCCGGTCGGCGGCGAGGCCCCGGGTGACCACGGCGCCCAGGTGCACGGCGGCGGCGAGCACTGTGAGCCAGGCGGCGATCCGGCCGGCCAGCACGGCCCGCGCGCCGGTGCGGTCCGGGCGCGACGGCGTCGCCGCGACGGCCGGCTCGTCGATCGTGCCGCCGGCTCCGCCGACGCCCGCGCCGACCAGCTCCCGCGCCGGCGCGGCCGCGGGCACCTTCCGCGCGTTGCCCAGCGCGAACTCCACGGCGTGGCTGATCATCGCGATCAGGTACGCCAGGATCGCGAACGCGACCAGCTGGTCGGAGAGTGCGGACATCAGTCGTCTCCTTCTCGCGCCCGCCGCGCGTCCGGCGCGTCACCGCTCACCGCGGCGACGAGCTGCGCGAACTCGTCGGCGAACCCAGGGTGCTCGGTGCGCGGCAGCCCACCGGCCTCCACCAAACTACTACCGCTCGTCGGAGATCCGCCCTCGGGGGGCGAAACCCGGAACCAGACCCGGCGCCGCCGGGCGAACAGCGAGCCCATCAGGCCCAGCAGCAGCGTGCCGCTCGCCACCAGCAGCAACGTCTGCCCGGGCGCGTGCCGGACCGCGAGCGTGATGTACGGCTTGGTGCCGACGAACTCCAGAGTGCTGCCGTCGTCGAGGGTCCACTTCTCCCCCGGCCGCAGCAGCTTGGTGCCGATCTCCTTGAGCTTGCCGTCGTCGATCTGCCGCCGGTCCAGCGCGTAGACCGAGCCGGGGATGCCCGCGTCCAGCCCGAGGTTGCCCCGGTACGCGGTCAGGTTCACCGCCGGGTTCCGCTCGGCCGGGTACTGCGACGAGACGTACGGCGCGCTCTCCGGCGCGGTCGGCAGGTAGAGCCCGTCGAAGGCGATCTGCTGGTCCGGGGCACGCGCGCCGGTCTTCGGGTCGACGTTGGCGTCCGGGAAGATCGCCACGCCCTCCTCGGTCGCGTTGGAGTCACCGGTACGCAGGAACGGCGCCTCGCTGGTCTGGCTGCGGCCGTACCTGTCGGTGTACTTCAGCAGCGGCGCGTAGCCGTTGCCGAGCAGGTAGACGTTCGCCGAGCCGAGCCGCAGCGGCGAGTTGACCGAGAACCCGGCGGTCCGTTCCGTGCCGCCCGGCTCGTCCACGGTCACCGTGGCCCAGTAGCGGGACGCCAGCCCGGACGGCAGGTAGTCGGCCTCGAACTTCTCCAGCGTCAGGCAGAACGGCGGCAGGTCGGAGCTGTCCACGCGCGGGCCGAGCGACGCCTCGGCGTACTGCTGGCGGGTGTTGCAGAAGGCGTTGTCCTCGCCCGCCACCAGGATGCGGTTGCCGTGCCATCCGTACCAGGAACCGAGCGCCACCCCGAGCAGGACGGCGACCAGCGACACGTGGAAGAGCAGGTTGCCGGTCTCCTTGAGGTAGCCCTTCTCGGCGGAGACCTCGTCGCCGCGCACGGTGACCCGCCACCGGCGGCGGCGCAGCACCGCCGCGATCGCCTCGGGGTCGGCGGCGGCCGGGGCCTCCAGCACCGCGTGCTGGGGCAGCCGGTCGAACCGCTTCGGCGCGGCCGGCGGCTTCATCCGCAGCGCGCGGACGTGGTCGCGGGCGCGGGGCAGGATGCAGCCGATCAGCGAGGTGAACAGCAGCAGGTAGATCGCGGAGAACCAGACCGAGCCGAAGACCTCGAACGCGCCGATCTGGTTCAGCCGGGGCGCGAGGTCGGGGTGATCGACGAACCACTGGTTGACGCGTTCCGGGTTGACGCCGCGCTGGGGCAGCACCGAGCCGGGGATGGCCGCGACGGCGAGCAGGAACAGCAGGATCAGCGCCGTACGCATGCTGGTGAGCTGCCGCCACGAGTTGCGCAGCAGGGCCAGCACCGGGTTGACCCGCCGCCGGGGCGCCTGCGCGGGTGGGGTCGACGGCCTGTCGTCAACGGTCGTCATCAGATGCTCACCTCGCCCACGCCCACGTTCGTCTGCAACCAGATCACCACGTTCACCCAGCCGCCGGTGATCAGCGCCAGGCCGATCGCGATCAGCAGCGCGCCGCCGATCCGGGTGACCCACCGGCTGTTGCGCCGGACGGCGCGGAACACCCCGAGCAGGCGCTGGAAGCCCAGCCCGAAGACGACGAACGGTATCCCCAACCCGAGGCAGTACGCCACGGCGAGCACCACCGCCCGGTCGGTCCCGCCCTCGGTGGCCGCCATGCCGAGCACCGCGCCGAGCGTCGGGCCGGTGCAGGGCAGCCAGCTGAGCGCGAAGACCGCGCCGAGCACCGGCGCGCCGAGCAACCCGGCGGAGGGCAGCCAGCGGATGCGGAACTCCCGCTGCATGCCGGGGATCACCCCGAGGTAGCCGAGGCCGAGCACCACCACGAGCGCGCCGATGACGATCTCCAGCGTGCGCTCGTACCGGAAGAAGAGCTTGCCGACGCCGGAGAAGAGGATCGCGGTGGCGACGAACACGACGGTGAAGCCCGCGATGAACAGCAGCGTGCCGGCGAGCACCCGGCCCTTGACGGCGGCGGTGGTCCGTTGCGGCGCCGCCCGCTCGGCGACGCTCACGCCACCCGAGCCACCCGAGCCACCCGAGCCACCCGCGCTGCCCGCGCTGCTGCCGGCGGCGGCGCCGGTGTTAAGAAGGGGCCCTTCCTCTACCGGAGGCGTTAAAAGGGGGCCCTTCCTTGCACCCTCCAGGTCGGAGCCGGCCAAGCCGGTCACGTACGACAGGTAGCCGGGCATGAGCGGGAGCACGCACGGGGACAGGAAGCTGACCAGTCCGGCCAGCGCCGCCGCGCCGACCGCGAGCAGCAGCGGGCCGGACTCGGCGAGCTGGCGGAACGTCTCGCCCATCAGCGGGCACCGTTCGGCGGCGGCGCCTCGGCGGCGATGTCCTCGACGATCGGCCGCAGTTCGTCGCGGGTGACGGCCCGGCGGATCACCACGGCGATCCGGCCCTCGCGGTCGAGCACGACCGTGGCCGGGGTGGTGTTCGGCGGGATGTCGAAGTTCAGCGCCTGGCGGCTGGCCGGGTCGAAGATGCTCGGGTACGTGACCCGGCCCTCCTCGAAGGCGATCGCCTTGTCCTTGCTGTCCTGCACGTTGATGCCGAGGAACGTCACGCCGGAGTCCTTGGTGGCCTGGTAGGTGGCCTCCAGGTCGTCCGCCTCGGCGCGGCAGGGAGCGCACCAGGAGCCCCAGAAGTTGACCACGACGACCTGCCCGCGGTCGCGGGAGATGTCATAGCTGCCGCCGGTGAGCAGTTCACCGCTCACCTTCGGCGTCTTGGAGCGCTGGTCCGGGGCGCAGGTGACAGTCGAGCCGTCGGCCGCGCACCGGCTCTCCTGGCTGCCGGAGGAACAGCCGACCAGCGCCGTACCGGCGGTCACGGCGGCGAGCAGGGCGGCGGCGAGCCTCCGGGTGAGCATCAGGCCCCCTTGGCCGTCCGGGCGGTCGGCGAGATCGAGACGAGGTGGGCCGCCGGCTCGGAGTACCCGATACCGACGATCTTGGCGCCGTCGAAGTGGAACGAGGTGAGGCTGGCCAGGCCGCACTGGCGGCGGCGCGGGTCGTGCCAGAGGCGCTTGCGCTCGACGTGCCGGCGCAGCGTCCAGATCGGGAGCTGGTGCGACACGAGCACCGCCTCCCGCCCCTCGGCGGCGACCCGGGCGGCGTGCAGCGCGGCGAACATGCGCTCGGCGATGGCCCGGTACGCCTCGCCCCAGGACGGGGTCACCGGGTCGCGCAGCACCCACCAGTTGCGCGGGTCGCGGAACGAGCCGTCACCGGGCGAGACCTTCTTGCCCTCGAACCAGTTCGCGCTCTCGATCAGGCGCTCGTCGACGCCGACGGAGAGACCGAACTGTGCCGCGATCGGCTCGGCGGTCTGCTGGGCGCGCTCCAGCGGGCTGGCCACCACGTGCACCACGGTCCGGTCGGCGAGCGCCTGCGCCGCCGCCTTGGCCATCTGCACGCCCAGCTCGGAGAGGCGGAACCCGGGCAGGCGGCCGTAGAGGATGCCGTCCGGGTTGTGCACCTCGCCGTGCCGCAGCACGTGCACCACAGTCTCCGCCACTGGTTACCCCCCGTGTCCCGCCGCTGCCGCCGCCCGCGCCGCCACCGGCAGGGCGGCGGCGATCTGCTCCCACGCGGCGTCGTCGATCGCGGTCGAGACGAACCACGACTCGAACGCGCTCGGCGGCAGGTAGACGCCACCGGCCAGCATCGCGTGGAAGAACGCCTTGAACGCCGGCACCACCTGGGTGCGGGCGCTGTCGTAGTCGTGCACGTCCGCGTCGGTGAAGAAGACCGAGAACATGTTGCCCGCGGTGGAGAGGCGGTGCGGCACGCCCGCCGCGGACAGCGCCTCGGTGGTCAGCTTGCCCAGCGCGGCGGCGTTCTCGTCGAGCCGCCGGTAGAGCGCGTCGTCGGCCAGCCGCAGCGTGGCCAGACCGGCCGCGCAGGCCAGCGGGTTGCCGGAGAGCGTGCCGGCCTGGTAGACCGGGCCGGCCGGGGCGAGCTTCGCCATGATCTCCGCGCGCCCGCCGAACGCCGCGGCGGGCAGGCCGCCACCCATGACCTTCCCGTACGTCCACAGGTCCGCGTCCGACGGGTCGAGGCCGTGCCATCCGGCGCGGGACACCCGGAACCCGGTCATCACCTCGTCGACGATGAGCAGCGCGCCGTTGGCGTGGGCGATCCGGGCCAGCTCGGAGTTGAAACCGTCGCGGGGCGCGATCACGCCCATGTTGCCGGCGGCGGCCTCGGTGATGATCGCGGCGATGTGCTGCCCCTCGGCGGCGAACGCCTCCTCGACCGCGCGCAGGTCGTTGTACGGCAGCACGATGGTGTCGCCGGCCGCCGCGCCGGTCACGCCGGGCGAGTCGGGCAGGCCGAAGGTGGCCACGCCGGAGCCGGCGGCGGCGAGCAGCGCGTCGGAGTGGCCGTGGTAGCAGCCGGAGAACTTGATGATCTTGGCGCGGCCGGTGAAGCCGCGGGCCAGCCGGATCGCCGACATGGTCGCCTCGGTGCCGGAGTTGACCAGGCGCACCTGCTCCACCGGCGTCCGCGCGATGATCTCCTCGGCCAGGTCGACCTCACCCGGCGTCGGCGTGCCGAAGCTGGTGCCGAGCGGCGCCGCCTCGCGCAGCGCCTCCACCACTGCCGGGTGCGCGTGACCGAGGATCAGCGGACCCCAGGAGCAGACCAGGTCGACGTAGCGCCGACCGTCGGCGTCGAAGAGCCACGGACCCTCCCCCCGGACCATGAAGCGCGGGGTGCCGCCGACGGCACGGAACGCGCGCACGGGAGAGTTGACCCCGCCGGGCACGACGGCCTTGGCGCGGTCGAACAGGGCCTCGGAGGCCGGGGCGTCGGCCGGGTAACGGCCGGATCCGGCGGAAAAGGTCTCGGTCACGATGGGGCCATTGTGTCAGCGCCGGAGCGCTGCCTGGCAGGCACCCCGCAACGGGGGTTACCAGGCTCACCCGCCGCTCACCCGCCTGAGCGGCGCGGCGGACCGACGGCGATCCGCTCGACAGGCCCGTCGGTCGAGATCGCGATAGGCTGACCGGGTGGATCGTGCCGAACTGTCCATCACCGTACACCGGACGGGTGACGAAGCCGTGCTTCGCCTGGCCGGTGAGATCGACATGCTCACGGCCGCCCAGCTCTCGACAGTGGTGAACGAGGTGCTGGCGGATCCGCCCCCGCGCATCGTGCTCGACCTGGCCGGGGTCACGTTCTGCGACTCGCAGGGCCTCGGCACGCTCGTGGTGCTCAGCCGCAAGGCCAGCCACACCCAGTGCCTGCTGATGCTCACCAACGTCGGCGACTTCCTGATCCGCGTCCTGGACATCACCGGCCTCCGCAGCGCCCTGATGATCCGCAACGAAGCCACCCCGTAGCCCTCACCTCCGCCCTCCCCCGCGATCTTGCACTTGCGGCCCTCCGTGCGGGTGATTCGCCCGCTTTGTCGGGGCCACAAGTGCAAGATCAACGCGGGTCAGAGGACGGGGAGGTCGCGGCGGCGGAACATCAGCAGGCCTGCTGTGGCCAGGGTCACCGCCAGGGCCGTCAGCACGTAGAGCGGGGTGGGGGTCCACGCGTCGCGCAGCACCTGCGGGGTGTGCGTGAACGGGGACACGTCCAGCAGCCACTGGTCCAGCTCCAGCACGGCGCCGAGCTGCCCGAGCAGCACGCAGACCGCCAGCACCACCCACGCGGCGGACGCGAGCCGGGGCAGCAGGCCGTAGAGCAGCACGGCGAGCCCGGCCAGCACCCACGCCGCGGGCACCTGGGCCAGGCCCGCGGCGAGCATCCGGCCGAGCTGGCGGGGCACGTCACCGGTGCTCAGCCCGTACGTCAGGCCGGTGGCCAGCCCGGTCACTCCGAGCACCACGACCGGGCCGAGCAGCGCGAACGCCACGTGCGAGAGCAGCCAGGTCGAGCGCCGCGTCCCGGTGGCGAGCACCGGCTCGGCGTGCCCGGCGGCCTCCTCGGCGCGCATCCGCAGCGCGGCCTGGATGCCGTACCCGGCTGCTGCGAGCCCGGCCAGGCTCAACGTGACCCCCAGGTACGCGTCGGCCATCCCGGACGCGCCGCCGAGCCGGGCCACGATCTCCTCCATCCGCGGACTCCCCTCGACCGACCGGCCGGCCGCCTCGGCAGCGCCCCCGAGGATCAGCCCGAGCAGGCCGAACCCGACCGACCACCAGAGGATCTGCCCCCGGTGCAGCCGCCAGGCCAGCCCGAACGGACCGGACAACGCGCCGCCCGCGCCGGCCGGGCCGAGCCGGGGCGGCAGCACGCCCGCGCCCAGGTCGCGGCGGACCGAGATCGGGTACGCGAGCACGGCGAGCAGCACGGTGGCGGCCAGTGGCAGCAGCAGCACCCACCACCGCTCCCCCTCGTACGGGCGGACGCGGGCGGCCCAGCCCAGCGGGGACAGCCAGCTCGGCCAGTCGTTGCCGGCGGTGTCCCCGGCCAGGCGCAGCCCGAACGCGGCGCCGAGACCGGCGAGGCCGATGCCCCGCGCCCCGCCCGCGGTCTCGGTGAGCTGGGCGGCCAGCCCGCCGAGCGTGGCGAAGACGGCGCCGGTCAGCACGGTGACCAGTCCGTATGCGACCGAGCCGCCGACCGGCAGCCCGGTCGAGACGAGCCCGGCGGCGGTGAGCAGCCCGAGCACCAGGTCGGCGCCGTACGTGGCGAGCAGCGCGGCGGTCAGCCCGGCGTGCCGCCCGAGCACGCTGCCGCCGAGCAGTTCCCGGCGACCGGCTTCCTCCTCGGTGCGGGTGTGCCGGATGACGGTGAGCAGGCTCGCCAGCGCGACGATGAGCAGCAGGAAGCCGCTGCGCTGGGCGGTGAGCGCGCCGACGCTGTCGCCGTACGCCGGGCCGAGCAGCGCGACGATCGACGGGTTGCGGGCGGTGCCCTCCAGGTATGCGGCCCGCTCGGCGGCGGTGGGGAACAGCTCGAAGAAGCTGGCCGCGTACGTGATCGGCAGCACCGCGAGCACGAGCACCCACAGCGGCAGCAGGAGGCGGTCCCGGCGCAGGATCAGCCGGACCAGGTGACGCGTGCCGGTGAGCGCGCTCATGACCGGTCCGCCGTCTCGGAGGGCGCCGCGTCGGAAGAGGGCGCCGCGTCGGAGGCGGGCGCCGCCTCGGACGGCGTCGTCTCGTAGTGCCGCAGGAACAGTTCCTCAAGCGTGGGCGGCGTGCTGACCAGGCTGCGTACCCCCAGCTCGGTGAGCCGGCGCAGCGCGGCGTCGAGCGACGCGGTGTCCACGTCGAAGCGGACCCGCTGCCCGTCCACCCGCAGGTCGTGCACGCCCGGCAGGTCGGCCAGGCCGTCCAGCGGCGCGGTGACCTCGGCGTCGATCGCGGTGCGGTGCAGGTGGCGCAGGTCCCCGAGCGTGCCTGACTCCACCGCCCGGCCGGCCCGGATGATCGTCACCCGGTCGCACAGCGCCTCCACCTCGGCCAGGATGTGGCTGGACAGCAGCACGGTCCGCCCGTCCTGCCGGGCGCGGCGGACCCAGTGCTGGAAGACCTCCTCCATCAGCGGGTCGAGCCCGGAGGTCGGCTCGTCGAGGATGAGCAGTTCGACGTCGGAGGCGAGCGCGGCGACCAGGCCGACCTTCTGCCGGTTGCCCTTGGAGTAGGTGCGGCCCTTCTTGCGCGGGTCCAGCTCGAACGACTCCAGCAGCTCGGCGCGGCGTTCCGGGTCGAGCCCGCCGCGCAGCCGGCCGAGCAGGTCGATCACCTCGCCGCCGCTGAGGCCGGGCCAGAGCGTGACGTCGCCGGGTACGTACGCGAGGCGCCGGTGCAGCGCCACCGCGTCCCGCCACGGGTCGCCGCCCAGCAGTCGGACGGCCCCCGCGTCCGCCCGCAGCAGGCCGAGCAGCACCCGGATGGTGGTCGACTTGCCGGAGCCGTTCGGGCCCAGGAAGCCGTGCACCTCTCCGGTGCGAACGGTCAGGTCGAGCCCGTCGAGGGCCCGGGTGCGGCCGAAGGTCTTCACCAGGCCGGACACATCGATTGCCGTTTCCATACTTCAGAAGCTACGCTCGTTTCACAAAGTTGTGAAGACTGTAGGGTCACGGGGTGAGTGTCGAGGAGCCGACCATGAACGTGCCGCCCCAGCACGACGAGGAAGAGGTCCACCTCTTCGTCGAGCGGATGGCGATGGCCTTCGCCGACGTGGGCTTCCCCCGGATGGCCGCCCGGGTCCTGTTCACAGTGATGAGCGCCGACGACCCGCTCACCGCGGGCGAGATCGCCGAGCGGCTCGGCGTCAGCGCGGCGGCGGTGAGCGGCGCGGTGCGCTACCTGACCCAGTTCGCCATGCTGGTCCGCGAGCCGGTCAAGGGCTCCCGGCGCGACCGCTACCGGATGCCCGACAACCCGTGGTACGAGGCGACCATCACCAAGACCACGCTCTACAAGAACTTCATCGACATCGCCGCCGGCGGAGTCGACGCACTGCACGGACGCAGCACACCGGCCGGTGAGCGGGTCGCCGAGATGCGCGACTTCTTCCTCTTCGTACAGGAGGAGCTGGAATCGCTCGGCGACCGCTGGCGGGCCCGGCGTGCCGCGACCGGGCACGGCGGCCCGGCCGGCGGCTGAACCGTCAGCGGGTGTTGCCCCAGCGCGCCTGCTCCAGCAGCTCCACCGCGCGTTCCCGGGTGGACGGGTCGTCGTCGGCGCGCAGCAGCGCCGTCGCCTCGTCGACCGCGTCGGTCAGGTGCCGCCACTGCAGATCCCGTTCCCGCACCAGATCCGACTGGGCGGCGAGCTGCCGCGTCTTCACCCACAGGTCGACGAAGACCGTCACCTTGGCCCGCAGCACCCACGGGTCGAACGGCTTGGTCAGGTAGTCGACCGCGCCGGCCGCGTAGCCGCGCAGCGCGAGCTGGGCGTCCTTGTCCGCGGCGGTCAGGAAGATGATCGGTACGTGCCGGGTGCGCTCGCGCCGCTTGATGTGGGTGGCGGTCTCGAACCCGTCCATGTCCGGCATCTGGGCGTCCAGCAGGATCACCGCGAAGTCGTCCACCAGAAGCTGCTTGAGCGCCGCCTCGCCGCTCTCCACCGCGACCGACTGCACCGGGAGACCCTGGAGGATCGCCTCCAGCGCCATCAGGTTCTCCCGCCGGTCGTCCACCAGCAGGGCCTTGGCCGTCTGCGTCACGCGTTCTCCTCGCCTCGGCTCCGGCTGATCCAGGACGCCATCAGTTCGATCAGCTCGTCCAGGTCCACCGGCTTGGTGATGTAGTCGCTGCCGCCGGCGCCGAGCGCCGACTCCCGGTCGCCGGGCATCGCCTTCGCGGTCAGGAAGACGATCGGCAGGTCCGCGAACCGGTGGTTGCGGCGGATCTGCGCTGTCGTCTCGTACCCGTCCTGGTCCGGCATCATGGCGTCCATCAGGACGATGTCCACCTCCGGGTGCTCGGCGAGCTGGCGGACGCCGTCCGCCCCGTTGTCCGAGTACAACACGGTCATCCCGTGCAGTTCCAACGCGGACGTCAGCGCGAACACGTTCCGCACGTCGTCGTCGATGATCAGCACGGTCACGCCGTCCAGGCGCCGGGTGGCGGGCGTCTCCTGCGGCTGCGGCAGCTCCATGGGCATGAGCAGCGACGACGGCAGGCCCGCGCGACTCGGCGACGGTGGCGCCGGCGCCACCACCGCGTCCGGCGCCAGCACATCGGGTACGAAGAGAGTGAACGTCGAACCCTGACCGGGCGCGGACGAGACGGTGATCGTGCCGCCGAGCAGGCGGGCCAGGTCACGGCTGATGGACAGGCCCAGCCCGGTGCCGCCGTAGCGGCGGCTGGTGGTGCCGTCCGCCTGCTGGAACGCCTCGAAGATCAGCGACAGCTTGTCGTCGGAGATCCCGATGCCGGTGTCGATCACGGTGAACGCGATCACCCGCTGCGCGTTCGTCAGCGCGGGCACGTCGAAGACGGCGTTGTCGGCCGCCGGGCCGATCCGCAGCGTCACCGCGCCGTTGTCGGTGAACTTCACCGCGTTCGACAGCAGGTTGCGCAGGATCTGCTGCAACCGCTGGGCGTCGGTGACCAGCGCGGGCGGCAGGTCACGGCTGACCCGTACCTGGAAGTCCAGGCCCTTCTCCTCGGCCTGCGGCGCGAACGCCTGCTCGACGTAGCCGCGGATCTCGGCGAACTGGATCTCGGTGGGCTCCACGTCCATCCGGCCCGCCTCGATCTTGGACAGGTCGAGGATGTCGTCGATCAGCGACAGCAGGTCCGACCCGGCGCCGTGGATGGTGCGGGCGAACTCGATCTGCTTCGCGCTGAGGTTGCGCTCCGGGTTCTCGGCCAGCAGCCGGGCCAGCAGGAGCAGCGAGTTCAGCGGCGTACGCAGCTCGTGGCTCATGTTGGCCAGGAACTCCGACTTGTACGCCGACGCGCGGGTGAGCTGCTGTGCCTTCTCCTCCAGGCCGAGGCGGGCCAGCTCGATCTCCCGGTTCTGCGTCTCGATGTTGGCCTTCTGCTCGGACAGCAGCTTCGCCTTGTCCTCCAGCTCGGCATTGGTGCGCTGCAACTCGGCCGACTGGTCCTGCATCTCGTGCGCCAGCCGCTGCGACTGCGCCAGCAGCTCCTCCGTACGCCGGTTGGCCTGGATGGTGTTGACAGCGACGCCGATGGTGAGCACCAGCCGCTCCAGGAACGCCAGGTGCAGCTCGGAGAACGTGGCCACACCGGCGAACTCGATCACGCCGAGCAGTTCGCCCTCGAACTGGACCGGCAGCACCACCAGGTCGGCCGGGGGCGTGTCGGCCAGCCCGGACCGTACGACGAGGCGCCCGTCCGGCTGCGCCTTGACCCGGATCGTCCGGCGCGACAGGGCGGCCTGCCCGACCAGCCCCTCACCCGGGCCGAACGTGACGTCGTGGCCGCGTGCCACGTACCCGTAGGAGGCGGTGAGCCGCAGCCGCATGCTGCCCTCGGAGCTGTCCGCCAGGAAGAACGCGCCGAGCTGCGCGTCCACCAGCGGGGTCACCTCCTGCATGATCATCCGGCAGACCTCGCCCAGGTCGCGCTGGCCCTGGAGCAGACCACCGATCCGGGCCAGGTTCGAGTCCAGCCAGCCCTGCTCGGCGTTCTTCTTGGTCGTCTCCCGGAGGGTGACGATCATCTGGTTGATGTTGTCCTTCAGCTCGGCGACCTCGCCCTGCGCCTTCACGTTGATCCGCTGGGTCAGGTCACCACGGGTCACCGACGTGGAGACCTGCGCGATCGCGCGCAACTGCGTGGTCAGGGTCGAGGCGAGCTGGTTGACGTTCTCGGTGAGGTCGCGCCACGTACCGGAGACGCCCTTGACCTGGGCCTGACCACCCAGCTTGCCCTCGGTACCCACCTCACGGGCCACCCGCGTGACCTCGTCGGCGAACGACGAGAGCTGGTCGACCATCGTGTTGACGGTGTTCTTCAGCTCCAGGATCTCGCCCTGCGCGTCGACGGTGATCTTCTGACCCAGGTCGCCGTTCGCCACGGCGGTGGTGACCGAGGCGATGTTCCGCACCTGGCTGGTCAGGTTCGACGCCATCGAGTTCACGTTGTCGGTCAGGTCCCGCCACGTACCCGAGACGCCCTTGACCTGAGCCTGACCACCCAGCTTGCCCTCGGTACCCACCTCGCGCGCCACCCGCGTGACCTCGTCGGCGAACGACGAGAGCTGGTCCACCATCGTGTTGACAGTGGACTTCAGCTCCAGGATCTCGCCCTGCGCGTCCACTGTGATCTTCTGCGACAGGTCACCCTTGGCGACGGCTGTCGACACCTGGGCGATGTTGCGCACCTGCGCGGTCAGGTTCGACGCCATCGAGTTCACGTTGTCGGTCAGGTCGCGCCAGGTGCCGGCGACGCCGCGTACCTGGGCCTGGCCGCCGAGCTTGCCCTCGGTGCCCACCTCACGGGCCACCCGCGTGACCTCGTCGGCGAACGACGAGAGCTGATCCACCATCGTGTTGACAGTCGACTTCAGCTCCAGGATCTCGCCCCGGGCGTCCACAGTGATCTTCTGCGACAGGTCACCCTTCGCCACGGCGGTGGTGACCGAGGCGATGTTCCGGACCTGGCTGGTCAGGTTCGACGCCATCGAGTTCACGTTGTCGGTCAGATCGCGCCACGTACCCGAGACGCCCTTGACCTGGGCCTGACCACCCAGCTTGCCCTCGGTACCCACCTCACGGGCCACCCGGGTCACCTCGTCGGCGAACGAGGAGAGCTGGTCCACCATCGTGTTGACGGTGTTCTTCAGCTCCAGGATCTCGCCCTGCGCGTCCACTGTGATCTTCTGACCCAGGTCGCCCTTGGCCACCGCGGTGGAGACCTGGGAGATGTTGCGGACCTGGCTGGTCAGGTTGCCGGCGAGCTGGTTGACGTTCTCGGTGAGGTCGCGCCACGTGCCGGAGACGCCGCGCACCTGCGCCTGGCCGCCCAGCTTGCCCTCGATGCCCACCTCACGCGCCACGCGCGTCACCTCGTCGGCGAACGAGGAGAGCTGGTCCACCATCGTGTTCACGGTGTCCTTCAGCTCCAGGATCTCGCCCTGGGCGGCCACCGTGATCTTCTGCGACAGGTCGCCCTTCGCCACCGCCGTGGACACCTGGGCGATGTTGCGCACCTGCGCGGTCAGGTTCGACGCCATCGAGTTGACGTTGTCGGTCAGGTCCTTCCATGTGCCGGCCACGCCCGGCACCTCGGCCTGGCCGCCCAGCTTGCCCTCGGTGCCCACCTCGCGCGCCACCCGGGTCACCTGCTCGGCGAACAGCCGCAGCGTGTCGGTGAGCGAGTTCATGGTGTCGGCCAGCTCGGCCACCTCGCCGCGCGCGCCGACCGTGATCTTCTGCGACAGATCGCCCTTCGCGACAGCCGTCGCCACCTGGGAGATCGACCGCACCTGCCCGGTGAGGTTCGACGCCATGGTGTTCACCGAGTCGGTGAGGTCCTTCCAGGTGCCCGCCACCCCGCGCACGTCGGCCTGGCCGCCCAGCTTGCCCTCGGTGCCCACCTCACGCGCCACGCGCGTCACCTCGTCGGCGAACGACGAGAGCTGGTCCACCATCGTGTTCACGGTCCGGCCGATGCGCAGGTACTCACCGCGCAGCGGGCGACCGTCGATCTCCAGCGCCATGTGCTGGGACAGGTCGCCGTCGGCCACCGCCACGATGACCCGGGCGATCTCGGTGGTCGGCCGGCCCAGGTCGTCGATGAGCGAGTTGACCGCGCGCTGCCCCTCCGCCCAGGAGCCGTCCAGGCCCTCGTCGTCCAGGCGCTCGGTCAGCCGGCCGTCGCGGCCGACGATCCGGCTGATCCGCCGCAGGTCCAGATGCTGCCGCTCCTGCAACGACACCACGTCGTTGAAGGCGTCGGCGACCTCACCGGGCAGCCCCGCCCGCCGGGGCAGGCGCACCCGGAGATCGCCGCGTCCCACCCTGCGCAACGCCTCGACCAGTTCGCCGAGGAGCACCTCGTGGTCGGACGCGGACGGGTCAGCGGTCACCGACTGATTCACCGTGGCCATCGATCCTCGCTCCGCTCGGGCTCGTGCCGTCACACGGGCCATCCCATCATTGTGCCGCGCGATCCGTCGAGGTCACCGCGTGTGATCGCGCGTCACGTGCGGTATCGACCCGGGTGGCGGGTTCGGCCTGATGCTTGGCACCCGGGGTGGGCGCGGTGGAGGATACGAAGGTGTCAGCGGAGGCAGGGCCTGCTAGCGGCGGCGCGGACGAGCGCGTCCGCCGGGTCCGCCTCCCCGCCGACCGCCGCACCCCGGCGGCGGCCCGCGCGCTGGTCCGCACCATGCTGCTCGAAGCGCGGCTGCCCGAACTGCTGAACGAGGCGCTGCTGCTCACCACCGAGCTGACCACCAACGCCGTCGAACACGCGCGCACCGAACTGGACATCGAGGTCGACACCGACCGCAACGGCCTCACCGTGACAGTCACCGACTTCGCCTCCGGCCCGGTCGACGAGCTGATCGTGGGCGTGCGCAACACCACGTCCGACATCACCGAGGTCGCCGCCCGAGGGCGCGGCCTGCTGCTCGTCGACCACTTCTCCAGCCGGTGGGGCACCACGTACCTGCCCACCGGCAAGGGCGTCTGGTTCCGCCTGGACCGGCCCGGCCCCGGCGGTTCCGCCCGGCCGTCGGCCAGCCCACTGCGCGTCGCCGAACCGGAAGGAAACGGCGACGGTACGCCGAGCGCCGCGGCGATGAGTGAGTTGATGCAGCTCACCCCTGACGCGTACGCCGACGAGCCGCTGCCCGAGTTCGCCACCGGACTACTGACCCGGGTCGCCGAGATGGTGGGCGCCGCCGGTGGCACGGTCCGGCTGGACCGGGGCGACGGACTCGGCACCCAGGTCTTCGCCCGGTACGGCCGGCCGGCGCGCGAGGGCAACGAGCTGCTGCGGGTCCCGCTCGCCGTGCACCGGCCGTACTCCGGTGAGCTGGAGCTGGACGCGGCGCCCTCGGCGTACGCCCGGCCGCTCGCCGTACTGGCCGCCGAACGGCTGTCGCTGCACCTGGAGAACGACCGGCTGCGCCGCGCCGACGTACGCCGCTCCACCTGGCTGACGTTCCTGGCCGAGGCCAGTGAACTGCTCGCCCAGTCGCTCGACGTCGAGCTGACCATGGCGCTCATCCCGCAGCTCGTGGTGCCCCGGCTCGGCCAGTGGTGCGCCGTGCACACCACCGACGAGTGGGGCCGCCTGCGGCTCGCCGCGTCGAGCCACGCCGACGAGGCGATGCTGCCGCAGCTGCACCGGATCCTCCAGGAGACCGGCCAGGACTCGATCCAGTCCCGGCTGCGCGAGGCGTCCCGCAACGCCGCCCAGGTGCCGCTCGGCGGGCCGATGGAGGGCTTCGCCGTACCGCTCATCGCCCGCGGCCAGCGGCTCGGCACCCTCGCCGTGGGCCGGCACCAGCGGCACCGGCACGACCCGGACGAGGTCTCGGTGCTGGAGGACGTGGCCCGCCGCGCCGCCCTCGCCATCGAGAACGCCCGCATCCACGCCGAGCGCCGCCGGGTCGCCCAGACGCTCCAGCAGTCGCTGCTGCCGCCGGTGCTCCCGGTGGTCGAGGGCATCGGCTTCGCCGCCGAGTACGTCCCGACCGGCGACGACGCGGAGGTCGGCGGCGACTTCTACGACGTGCTCCCGCTGCCGGACGGCCGCTGGCTCGTGGTGGTCGGCGACGTGTCAGGCAAGGGCGTGCAGGCCGCCGCCGTGACCGGCCTGGTCCGGGACGTGATCCGGGTGCTCGTCGGCGACGGCAAACCGCTGCCCGAGGTGCTCGGCCGGCTCAACGAGACGCTCGTGGAGCGCGGCGGCGGGCGTTACTGCACGCTGGCGCTGGCGGCTGTCGCACCCGGCGACGGCGACCAGCTCGACGTCTCGCTGCACCTGGCCGGCCACGACCGCCCGGTACTGCTGCACGGCGGTGGAGGGGCGACGTTCGTCGGCGCCGGCGGTACGGCGCTGGGCCTGCTCGACACGATCACCACGCCGACCGCCGAGCTGACACTCAAGCCCGGCGACGCGCTGATCTTCTACACCGACGGGGTCACCGAGCGGCGGCGCGGACGGGAGCTGTTCGGCACCGACCGGCTGCGCGAGTCGGCGGCGCCGCTGGCCGGGTACTCGGCCGACGTGGTGGCCGCCCGGCTGCGCGCCGCCACCATCGCCTTCTCGGTGGAGCCCCCACGCGACGACATAGCCATCCTGGTCCTCCGGAACGACACCCCCTAGCCCGCTCGCCCCGCCCCGCCCCGCGTCCGCTCCGGGTTCGGCGTCGGCGTCGGCGTCGGCGTCCGCCTCGACGATCATGAACTTAGCCGCTCATTTCGCCCGATTCCTCCCCGCCAACTTCATGGTCAACGAGCGCTCCCTCCTCCACGCGGACGCCTCAGCCGTCGTTCGCGGCGCTCAGCTCGCCGTCGTGACCGTTGAGCCCGCCCCGTCGCGGCTGTTGAGCCCGCCCGTCGTGGCGCTCGCTCCCCGGCGCAGCCCTTCAGCCCTCCCCGTCTCGCCCTCAACTCCCCCTCGTGGCGCTTCCGCCCGCCCCGTCGGCGGTGATCAAGGAGTTTGTGGCTCAGGAGGGCGCGAAATCTGACACAAACTCCTTGATCACCGAGTGAGGGCGGGCCGGGCGAGGGCCGGCGGGGACAGGGCCGGGCCAGGCGGGGCAGGTGGGTCAGAGGCCGCCGGGGAGGCGGCCGGGGGCCAGGCGGTGGTGCGGATCCAGGTGGGCCTTGGCGCTGCGCAGTCTCGGCAACGTGGGCAGCTCGCCCCAGAGGTCCACGGCACGGCGTACCGCCGCGGGCGCGGCCACCACCACGCACCGACCCCGTCGGGCGATCAGCACGCTGCGAACCGCGGTGAGGATCGAGGCGACCCGCTCGGGCGGCAGCGCGCCGGACAGGGCGGCGTGGACGGTGCCCGAGCCGGCCGAGCCGCGTACCGGCACCGGGCCGCCGGTGGCGTCGCGCAACGCGTAGACGGCTGCGTGCAGGTCGTTGATGGGCACCTCGATGCGCAGCGCCGTGTCGCCGGGCGCGAACGGGTAACGCCCCCACCATTCCGGTGCGTGGTGGCTGACGATCGCCTCGGCGCCGAGGACGGCGGTGAGCCGCTCGGCCCGCTCGGTCACGTCGGCCGGGCCGCCCTCCAGCAGCACCACGAGGCTGCCCGCCGCGGGTCGTCCGGTCACGGCGGGATGGTCGGGGCGGTTGACCACCGACGGGTGCGACGGCGGAATGCGACGCCGGGGCAGCGGCACCGGCACCGGCAGGTCCAGTTCGACGGCGGCCGGATCGACGCCCGCGGCCAGTACGGCACGGACCAGGTCGTGCACCTCCAGCGGTGTCCAGACCGGACGGGACACCCAGAGCCGGCCGGCCGGCACGGCGTGCACCCGCATGGTGGCCGAGACCAGCACGCCGAGCCCGCCCTGCGAGCCGCAGAGCAGCCGGGCCACGTCCAGCCCGGGCACCTCTCCCCGGCCGAGTATCGCGTCCCCGCCGCCGCGACCCGGATCGCCGCCACCACCGTCGCCCGCCGGACCGCGTCCACTCGCCCGGCCACCGCCGCTGCCAGGGGTGGCCCGGCCGAGCGCCTCCGTGCCGGACTCGCCGACGCTCACCAACTCGCCGTCGGCGTCGAGGTAGCGCACCCCGACGAGCTGGGCGCACGGGCTGCCGTGCCGGTGACGCAGCGGACCGGACTCGTCGGCGGCGAGCACCCCGCCGAGCGTCGCGCCCGGCGAGGGCGCGTCGACCGGCAGCCGCCGGTTGGTGCGCGCGAGTGTGGCCTGGACGGCGCGCAGCGGCGTACCGGCGCCGATCTCGGCCACCGCCGCGTCGCGCGGCTCGTGCCAGACCCCGGCGAGGCGGCCGGTGTCGAGCATGATGTCCACCTGCGCCGGCGCGGCCCCCCAGTCGATCTTCGTGCCGGCGCCGCGCGGCACCACTGTCAGGTCGTGCGCCGCGGCCAGCCGCAACACCTCCGCCGCGGCGTGCGGGCCGCCCGGCACGGCCACCCATCGGGCGGTACGGCCGGCCACCTCGTCGGCCGGGCCGGCGAAGCGGGCGAACGGGGTGCCGCAGATCGCGGCCAGCTTCCGGGTGATGTCGAGGGCTTCGAGTTCGGTGGAACGTGCCGCATCCGCCATGGCGGTTATCGTACACATGTTCGAAAGACCTGGCGGCGAGTCGCCGGATTCGGTCGGCGGGCGAGCCCGGCGGCGGCCCGCCGACCGGTAACGTGGCGCCGTGACCGAAACCCCACCGCCCGTCGCCAAGCGCGTCCCGACCGAGCGCCTTCATCACGGTGACACAGTCCTCGACGAGTACGCCTGGCTCGCCGCCAAGGACGACCCGGACACGATCGCGTATCTGGACGCCGAGAACGCGTACACCGAGGCGCGCACCGCCCACCTGGCCGGCCTGCGCGCGGAGCTGTTCGAGGAGACGCGCCGGCGCACCCAGGAGACCGACCTGTCGGTGCCGACCCGCAAGGACGGCTACTGGTACTACACCCGCACGGTGGAGGGCCAGCAGTACGGTGTGCACTGCCGACGCGCGGTCCGGCCGGGCGAGACGGCACCCCCGGTCAGCGCGGACGGCGCCCCGCTCGACGGCGAGGAGGTGCTGCTCGACGGCAACCAGCTCGCCGAGGGGCACGACTTCTTCTCGCTCGGCGCGTTCGACGTCAGCCCGGACGGGCGCTGGCTGGCCTACTCCACCGACTTCTCCGGCGACGAGCGCTTCACGCTGCGGATCAAGGATCTGACCACCGGCGAGTCGCTGCCGGACGAGGTACCGGACACGTTCTACGGCACGGCCTGGTCCAGCGACGCGTCCACGCTGTTCTACGTGACTGTGGACGAGGCGTGGCGGCCGAACCGGGTCTGGCGGCACACCGTCGGCACGGCGTCCACCGAGGACGTGGTGGTCTACCAGGAGGACGACGAGCGGTTCTGGGTCGGCGTCGAGCTGACCCGCTCCGAGCGTTTCGTGGTCATCGACATCCACAGCAAGATCACCAGCGAGGTGTGGGTGATCCCGGCGTCCAACCCGACCGGCGAGCCCGCCGTCGTGGCCCCGCGGCGTCAGGGTATCGAGTACGCGGTGGAGCACCACGGCCACCGCTTCCTGATCCTGCACAACGACGGCGCGGAGGACTTCGCGCTGGCGTACACCTCGGCGGACTCGCCGGGCGAGTGGGAGCCGCTGATCCCGCACACCCCTGGCACCCGGCTGGAGGCGGTCGACGCGTTCGAGAACCACCTCGTGGTGTCGCTGCGCACCAACGGCCTGACCGGCCTGCGGGTGCTGCCGGTGGGCACCGACGACAGCTGGGACATCGACTTCCCCGAGCCGATCTACAGCGTCGGGCTGGACGCCAGCCCCGAGTACCGCACGAACGAGGTGCGGCTGCGCTACACCTCGCTCGTCACCCCCGACTCGGTCTACGACTACGACCTGGTCACCCGGGAGCTGACGCTGCGCCGGCAGAAGCCGGTCCGCCCCGGGCCGGACGGGCGGGCGTACGACCCGGCCGACTACGAGCAGCACCGGGACTGGGCGCTCGCTGACGACGGCACCCGCGTACCGATCTCGCTCGTCTGCCGCCGCGACACCCCGCGCGACGGCTCGGCGCCCGCCGTCATCTACGGCTACGGGTCGTACGAGGCGAGCATGGACCCGTGGTTCTCGATCGCCCGGCTGAGCCTGCTCGATCGCGGCGTGATCTTCGCGGTGGCGCACATCCGGGGCGGCGGTGAGCTGGGCCGGCGCTGGTACGACGAGGGCAAGCTGCTGGCCAAGAAGAACACGTTCACCGACTTCGTGGCCTGTGCCCGGCACCTCGTGAAGGCGGGCTGGACGGCGAGCGACCGGCTGGTCGCCCGGGGCGCCTCGGCCGGCGGCCTGCTGATGGGCGCGGTGGCGAACCTCGCCCCGGACGCGTTCACCGGCATCGTCGCGCAGGTGCCGTTCGTGGACGCGCTCACCTCGATCCTCGACCCGTCGCTGCCGTTGACTGTCACCGAGTGGGAGGAGTGGGGCAACCCGCTCGACGACCCCGAGGTCTACGCGTACATGAAGTCGTACACGCCGTACGAGAACGTGGCCACCGTCGAATACCCGGCGATCTTGGCGGTGACCAGCCTCAACGACACGCGCGTGCTCTATCACGAGCCGGCCAAGTGGATCGCCCGGCTGCGGTCGCTCGCGCCGGCCGGCGACTACCTGCTCAAGACCGAGATGGGCGCGGGCCACGGCGGCCCGAGCGGCCGGTACGACTCCTGGCGCGAGGAGGCGTTCGTCAACGCCTGGATCCTCGACCGCGTCGGCCGCGCCTGAGGTGTAAGGAAGGGCCCCTTATTAACAGACGTCTGTTAATAAGGGGCCCTTCCTTACACGGGGGCCTGCTCGGCCGCTGACCGCTCAGCCCGCGCGCAGTTCCTCCACCGACGTCGCGGTGCGCAGGAACAGCAGGCCGGCCACGACCGTGCACAGCACCGCCGCCAGCCCACCCGCCGCGAGCCAGGCCAGCTGATCCCACGGTACGTCCGGCGGAACTGTCGTCTTCGGCACCCATTCGGTACGGGTGTACCGCGCCGCGGTGGCCGGATCGCCGCACAGTTCCGAGCCGGCGTCGCAGATCGTCCGCGTGAAGCCGCCGTTGCTCGGTGCCGGCATGACGCCCCGGACCAGCAGGTAGCCGACCGTCAACGCGAGCCCGATCGCGGGTACGGCGGGGGCGAGCGCGGCCCAGAGCAGCGACCGGCCGATGGTGGCCCGTGGCACGCCGGTCGCCACCTGCGCCGCGTACGCCCGTCGCCGGCTGGTGATCCCCTCGACCACCGCCACGAGCAGCCCACCGCCGGCGATCGCCATCGCCACCAGGACCGCGAGGTCGACCAGGTCCATCGCGCCGAGGTAGAAGCCCGGGTCGGCCAATCCGGAGCCGGTGCGGCGGGTCACCTCGGCCTCGGCCTGGAAGTCGGCACGCAGCCCTGCGGCACCGGCGCCGAAGATCAGCGCGGCCAGCAACGCGGCGAAGGTGCGGCTGCCCGCCCACGGGTCGGCGGCCAGCCGGCGGGCGGCGAGCAGGGCGGCCGGGCCGCGTCCGTGCCGGTGCAGCAGCCGGCCGGTCCGGTACGAGATCCAGCCGGTGCCCGACACCACGCCGATCATCGCGGTCAGCCCGCCGACGACGAGCAATGTCGGCACCGGCCAGTCGGGGGCCACGGCGCCACGCCGTTCGTACCAGAGCAGGAGCGGGCGGATCGCGGCGAACATCGCCAGCGCGGCGAGGATGAGCACGCCCGGCCACGGCCAGGGCGCCCGGGTGCGGACCTTGCGCACGACGCCGAACGGGGTGGTGGCGACCCGCCGCAGCAGCAACGCGCTCACCAGCGCGGCGGCCAGCGGCAGGCCGAGCACGACGGCCGCCACCGCCACCGGGGCCGGGTGCACGTCGGTGGGCAGCGGCAGCCGCCCGTCCGCGTCGGGCCGGTGCAGCAGCCGGCGCCCGGCCAGGAAGACGGCCAGGCCGACGAGGGTGCCGAGCAGGCTCGCCACGCCGGTCTCGGCGACCGCGACCCGGGTGACCTGCCCGGGGGTGGCACCGGCCAGCCGGAACGCGGCCAGCCGCCGGTCCCGGCCCGGCGCGCCGAGGCGGGCGCACTGCCCGGCCAGCCCCAGGACCGGTACGCAGAGCAGCAGCAACGCGAACGCCACGCCGGGGCGCAGACCGGGTTCCCGCAGCAGGGCGTTGGTGTACTGGTCGGAGTTGAGCCCTTCGTCGCCGGACGGCTTCACCACCGACAGCACGGTCAGCGCGGCCAGCCCGGCCAGCGTCGCGAGCGCGGCGCTCACCGCCGTGAGCACCACCCGTGCGATGTCGGTACGGGTGCCCGCCAGCACGAGACGCAGCAGCGTCCCCGGCCTCACCGCGACCCGCCCGGCAGCGCCGGGTCGAGCCCGAGCCCGGTGTGGTCGACCATGCCGTCGCGCAGGCTGACCTCCCGGTCCGCGTACGCGGCGATGCGCGGCTCGTGCGTCACCAGCACGACTGTGGTGCGCTGCTCGCGGGCCAGCCGGACCAGTTGAGTGAGCACCTGCTCGCCGGCCAGCGTGTCGAGCGCGCCGGTCGGCTCGTCGGCGAAGATCACCCGTGGTTCGGTGACGAGCGCCCGGGACAGCGCGCAGCGTTGCTGCTGCCCGCCGGACATCTCACCGGGCCGGGCGTCGGCGACGTCGGCCACGCCGAGCCGGTCCAGCCAGGAGAGCGCCGCCGTCCGCGCCGCTCGCCGCCCCGTGCCGGCGAGCAACAGCGGGAGCGCGACGTTCTCCGCGGCGGTCAGCTCGGCGACGAGCTGGCCGAACTGGAACAGCACCCCGAATTCGGTACGGCGCAGCCGCGAGCGGGCCGCCTCCGACCACGTGTCGATCCGTTCTCCGCGCCAGGTGACCTGACCGGCGTCGGGGCGCAGGATGCCGGCGAGACAGTGCAGCAGCGTGGACTTGCCGCAGCCGCTCGGGCCGGTGACCGCGACGATCTCGCCTTCGGCCACGTCGAGCGTCACACCGCGCAGCGCGGGGTTGTGACCGTAGGCGCGGACCACTCCGCGCGCTTGCAGGAACGTCACGTGCGCACCTCCCGGTGCCAGTCGGCGACCCGGTCGAGGGTGGTGTGCAGCCACCGGAGATCGGCGTCGAGGTGGGCGATGGCGAAGTCGGCGGCGACCACCTCGTCGAGGCGGGCGCCGGGGGCCGTCTTCAGCGCGGTCAGTTCGCGCAGGCGTTGCGTGTGCGCCTGCCGCTGCGCGATCAGGTAGACGCGGGCCTGGTCGACGTCGGCCACCAGGAGCGCGACCACCACCTTGGCGAAGAGCGTGCTGGCCACGTACGGCATCGGCGGCTCGACGGTGCCGAGCCAGTGGTCCAGCGCCGCCCGCCCGTCCTCGGTGAGCGCGTACGAGGTGCGGTCCGGTCCGCCCTCGCGGGTCTGCCCGGCCGTGGCCACGAGGCCGTCGCGGCACAGGCGGGCCAGTGTCGCGTAGACCTGCCCGAAGGCGAGCGGCCGGGCGCGGGGCAGCCGCTCGTCGTGCGCGCGCTTCAGCTCGTAGCCGTGGCGCGGGCCGGCGGCGAGCAGCCCGAGCAGGACGTGCGACGTGGACACGCCCCTACTATTCACTGAGCGAATAGTGGTGTCAAGAACGGCCCGCGCGGCGCACCACGCGGGCCGTCGGAGTTCAGCGGGTCCAGGCCGGGTCGCGCCCGGCCCGGCCGAGCAGCGCGTCCATGCTGTCCGGTGCCGCGCCGGTGGGCACCGGCGGGCCGAACGCGCCCATCTTCTGCCCCGTGTCGCCCATCCGGTCCATGAACTCGTGCCCCGCGGCCACCACTGCCGGGTCCACGGTCAGCTCCTGGCCGGTGGCCCGCGCCAGGTCCCATCCGTGGACGGTGAGGTCGATCAGGGCCATCATGCCGACCGTCTCCTGCGGCAGTCCCATGCCGGGGGAGACCCCCTCCTGTGTGGCCGGGTCGGACCACGCCTCGGTCAGGCGGGCCGCCTCGGTCGCGAACCGGTCCCGCCAGCCGTCGGTCAGGTGGTCGGTCTTGCCGGACCAGTCGACCTCCTCCCGGCGGGCCAGCGCCTGGAAGTTGACCACCACGTCGAACAAGTGGCCCAGCAGGTCGCGCACTGTGTAGTCCGGGCAGGGGGTGGGCAGGACGAGCTGGTCGTCGGAGATGCCGCGCACCACAGCGGCCGTACGCGGCGCCGCGACGGCGAGCAGTTCACTGGTCTTGGTATTCATCGGGCCAGCGTATGAGGACGGCGTCGATCGGCCCCACTTCTCAGGACCAGGGGATCAGCGGCGACGGACCGCTACCACAGCGACGTCGTCGTGGATCTCCGGCGGCGCCAGCTCGACGAGCAGCCGCCGGCAGAAATCGTCCAGGTCGTCGTCCACCCGGGTGGCGGCCACGCCGAGCGCCGCCATGCCGTCGTCGATCGTGGCGTCCCGCCGTTCGATCAGCCCGTCGGTGTAGAGCACGAGCGTGGCCCCGGCGGGCAGCACGAACTCCAGGTCCGGCGGGCGCGGCGCGCGTACGCCGAGCAGGGGCGCGGACTGCGTCACGAACTCGACCCTCCCGTCCCGGCTGAGCAACGCCGGCAGGTGCCCGGCGCTGGCCAGCCGGACCAGCCCGGTCGGCGGGTGGAGCAGCAGCACGCAGATGGTGGCCAGCTCGGTCGGCAGCAGGTTGCGCATCAGCTCGTTGACCCGGTCCAGGATCACGCCCGGCTGGTGCCCCTCGACCGCGTACGCCCGTACCGCGTGCCGCAGCTCGGCCATCACCGTGGCGGCGTGCAGCGAGTGCCCGGCCACGTCACCGATCGCCACCAGCAGGTGGCCGTCGAGCATCACCAGCTCGTAGAAGTCGCCGCCCACCTCGGTCTGCGCGCTCGCCGGCTCGTACCGGACGGCCAGGTCCAGGCCGACGACGTCGGGCAGCCGCTGCGGCAGCAGGCTGCGCTGCAACGTCACAGCGATCCGGTGCTCCTCGTCGAAGGACCGCTGCGCCTCGACCGCCGAGGCGACCGCCTGGGCGAGCTGCACCAGCACCGGCGTGCGTACGGTCTGGGTGGCGGTCGGCACCACCACGTAGAGCGGGGCCCGGTCCTCGCGCAGCCGGGAGGCGGCGACGGTCACGGTGTCGCCGTCCGGCCAGCCGGCCGGCGCCCAGTTGGCCGGCTCGTCGACGCGTACCCGGGTGCCGATCGGCACTCCGGTGTCGTCCACCACCCACGGCACGATGGTGGCCGGTGTGTGCGGGTCGGCCGCCACGCCCGCCAGGCAGTCCCCGTCGAACGTCTCGGCGACCACCGCCGCCGGGGCATTGAAGATCCGCGCCGCGCCGCTCGCGGCGGCCTCCAGCAGCCGGACGAAGTTCGGCGTCGCGTGCATCTCCACAGTGGCGTCGGCGAGCGCGGCGAGCCGTTCGGCGAGCTGCTCGGCCCGCCGCCGGGCCTGGTAGTAGCGCAGCACCGCGTGGGCGGTGGCGACCAGTTCCTCCGGCTCGATCGGCTCGGCCAGGTAGGCGTCCGCGCCCCGGGTGAGACCCTGCGCCCGGTCGACCACGTCGACCGCGTGCGCGGAGACGTGGATGACCGGGATCGACGGGTGCGCCTCCTTGATCCGCTCGCACACCTCGAAGCCGCTCATGTCCGGCAGACGGACGTCGAGCACCACGAGGTCGATGTGTTCCCGGTCCACCCGCTCCAGCGCCGCCGTGCCGTTCTCGGCCTCGACGGTGACGAAGCCGGCCCGGGTCAGCCAGTTGACCAGCAGGTATCGCTTGGGGCCGCTGTCGTCGACCACAAGCACGGTCACCGGCCCGCCGTCCACCGTCACGCTCCGCCCGCGGGGAGGACCACTGTGAACGTGCTGCCCCGGCCGGGTTCGCTGGTCAGCTCCAGCGTCCCGCCGAGCAGCGTGATCAGCCGGCGCGCGTACGGCAGGCCGAGCCCGGTGCCACCGACCCGGGTCGTGCCGGGCACCTGGTAGAACTCCTCGAAGACCCGTTCGTGCAGCTCCGGCGGGATGCCCACGCCGGTGTCGGTGACCGACAGCGTCCACTGGCCGCCGCGGCGCTCGGCGCGCAGGCGTACCTCGCCGCGTTCGGTGAACTTCAGTCCGTTGTGCAGCAGGTTGCGCAGCACCTGGGCGAGCAGCACCTCGTCCGAGCGCACAGTGGCCGGGGCCGGCGGTTCCTCGACCACCAGCTCCACCTCGGGGCGCGCGGCGAGCGCCCGCAGCGTGCCGCGCAACTGCCCGAACACGGCGCGCAGATCGACGTCGGACCAGTCCGGCTCGATCCGGCCCGACTCCGCCTTGGCCAGGTCGAGCAGCTCGTTGACCAGCCCCAGCAGGTCGCCCGCCGAGGAGCGGATCAGCCCCACCTGACGGGCCTGCTCGCCGGTGAGCGGGTCGGAGGCGGAGTCGGCGAGCAGCCGGGCCAGGCCGATGATCGCGGTGACCGGGGCGCGCAGCTCGTGGCTGACGTTCGCCAGGAACCGGCTCTTCGACTCGCTCGCGGCCCGCAGCTGGGCGGACTTCTCGTCCAGTTCGGCGTAGAGCGCCACCACACCGCGGTTGGTCTCCTCCAGCTCCTCGGTGAGCTGGTTGTAGAGCGCCATCACGCCGTGGTTGGTCTCCTGGAGTTCGGAGTTCAGCACCGCCAGCTCGTCGCGCTGGCTGCGTACCTCGTCGAGGGCGGCGATGAGCTGCGCGTTCTGGGCGGCCAACTCGTCCAGCGCGGAACCCGGCGCGCGCTCGGCCAGCTCGGCGCGGAGCTCGGCGGCGCGCTCGGCCGTCAGCTCCTCGGCGTGGTCGGGCACTCGTCGGGACATCCTCACGACGGTATCGCCCTCGACGGCCACCACCCGCAACGTGTCCACCAGACGCGCGACGGCGCCGGACTGCGGCTCGTACCGTCCACCGGGGAGCGGACGCAGCGGCGACAGGTCCACCTGGAGGACCCGGCGGCCGACCGCGTCCCGGTCGAGGGCGAACGTCACGTCCGCGCCGTCGGCCCCGTGCAACAGTTCCCGGGCCACCTCGCTGAGCGCGGTGGCGATCCGTACCTGGTCCTGATGTTCCAGCCCGACCGCCGCGGCCACCTCCCGGCCACGCTGCCGGACCAGGAAGATGTCCTGCTCCACCCGGAGCGCGAGGTGCAGGAGGGGCTCGGTCATGCCGCCCCCCGGGCCACCAGGACGCAGGCGTCGTCACGGCGGACACCGGCGTCGCGCAGCAGGGTCGCGGCGGCCAGCAGCGGGTTGCGGCCGGCGAGCCCGGGATAGTCGTCCAGATCCCAGCGGTCCACCACTCCGTCACTGTGCATGACCAGGGTGGCGTCGCGCGAGAAGGGGTAGTCGTACCCGCGGATCGCCGGACGCTGGTGCCCGGCGATGCCCGGCAGCGATACCAGCCCGCGCCGCCGCTCGCCCGGCGCGACGATCATCGCGGCGATGTTGCCCAGCCCGGCGTAGCGGAGCACGCCGGCGGCCGGATCCGGTTCGGCCACCGCGAGCGCGGCGCCCCGGGTGTGCGAGATGGCGGCGTGCAGGTGCCGCACCACGACGTCCGGCGGCCCGTCCGGCGCCGAACGGAACGCGGACACGGCGGCACCTGTGGCGGCGGCGGCGAGCGGCCCGTGGCCCAGCCCGTCGGAGACCAGCACCTGCCGCCGGCCACCGACCTGGCGGACCGCGTACCCGTCGCCGCTCGTCTGCTCGCCGGTGATCGGCCGGGCCAGCCCGCCCGCCCAGTCCGGCTCCGGCGGTGCGGCGTCCCAGACCTGGACGACCAGGACCGTGCCCCGCCCCGGCGACGAGTAGCCGTCGAACCGGCTCGACTGCCGGGTGATCGCGCCGAGCCCGATGCCGAGCGTGCCGGCGGTGGAGTGGCCGTCGGCGGAGGAGAGCGTGAGGTCGGCCATGCCGGGGCCGGAGTCGATCGCGACCAGCTCCACGCCGGCCCGCCCGCCCCGGCGTGCCGGACGCATCAGGAGCGTGCCCTCGCGGGCGTGCTTGACCAGGTTGCTGGTGATCTCGGCGGTGACGATGGCCAGGTCCGCGACGCGCGCCGCGCTCAGTTCGAGCTGCCGGCCGAGACGCTCGGCCGCCCGGCGTACGCTGCCGGCGGTCGCGCCGGTGTCGACCCGGAACCAGATGCCGTGGTCGGGCACCACGTCGGCGATCATCGCGACCACTTGGTGACGGTGATCCGCGTCCCCTCGCCGACAGCCGTCCGGATGTCGAAGTCGTCGACGAGCCGGCGGGCGCCGCTCAGTCCCAGGCCCAGCCCGCCGCCGGTGGTGTAGCCGTCGGTGAGCGCCAGGTCGAGGTCGGGGATGCCCGGGCCCTCGTCGGCGAAGACGATCCGCACGCCGCGCCGGCGGCCGTCGGACACGGTGCTCACCTCGGCGCTGCCCCCGCCACCGTAGATCAGCGTGTTGCGGGCCAGCTCGCTGGCGGCGGTGACGAGCTTCGTCTGGTCCACCAGGGAGAGGCGGACCGCGACGGCTGTGGTACGCGCCAACTGCCGGACCCGCACCACGTCCTCGTCGCTGCGGATCGCCTGGGTCGCCGGCACACCCAGGTCGACGCCCGTGGTCATGCCGTCGCCGTCGTCTCGGTGTCCTCGTCGTCGGCCGCCTCGTCCCACTCGTCGGCGCGGCTGGCCGCGATCAGCTCCATGCCGCGCTCGACGTTCAGCGCGGTACGGATGCCGTTGAGCGACAGCCCCAGTTCGACGAGCGTGATGGCGACGGCCGGGCGCATGCCGACCACCACCGTCTCGGCGTCCAGCACTTTCGAGATGGACGCGATGGTGGACAGCATCCGGCCGACGAAGGAGTCGACGATGTCCAGTGCCGTGATGTCGATGATCACGCCGTGGCAGCCGGTGGCGACGATCCGCTCGGCCAGGTCCTCCTGCAACTGGACCGCCGTCTGGTCGGACATGTCGACCTGGATGGAAACCAGCAGGATGTCGCCGATCTTGAGGATCGGCACCCGTTCCATCAGGGCTCCCGGCGCGGGCGGCGAGCGGTGGTCTCGACCCCGGTCAGGCGCAGCACGTGGCGCAGCGCGTCGGCGAGGCTCGCCTTGGTGGCGATGTCACCGAACTCGATGCCGAGGGCCACGATCGTCTGGGCGATCTGCGGGCGGATACCGGAGATGATGCAGTCGGCGCCCATCAGCCGGGCGGCCACCACGGTCTTGAGGATGTGCTGCGCGACCTGCGTGTCCACCGCCGGTACGCCGGTGATGTCGATGATCGCGTACGGCGAGCCGGTGTCGACGAGCGTCTGCAGCAGCCGCTCCATCACCACCTGGGCGCGGGCCGAGTCCAGCGTCCCGACCAGCGGGACGGCGACCACGCCCTCCCAGAGCTTCACCACCGGGGTAGACAGCTCCAGCAGCTGCTCCGCCTGGTCGGCGATCAGGCTTTCGCGGGCCCGGACGAACGTCTCGAACGTGAACAGGCCCATCTGGTCGACGAGCGCGGAGAAGGCGACGAAGTCGCGCAGGGTCTCGTCGCCCTTCTCATCCTCCATCAGCTCCAGCAGGGCGTCCTTGCACGCGAACACGCTGATCGCGGTCTCGGTGGCGGAGAATCCCTGGCGGGCCCGGTTGGTGGACAGCTCGGACAGCACCGCCCGCAGCTCACCGCCGTGCTCGTCGGCCAGGTCGGAGACGCCCTGCCGGCCGGCGTCGACCAGCGCGCGGTGCAACTCCTGCACCTGGCGAGCCAGCTCGGCCCGGCTCAGGCGGCCGCGCAGCGAACTGCCGACGATCTCCGTCCAGCGGTTGGTCAACCGGTCCGCGTGCTGACTGAGCAGGTGGGCGAGCCGACCACCCTGTTCGGCGCTCAACGCCATGGTGACCTCCCTGATTTGGACGGGCGGACTCTATCACCGGAGGCCGGGGCGCTACTTGTCACGGAGCAAAGAATGATCGACCGCACCCGTGACCGCTCCCGTTCTGCGCGGCGCGCCCATCGTGGGATACCGTTTCCCCCGAACACAGGAGGTCGACGAATGTCCTTGACGGTGCACACGGAACAGCGCGGCGACGTGGTCGTCGTGTCGGTCGCGGGCGAGCTCGACATGGCCACGGCACCGCAGCTCCAGGACCAGATCACGGATCTGCTGGACAAGGGGCGCAGTCGCCTCGTCTTCGACCTGGCCGAGGTGTCGTTCTGCGACTCCACCGGCCTGTCGGTGTTCGTCCGGGCGAAGAACAACTGCGACGAGGCGGGCGGCGTGGTCCGGCTGGCCGCCCCGCAGCGCGGCGTGCTGCGCATCCTCGAGGTCAGCGGCCTGGTCGAGGTGCTGCACACGTACCCGACGGTCGAGCAGGCCGTCGCGGGCGATCCCACCCCGGCCTCCTCCTGACCGATCCCGCTCAGCGCTCGTCCTCGATGTAGCGGGGACGGGCGATCACCATGCCCGCCGCCGTCTGCACGGCCAGCGCCACCAGCAGGAAGCCGATCGGGGCGGTCCAGCCGCCTGTCGCCTCGTAGAGGATGCCCACCAGCAGCGGCCCGAGAGCCGCGATCACGTACCCGGTGCTCTGCGCGAACGCGGACAGCGCCACGGTGCCCTCGGCGGTCCGGGCACGCAGCCCGATCGTGGTCAGGATGAGCGGGAACGCGCCCTGGCCGAGCGCCAGCAGCAGCACCCACAGCGGCGCCAGGCCGTGCGGGGCGAGCGCCAGACCGGCGTACGCGGCGGCGGAGAACACGGTCAGCGACAGCACCAGCGGGCGGAGCGTGGCCAGCCGTCCGGCGAGCGCCGGCATCATCAGCGCCACCGGCACGCCCAGCGCGGTCACCCCGGCGAGCAGCAGCCCGGCCGTCTCCGGCCGGTATCCGGCGTCCCGGAAGAGCTGGGCCAGCCAGCCCATGATCGCGTACCCGCTGAGCGACTGCGCCCCGAAGTAGACCGCCATGGCCCAGCCGAGCCGGGTCCGCCCCGGCTGCACGCGGGCCGGGGCGGCGACCGCCACCGCCGGGGGCGCGGCCCGTCGCGCGGCGCGGGCGCGCAGCGCCAGCGGCACCCACGGGAGTACGGCCAGCGCGGCCAGCCCGGCCCAGATGCCGAGTCCGGCCCGCCAGGAGCCGAACGCGTGCGCCACCGGCACGGCGGCCGCCGCGGCCACCGTCGTGCCCACCGTCAGGGCCATCGTGTACGCCCCGGTGACCAGTCCGGTGCGGTGCGGGAAGTGCTGCTTGACGAGCATCGGCAGCAGGATGTTCGCCACCGCGATGCCGGCCAGCGCGAGCGCGCTGGTGAGCACGAAGACCGCGGCCGAGCCGGTGACCGCGCGCAGCACCTGCCCGACGGTGAGCGCCACCATGGCCACCACCAGCACCCGGGGCGCGGCCCAGCGGCGGACCAGCCACGGGGTGAGCGCGCCCAGCCCGGCGAACGCGATCGTGGGCAGCGTGGTGACCAGGCCGGCCATCGCGCCGGAGAGGCCCAGCCCGACCCGGATCTCGTCGAGCAGCGCGCCGAGGCTGGTCACCGCGGCCCGCAGGTTCAGCGCGACGAGCAGCATCCCGGCCAGGACGAGCAGGCCGCCCCGGACCGGGCCGGCCGCCGGGGCGGGGCCCGCCGCGGGTGTGACGCCGGGTGCGGGCACTGTCGCGGCGGGCGCAGGTGGCGGAGTCATGACCTCGAACCTACAATCATGGGATGAATTTCGGCACGAGGTGTAACCGGTGACACCCGCCCGGGATTCCGTCGCCGCGCCTCCGCGCGGTCACCGGGTCCGGCAGACGATCGAGCAGCTCCGGGAACGGATCCTCGGCGGCGAGTGGCCGGTGGGCGGGCGCATCCCCACCGAACCGCAACTGGTCGCCGCGCTCGGCGTGGGGCGGAACACGGTCCGCGAGGCGGTCCGGGCGCTCGCGCACGCCGGGGTGCTGGAGTGCCGGCAGGGCTCCGGCACCTACGTGGTGTCGACCGACGAGCTGGCGCCGGTGGTGGCCCGCCGGCTCACCGACGACCGGATGACCGAGGTGATCGAGGTCCGGCGCGCGTTCGAGGTCGAGGCCGCCCGGCTCGCCGCGCTGAGGCGTACCCCCGGGGATCTGGCGGCGCTCGACGGCGCGCTCGCGGCCCGCGAGGCCGCGTGGCGCGGCGGCCGGGTGGACGAGTTCGTCGAGTCGGACGCCGCGCTGCACACGGTCGTGGTGGCGGCCGCGCACAACGCCATGCTCGCCGAGCTGTACGCCTCGGTCGGCGCGGCGCTGCGCAGCACGGTGGCCCAGGCGATGGGCGAGGCGCTGACCTCCGAGCGGTACGTGGACCACAGTCGGCTGGTCGAGGCGATCCGGGCCGGCGACCCGCAGCGGGCGGCGATCGAGGCCGGTGCTTTTCTCGAAGGGCCCGCCGGGGCATAGGTTGTCCCCGACGCAGACTCATCAGGGCACGGGAGTACGGATGCTCAAGGGCTTCAAAGACTTCATCATGCGCGGCAACGTCGTCGACCTGGCGGTCGGTGTCGTCATCGGTGCCGCGTTCACCGGCGTGGTGACCCAGCTCACCAAGTCGTTCCTGGAACCGCTGGTACGCGTGTTCATCGCGCTGATCACGGGCAGCAAGAACGGGCTCACCGGCTCGACGCCGACGTTCCGTGAGATCCCGTTCGACTGGGTGGCCTTCGTCAACGCGGCGATCACGTTCCTGCTCACCGCGGCGGCGCTGTACTTCCTCGTCGTCTACCCGATGAACAAGCTCGCCGAGCGGCGCAAGCGCGGCGAGGAGCCGCCGCCCTCGGCCCCGAGCGAGGAGGTCAAGCTGCTCACCGAGATCCGCGACGCGTTGCTCGCCGGCAACCACGGCACGCCCGGCCAGCGCAGCGCCCTGGACGACGTGCTCGGCCGCCGGCAGGAGCCGCCCGCGCCGCGCTGAACGCCATAGCCGATCGGCCCCCGCGACGATCTCGCGGGGGCCGACGTGTATCGAACACATGTTCGATAGAGTCCGGGCATGGAGCAGCGCAGGCACTGGTGGAACGGGAAATGGGGACGGCTCGCCCGGCGTGACGTCTTCCTCCGGGTGGACGGCGACCGCTGGCACGTGGAGCAGCGGGCCGGCGGCGCCGAGGGGGTCTCCCGGTTCTACGAGCACGCCAGCGTCGAGGAGGCCGAGGAGACGATCCGGGCGCTGCTGGACGGCACCGACACCTGGCGCGAGCTGTCCCCCCGCCCGCCGGGCGGCTGGGCCCCCTCCGTTTAGCGCCCGCGCGCCCCGGGAACCGCTGCTGCATGAGCCAGCAGCAGGACACCGTCTCCCGGGTCACCACCGGCATGCGGGTGGTCGACTCCGCAGGCGTCGAGGTGGGCACAGTCGATCTCGTGCAGCGCGGCGACCCGGCCGCGGTGACAGTGCAGGCGCCCGCCCCGGTCGACCCGGGCAGCAGCCTGGACGAGCTGATCGAGTCGGCGGCGGCCGAGGAGCCGGACGTACCGGCCGACCTGGCCGCCCGGCTGCTGCGCGACGGCTACCTCAAGGTCTCCACCGAGCTGGTCCGCACCGGCGCGGTCTACGTGCTGGCCGACCGGATCGCCGCGGTGGGCGACGGCGCGGTACGCCTCACCGTCCCGGCCGCGGAGCTGCCCGCCGAGGAGTGACACCCGGGGTCGAATGCGCCGATTCGGCGGCCCTGCGCGTCGAGGCGGCCACGCCCGGAAAGCGGCCTACGCTCGTCGGGTGCTCCTGACCTATGTGGACGAGTCGTACACCGATCGCTGGTACTGGATCGGCGCACTTCTGGTCCCGGAGGCCGTGGCCATCCCGCTCAGCACCGCACTCGACGAGGTGATGACGGACGCGGCCAAGGCGTACGGCATCGACCGAGCCGCCGAACTCCACGGGTACGACCTGTTCCAGGGGCGGACGGCCTGGGCGAGGGTGCCGCCACGCGCCCGGATCGCCGTCTACAACGCGGCGCTCAAGGCGGTCGGCACGTACGACGTCACAGTCATCCTGCGCGGCGTCGACCGGCACGGCCTCACCCGGCGCTACGGGCTCACCCGCCCCGCTCACGAGGTGGTGCTGTCACACCTTTTGGAACGGGTGGACGGATACGCGGCGATGCGGGACGAACTGGCCCTGGTGATCGCGGACGAGGTCGACAACCCCGCAAGGCACCGCTCGGACCTGACCCGTTACCGGGTCGACGGAACCGGGGGCTACCGTTCCCGGCGGCTCAGCCGGATCGTGGACACCCTGCACTTCGCCCCGTCGCACGCCTCCCGGCTGGTGCAGGCCGTCGACCTGGTCACCTTCCTGTTCCGCAGGATGGCGAGCGGGGCGGGCGCGGATCCTCGGGAGGCGACGACGAACACGCGGCTGTGGTCCTGGGTCGAGCCGCGCCGGTACCACTCGTGGTGCTGGCATCCGGCCGGCGGCCGACGCACGAAGGGCCCGCCTGAAAGCGGGCCCTAAGGCGGTTGCGGGAACCCTGACGGGCCTCCTGCGCACTCCAGGTTAACAGTTCGTCACCCGGTCCGGCCGGAAAGCGTCGGGGCGGATTCGGTCCGGGGCGGCTCGACCGGCGGGGATGCGACCGCCCGGCGGCGGAACAGCAGCAGCATCAGCCAGCCCGCGACCAGTCCCCAGAACGCGCCACCCACCCCGAGCAGGCTCACCCCGGAGGCGGTGACCACGAACGTCACCACTGCTGCCTCCCGCGCGTCCGGCTGGGCGACCGCCGCCGTGACGGCCCCGGCGAGCGCGCCGAGCAGGGCGAGCCCGGCGACGGCCTCGACCAGCACCGGCGGGGAGAGCAGCACCAGGGCAGTGGCCACGCCGGCGCCCAGGCCCAGCAGAGCCAGGCCGATCCCGGCGGTGACCGAGGCGATCCAGCGCCGCTCCGGGTCCGGGTGGGCGTCCGGGCCGGCGGCCAGGGCCGCGGTGATCGCCGCCAGGTTCACCGCGTGGCCGCCCGCCGGGGCGCCGAGGGCGGTGGCGAGGCCTGTCACCCGCAACGCCGAGCCCAGCGGGGCCCGGTAGCCGTACCCGGCGAGCACCGCGGTTCCGGGCACGTTCTGGGCGGCCATGGTGACCAGGAACAGCGGCAGCGCGAGCCCGACGACTGCGGGCAGCGTCCAGGACGGCGCGGTGAACGCGACGACCGGTGCGACGTCCAGCCGGGCCGGCCCGGAGGTGGTCAGGGCGATCGCGACCACCGCCACGGCGAGCGCGCCCGGTACCGCCCAGCGGCGGGCGAACCGGTGCAGCAGCAGCCAGACCAGCACCACCGGCCCGGCGAGCCGGGGCACCTCGACCAGGGCGCGTACCGGGGCCGTACACAGCGGCAGCAGCACCCCGGCGAGCATGGCGGAGGCGATCGGGGCGGGGATCGCGGCGACCGCACGGCCGAGCGCGGGGATCAGCCCGGCCGCGATGATCAGCAGCCCGGCGAGCAGGAAGGCGCCGACCGCTGCGGGCCAGCCGCCGGCGACCGGTCCGGTGGCCACGAGCAGCGCCGCACCCGGCGTGGACCAGGCGATCGACAGCGGCAGCCGGTGCCGCAGGCCGAGCCAGACCGCGCAGGCGCCGCTGGCGACGCAGAGCGCGAGCAGGCCGGAAGCGGCCTGGTCCGGATCGGCGCCGACCGCGCGCAGCCCGGCCAGGACGACTGTGAACGAGCTGGCGAAACCGACCAGAGCGGTCACCACGCCGGCCAGGACGGGCTGGAGCCGACCGCCCATGCTCTCCTCCTCCGACCGTTCCGTTTACGGAACGGCACGGTGTAGCACGATAGCCCCCATGACAGCCGCCGCACCAGCCGATGACCGGGGCGCCCGGGAGGTCGGCAGGCGCATCCGCTCGCTCCGCACCGAGCGGGGCATCTCCCTGTCCGAGCTGGCCCGCCTCGCGGGCGTCGGCAAGGCCACGCTCTCCGGCCTGGAGAACGGCGTGCGCAACCCCCGGCTGGAGACGCTGTACGCGATCACCGCGCAGCTCGGCGTACCGCTGACCGCCGTGCTCGCCACGCCCGACCAGGCGCCGACCCTGCGCGGGGCCGCGGTGGGAGGCACGCTGCTGGAGGTCTTCAGCGACCGGGAGGCGACCTACGAGCTGTACCGGATGTGGGTCACCCCGGGTCCGGCGCAGCTCTCCCCCGCCCACTCCAGCGGCGTGACCGAACACGTGACGGTCTTCTCCGGCGTGCTCCGCGCCGGCCCGGCCGACGCCCCGCTGACCGCCGGTCCCGGGGGCTACCTGCGGTGGACCTCCGACGTGCCGCACACCTACGCGGCGGTGGGCGAGGAGGAGGTTCATGCGAGCCTCCTGCTGCGCTATCCTCGTCCGTCCACACCGGACAGTTGACGCATACCCAGGATGCAAGCTGATGACATTTCTTTCAGCAGACCCGCCAGCGCGTGCAGACGCGGACCCGTTCTTCTTGGCAAGCTTGTCCTCATGACGCTCATCCTCCGCTCGGCCATCCTCAACGACGTCGGCCTCGTCCGGACCAACAACGAGGACTCCGCCCTCGCCGGTGACCGCCTCGTGGCGGTGGCCGACGGCATGGGCGGGCTCCCCGCCGGCGAGGTGGCCAGCGAGATCGTCATCCGGATCCTGGACGAGCTGACGCCGCCCACCGGCGCCGACGAGGCGGCCGACGCGCTGCGCGCCGTCGTGAGCACCGCGAACCAGCGCATCCGCGCGGCCATCACGGTGGACCCGGCCCGCGACGGCATGGGTACGACGCTCACCGCCGCCCTGCTCGCCGGCGACACCCTGGTCCTGGCCCAGGTCGGCGACTCCCGCTGCTACCTGCTGCGCGACCACGAGCTGACCCAGCTCACCCGCGACGACACGTTCGTCCAGGCGCTGGTCGACCAGGGCGCGCTCTCCCGCGACCAGGCCCGGCACCACCCGCAGCGCTCGCTCGTCACCCGCGCGGTGCAGGGCTCCGACGCGCCACCCGCCGTCGGCGCGCTCACCGTGTTCGCCGGCGACCGGCTGCTGCTGTGCAGCGACGGCCTCTCCGACTACGTGGAGGACGCCGCCATCGCCGCGGCGCTCGCCACCTACGGGGACCGCCAGCAGTGCGGCGAGCAACTGGTGAAGCTGGCCCACCAGGCCGGCGCGCCGGACAACGTGACAGTGGTCATCTCGGACGTCACCGAGGCGTGAGCGGGCGCCCTTTCCGGTTGCGGACCGCGCCGGGTGCGGTTGGGATGAATGGATGCACATCCGCCGGCTGGCCGCCGATGAACGACTGACCACCAGCTTCCCGCTCCAGGCGTACGCGTTCGAGGCCTCGCCGATGGGCGCCTCCCGGACCGACCAGTTCCGCGCGTACCTGCCGTACAACGCGGGGAACACGACGCTGGTGGCCGAGGAGGACGGGGTCACCGCGGCGGCCGTGTCGGCGATACCGATGCGGCAGAACCTGCGCGGCGCGGTGCTGCCGATGGCCGGTGTCGCGGGCGTGGCCACCCATCCGCTGGCCCGCCGGCGCGGGCACGTCCGCACGCTCATGCAGCAGCTCCTCGACGGCGTGCGCGACGAGGGCCACCAGCTCACCGCGCTGCACCCGTTCCGCGCCTCGTTCTACGAGCGCTTCGGCTACATCGGGCTGCCCCGGCGGCGTACCGCGATCTTCAACCCGGCGGACCTGGCGCCGCTGCTGCGCGCCGACCTGCCGGACGAGCTGGTGTGGGAGCGGATCGGCGCGGGGTATGCGCGGTGGCGCGCGTACACCGAGCGGTGCCTGCGCGAACGCCACGGCTTCGCCGTCTTCCCGGACTTCCGGGCGGTCGGGCTGCGCGACCGGGACGACCGCTGGCTGGTCAGCGTGGTGCGCGGCGGCGAGACGGTCGGCGCTGTCACCTACCGCATCGACGACCACGCCGGCACGCTGTTGGCCGACGACCTGCTGGTCGACGACGCGTACGCCCGCGCGTCGGTGCTCCAGTTCTTCGCCCGGCACGTCGACCAGGTGGCCCGGATCAGCGTCCAGGTGACCCCCGACGAACTGCCCGAGCTGTGGCTCACCGACCTCGACGTGCAGGTGGAGGCGCGGGTCGCCCGGCCCGACCCGACCGCGCCGATGGCCCGCCTGCTCAGCCTGGACGCGCTCGCCGAGCAGCCGGTCGGGGTCGGCCGGGTACTGATCGAGGTAGTCGGCGACCGCTGGCTCGCCGGTCGCCACCTGCTCGACGGCACCACGGGCAAGCTCGCGGTGCTGCCCGCGCAGACCGCCGCCGAGGGCAGCGTGCCGGCCGCGCGGCTCACCGCCGCCGGGCTGTCCGCCCTGGCGTACGGGGTGCTCGACCCGGCCGAGGTGGTCGTACGCGGGCTGGGCGAGGTGCCTGTGGACGCGGCCGGTGAGCTGCGCCGCCTCTTCCCCCGGGAACTGCCGCACCTGTTCGCCGACTTCTGACCCGGTTGACGGCGCACGCCCCGGGGTAGGGTCCAGCGCGTGCCGGAGTGGCTGGAAGCGGGATTCTGGGGCCTGCTCGCCGGGTCGGCCCTGCTGATCGGGGCGGCCGTCGGGTTCTTCGCGCGCGTACCGCGCCGGGTGACCGCCTCGGTGATGGCGTTCGGGGCGGGCGTGCTGCTGTCCGCCGTCTCGTTCGAGTTGATCGACGAGGCGCACGAGCAAGGCGGGCTGCTGCCGGTGGCGATCGGCGCCGCGGCCGGTGCACTGCTGTACACCGCGGCGAACGTGCTGCTGGCCCGGCACGGCGCGCGGCACCGCAAGCGCTCCGGCGACGAGCAGCCCTCCGAGCGGGAACAGCCCGGCTCGGGTACGGCCATCGCGGTCGGCGCGCTGCTCGACGGCGTACCCGAATCGGTGGTGATCGGCGCGAGCCTGCTGGCCGGCGGCCCGGTCAGCCTGGTCACCGTCATCGCGGTGTTCCTCAGCAACGTGCCGGAAGGTCTGTCCAGCGCGGCGGGCATGCGGCAGGCCGGACGCACCCGGCGTTACGTGTTCGGGCTGTGGACGGCCATCGCGTTGATCTCCGGTGCGGCGGCGCTGGCCGGGTACACGCTGCTCGGCGGCGCGCCACCCGAGGTGCTGGCGACGATCACCGCGCTCGCCGCGGGCGCGATCCTGGCGATGATCACCGACACCATGGTCCCGGAGGCGTTCGCGGACGCGCACCTGCTGGTCGGGCTGATCACCGTGCTCGGTTTCCTTGTCGCGTTCGCGCTCTCGCACGCCTGACCGTCCCGCTCGGTGCTGTCTGCTGCCGCGCGGTCGCCGGCTCAGGTGCCGGCTGCGGCTCCGGCTTGGGCTGCGGCTCCCGGCGCCGGCTGCGGCTCCCGGCGCTGGCTGCGGCTCCGGTGCCGGCTGCGGCTCCGGCGCTGGCTGCGGCTGCGGCTTAGCGGCGGGTTAAGGATCGGCTGTGGAGTCGTGCCGGGGCGGCCGGTCCTCCTAGCATCGGGCGGTGCGCGTGAAGTCGGCTGTCACTCTGCTCGCCCTCGCCCTGACGACGGCAACGCTGCCCGCCTGCGGTGACGATCCGGCCCCCGCGCCCGACGCCGGCGTCGCCGGCTCGTCGGCCAGTCCGGCAGCCGCCCCGTCGGCCTCCCCGAGTGGGCGGGCCGGTCTCGGCAGCGCCCGGCCGAGCCCCAGCCCTGCCACCGTCACGTTCCGCGCCGGCAACCCGAACGGCCGGGCCGCCGTACCGGCCGAGGCGCGTCCGGTGGACACCTCGCGCCCGACCCGTACCGTCGGCAGCGGCACCCCGGCGAGCTGCACCTCGGAGGCGGTGGTGAAGGCCGTCGCGGCCGGTGGCGTCATCACGTTCGACTGCGGACCCGCGCCGGTGACCATCACCATGAAGGCCACAGCCAAGGTGGTGAACTCGCACGGCCCGCGCGTCGTGCTGGACGGCGGCGGCACTGTCACGCTGAGCGGCGGCGGCAAGCGCCGGATCCTCTACATGAACACCTGCGACGAGGCGCAGGGCTGGACCACCTCGCACTGCCAGAACCAGGACCACCCGCGGCTCACCGTGCAGAACCTGACGTTCGCCGACGGGGACGCCACCGGCGAGCGGACCGAGGGCGGTGGGGGCGGCGCCATCTTCGTGCGCGGCGGGCGGTTCACCGTGATCAACTCACGGTTCGTCGGCAACCGCTGTGACCGCACCGGCCCGGACCTCGGAGGCGCCGCGCTGCGGGTGCTGAGCCAGTTCGAAAACAAACCGGTGTACGTGGTGAGCAGCACCTTCACCGGCGGGGTGTGCGCCAACGGCGGGGCGCTGAGCAGTATCGGCGTCTCCTGGACGGTGCTGAACAGCGTCTTCCGGGACAACCGTGCGGTCGGTACGGGAGCGAACCCGGCCCGGGGCGGCACGCCCGGTGGCGGTAGCGGCGGTGCGATCTACTGCGACGGCAACGAATTCGCGGTACGGATCGCCGGCACGGTGATCGAGGACAACAGCGCGAACGAGGGCGGCGGCGCGATCTTCTTCGTCAGCAACAACCGCACCGGCACCCTGAAGATCGACAGCAGCACCCTGCGGCGCAACCCCAGCCGAGGCTTCGAGACGAAGGGCCACCCCGGCATCTTCTTCCTGGGCGCCCAGATCTCCTGACCGTCCTGCCCGCTCCTGCCCGACCCCGCCCCGCCCCGTCCCGCCCCGCCCCGCCCCGCCCCGCCCCGCCGATCATGAAGTTGACGGCCTCCCTGTCGGCGTGTCGCCCCGTCAACCTCATGATCGCCGCCTGACCGACCGGCTCGCGCACGCCACCCTCGCCCCGCCTCGTCGATCATGAAGTTGACGGTTCCGTCGTCGGCGTGTCGCCCCGCCAACTTCATGATCACCGGCCAACTCCCGACCCGACGGCACCCACCCCGCCCGCCTCACCTCGCGCCTACCCTCTCAGCTTCGTGATCAAGGAGTTCGCGTCCTAGTTGATCTCTACGCGTGACACAAACTCCTTGATCGACAGGGCGAGGCAGGGCGGGGCGGGGTGACGGGCGCGGGCGCGCCAGGGCCGGGCCGGGGCTGGAGCCGGATTGGACAGGTGGCGGGCAGGGGCAGCGGCGAAGGGCGGGGTCAGTAGGGGTTGGGGTGGCCCGGGAGTTGGCCTCTGGTCAGGGCTGCGGGCCGCCCCGGAAGCGCCGGATCCGGGGACAGCGGCGGGGAGCCGGTCCCGGCACGAGTGGCCATGCCGGCGAACAGCTCCTTCAGCGCGGTCACCGTGTCGATGCTCGGGCTCCACCCGAGTTCGGTCTCGGCGCGGTGGCTGGACATCAGCGGCACGTTCAGCGCCAGGTCGACCCACCCGGTGTCGACGGGTTGCAGCCGCGCCCGCCAGGTCAGCGCCGCCGCGGCACGCAGCACCGGCGTCGCCACCGGCAACGTCCAGCCGTGGAAGTGCCGGGCCACCAGTTCCGGCGTCAGCACCGGGTCGGCCGCCACGTTGAAGGCGCCGCTCGCATCACCCACGACCGCCCGGGCGTACGCGTCCGCGACGTCGTCGGCGTGCACCGCCTGCATCCGGAGTCGCCGGTTCGACGGCACCAGCGGAATCCGGCCGTACCGCAGCAGGCGCACCGGCACCAGCGGGCCGAGGAAGTACCGGCTGATCTCCGTACCGGCCTCCCGCTGGAAGATCAGTCCCGGCCGCAGCCGTACCACGCGCAGCTTCGGGTGCTCCCGCTGTACGCCGTCGAGTAGTGCCTCGACCTCCGCCTTGTCCCGGCTGTACGACGACGTCTCCACACCGGTCGCCGGCCAGTTCTCGCTGACCGGCTGGTTCTTCGGGCCGGGCGCGTAGGTGCCGACAGATGAGGCGTACACCAGGGCCGGAACGCCGACCCGGACGGCGGCCTCGATCACCGCGCGGCTGCCGCCGACGTTGGTCCGGTAGAGCGTGCGGCGGTCGTGGCTGGGCTGGATCTGCCAGGCCAGGTGCACGACCGCCCGCGCCCCGGCGAAGATCCGCACGAGTTGGTCGGCGGCACCGGGTGCGCCGATGTCGCAGGAGTGCCACTCCACGTCGTCGTACGGTTCACCGGCGTCCGGTCCGGGCAACCGGCGGGCCACGCCGACCAGTTCGGTGCCCGCCTCCCGCCGCAGCCGGCGCAGCACTGCCGTCCCCACGTTGCCGGTCGCCCCCACGATCACGATGCGCATGACGGGTGCGGTACCCGCTGAACCGGGCAGCAACCGCTCACGGACGGGGGTTCGTCCGCACCCAGCCCCTCTCGCGGTCGCGGCGACCCGCGGTGGCGGCCAGGCAACGTGGGCAGAGCCATCCCTCCGGGTCGGTCTCGGTGAGCACGTCGGTGCCGGAGTAGTCGAACGGCACGTGCGGGAAGCGGCGCAGCCGGGTCCGGCTCAGCGGCAGCCCGCAGAGCGTCTGGTTCCGGCCCGGCAGCCAGGCGTGCACCTCACCGCCGGGGCGGCGTACGCCGTCGTCGCCCGGCACCTCGCGGGACGCCGCCACGGCGGCGGTGCTCGTGACTCGCATGGTCGCCCAGGTTCCCCGGCCGCCGCCGTTCACGCCTGGCGGCGACAACCCCTGGGGTACGCGGGCGCAGCGCGTACTCCCGTGGTGGTAGCCCGATCGACGACTCCGGGGCGACGACCGGCGGCGATGCCCGTCCATACGCTGCCGCCGTCACCACTTGCCGCGACCCGAGGGAGTCCCAGAATGTCGATCCGTCACCTGCTCGCCACCACTGTCGTCGGAGAGTTCGCCCCGGCCGCGCACACCTCGCTCGCCGCCGGGGGCATCGGCGGCTCCGGGCGGGCCGGCGCCACTGTCATCGCCCTGGTGGGCCTGGCCAGCGTGGTCGTCGGCGGGCTGGTACTCAGCCGCTCTCGCCGGGGGCCGGGCGAGGGGCGGGTCCAGGCCCTGGTGGCTGCTGCGGCCGGACTGGTCAGCCTGGTCCTCAGCGCGTGGCATCTGGCGCTGACCACCGAAGGACTCGGCAGCGGTCAGGGGCGTGCCGGTGCGGTCGCCGGTGTGGCGTTGGGCCTGATCGGGGCGGTGCTGGGCGGGCTGGCGCTGGCCCGTTCCCGTCGCACCGCCTGACCGGGTCGCTCGTTCCGTCCCGGCGGCTCGCGTCGGCCCGGTTGCCCGCGTCGGCCCGGCGGCTCGCTCAGGAGGCGGTGAGCCATCCGGGGACGGTGAGCCCCGACTCGTACGCGAGCACCACCAGCTGAGCCCGGTCCCGTACCCGCGTCTTGGTCATGATCCGGCTGACGTGCGTCTTCGCGGTGGCCGGGCTCAGCACCAGCCGGGCGGCGATCTCGTCGTTGGACAGGCCGGCGGCGACCAGGGCGAGCACCTCCCGCTCCCGCTCGGTGAGCGCGTTCAGCCGGGGGCCCGGGTCCGGATGCCGGGTCCGGGCGGCGAACTCGGCGATCAGCCGGCGCGTGACGGCCGGGGCGATCAACGCGTCGCCCCGCGCCACCACCCGTACGCCATGGATCAGCTCCGCCGGCTCGGTGTCCTTCACCAGGAAACCGCTCGCGCCGGCCCGCAAAGCGCCGTAGACGTAGTCGTCCAGGTCGAAGGTGGTCAGGATGATCACGCGGGCGTCGGTGCCGGTGACGATCTCCCGGGTGGCGGCGAGCCCGTCCAGCAGCGGCATCCGGATGTCCATGAGGACGACGTCCGGTCGTCGTTCCCGCGTCAGCCGTACCGCAGTGGTGCCGTCGGCGGCCTCGCCGACCACCTCGATGCCGTCCTCGCCGTCGAGGATGGAGCGGAAGCCCGCGCGTACCAAAGTCTGGTCGTCGGCGAGCAGCAACCGGATCATGTCGTCTCCCCCTGTGCCGTGCGTGGCGCCGGGATCGGCAGTGGGGCGGGCCGCAGCGGTAGGCGGGCCCGCACCAGGAAGCCGCCGTCCGGGCCTGGCCCGGTGGTGAGCGAGCCGCCCAGCGCCCGGGCCCGCTCGCCCATGCCGAGGATCCCGTTCCCGGGCGGGCCGGCGGGACCGGCGCCGTCGTCCGCCACCTCCACCAGCACCTCGTCGCCGTCCGGCACGACCCGGACCACCGCCGTGGTCGCGCCCGCGTGACGGCTCACGTTGGTGAGCGCCTCCTGGACGATCCGGTACGCGGACAGATCCACCTCCGGCGGGAGCGGCCCGGCCTCCGTCACCTCGGTACGCACAGTCAGCCCGCGCCGCCCGGCCGCCGTGACCAGCTCGTCGAGGCGGTCGAGACCGGGCGCGGGCCGGTTCGGCGTCGTACCCTCCTGCCGGAGCACGCCCAGCGCAGCCCGCAGCTCGCGCAGCGTCTCCCGGCTCGTCTGCTTGATCACGGTGAGTGCCTCCGCCGACCGCTCCGGATCGGGCCGGTGCAACGCCGCGCTCGCCTGCACGCTGATCAGCGACAGGTGATGGCCGAGCAGGTCGTGCAGCTCGCGGGCGATCCGTAGCCGCTCCTCGGTGGCCCGGTGGCGGGCCTCCTCCTCCTTGCGCTGCTCCGCGACGAGCACCCGGGCCTGCACCTCGGCGAGATAGGCCCGCCGGTTACGGGTGACGCCGACGATGACCGCGACGAGCCACCCGGCGTGCAGCAGCGTCGCGCCGTTCCCGCTGACACCGGTCCGGGTGTAGCTGTCGGCGACGGCGAACGAGACGACAGAGGCCAGGCCGAGCCCCACCGCGACAGCGAGGTACCCCTCGTCGACGACCGTGTAAAGCGCCACGACGAACACCAGCATGATCGGCCCGGGCCGGTGCAGCAGAGCCCCGTACGCGGCGACAGCGGCGAGCGCCACCAGCCCCACCGTCACCGGGTGTCGCCGGCGCAGGTAGAGCGCGGCGGACGAGGCCAGGACGACGAGCAGCGCCACGAGTTCGGCGGTGGTGTCGATGCCCTCCGACTGCACCACCAGGCCGAGCAGGGCCACCAGGGCGACGGCAGGCACGAGAGCGGTCCGCGCCCAGTGCCAGCTCGACATTGCCGAAGCGTAGCGGTCCGTGGACGCAGCGGAGGGCCCCGAAGCGGCGCCGTGGCGGTGTCGTGGCGTGGTCGGGAGGGTCGATGCGCGACGCACGCCGGGCTGATCGGCTTCGGGTAACCTGTGCCGTGCGGGCCGCTAGCTCAATGGCAGAGCTGTGGACTTTTAATCCATAGGTTCAGGGTTCGAGTCCCTGGCGGCCCACTCCCCCGCAGGTCAACGCCCCGTCCGGGGTGTTTTCTGCCGTGATCGAGGCCGGTACAGCAGCAAAGTACAGCGGTAGACCGGCCAGGGTCGCAGCGGCGTGAGCGACACAGCGAAGGGGCGGACGATGGCTGACGAGTCGCTCGTGCGCAACTCACGGCTACTCGGCTTGTTCACCGAGATCGTCCAAGGCCCGGAGGGAACCCTGCGGGCCGTTGAGGCCGCCGGGCGCGGCATCGCTGCCGAGGCGCGCTGCACACTCGCCGTACTCGCCGACAAGCTGACCATCAGGTCCGGCAGCCGGGACGAGCTGATTGAGAGCGCTCTTGCATCCGCCGATCGACTCATGGAGCTAGGGGCCATCGAGGACGATCTGAGCGAGCTGTGGTCCCGTCGCCGAGAGCGCGGTCTTGGCGACGAGGCTTTTGAGGCAAGCCTCCAGCAGATCGTCCTTCGCCTGGAGGCATGGCCCCTGTCCTGGTCACGCCAGCCCGAATGATCGGCGGCCCGTCTTTCATCGGTCGAGTGCGCGGCCGAGCCGCTTGAGCACGTCGAGGGTGGCCGCCGAGGACACCACCGTGTAGATCTCCATCGTGATGGCGAACTGCGCGTGCCGGAGGATCTGCATAGCCACCCGAGGGTGCACGTCCAGGTCGGCCAGGAGCGGGGCGCAGGTCCGCCGGGCGTCTCGGACGGTGATCCGCCGGACCCCAGCCGCGTCGCAACGTCGGTCCCAGAAGCGGTTGAAGTTGCGTGGCTCGACCGGCCGGCCATACCGCGTGGTGAAGATCAGCTCGGAGAGCTGCCAGGCCGGGCCCGCGGTGTCCCGGGCGGCGGTCTGCGCGGCCCGCCGACGGTCGAGCGCCACGGTGCAGATGTCGGTACGTCTCAATCAACCCGGACAAAACGATTTGCTCGCTGCCTGAGGTTGACACAGGGGGTGCCATCGGTCGAGCGCGTTGCCGAGCCGCTTGAGAGCGTCAACGCCAAGTGACCGTCGCGGGTTGGCCCGTCAGTGGTGGAACCGCCAGCGGGTCGCGGTCAGTCCGTCCGAGCCGTAGCCGAAGGCCCGGACCAGAGAGATCTCGTAGAAGGCGTACCGGGGTGATCCGGGCAGACTCTCGTCGTGGGCTCGACCGTCGCGGATGTCGAATGCCCAGCCGTACTTCGTGGCGAAGGCGGCGGCCACCCCGCGCAGCGCGGCATCGCCTGCGACCTGGTGGGCCTTGCCCTCCACCACCAGGTCGAGGTCTTCGCCGCCGACGGTGAGGAGGGTGTGCGGGTTGCGGGCCAGGTTCCGGCCCTTGCGGGAGGCCGGGCGGCTCGCGACGCACGGCGCGCCGTCCACCAGTACCAGCATCACCGGGGCGGCATGCGGGCGACCGTCCGGCCGCACCGTCGACAGCCAGCCCCGGTGCGCCGATCGGAGGCATGACAACGCCTGGCTCCAGGGCTTGATGGTTGCCACGTCGGTGTCGAACGGTGTCGCGTCCTTCGGCCGGAAGAGCAGCTCGGCGATCGGCGTACTGACGGTCATGACGGATCCGTGGAGTCGTCGTACTCGTCGTGCAGCCGCCACCACTGGTAGGGCTGGGTCTGCGGCCAGCCCTCGGGTGAGTCTTCCCAGGTCTCCTGCCGGCCGTACGGCGTCAGGTCGAGGAAGGTCCAGTTGCTGCCGAGCCGTTCCACGCCGCGGGCGGTGGTGGAGTAGGTACGAAAGATCCGGTCGTCGGCGCGGAGGAAGACGTTCAGCGCGAACCCGTCGCCGGCTCCCATGTCGGCGTTGAAGCTGTTGTGCAGCGACGAGTACCAGGGCAGGGTCCAGCCCATCCGGTGCCGTAGCGCCATGAGGTCGGCAAGTGGGCAACCGGAGATCAGCGCGAGGGTGACGTCGCGGGCGTTGAGGTGGGCCGGGTGGCCGACGTTGTCGGTGAACATCGAGCAGCCCGAGCAGATGTCATCGGCCCCGTGCCACATGAAGGTGTACACGATGAGCTGGCGGCGGCCCTGGAACAGGTCGGCCAGACCGACCGGCCCGTCCGGGCCCTCGAACACGTACTCCTGCTCGACCAGCGTCATCGGCAGCCGGCGACGCGCCGCGGCAAGCGCGTCGAGCTGGCGGGTGAGCATCTTCTCGCGGCTGCGCAGGGTGTCCAGCGCGGTCTGCCAGTCCTCGGTCGGCACGATCGGTGGATGGTTCATGCGGCCTCTTCCCCGTGTCGTCAGCGGCATCAGGTCAGCCCGTTCCCTTAAGGAACGGTGCCGATGTGACGTTAACAGAGTCCGTTCCCTGAAGGAACCATCGTGAGTATCGTGGGGCCATGCAGCGAACGCAGTTCGGCGCGATGGCGTGCTCGATCGCCCGCACCCTCGACGTCATCGGTGAACCGTGGTCGCCGCTGATCCTGCGCGACGTCTACGCCGGCACACACCGCTTCGAGCAACTCCAGCGGGGCCTCGGCGTGTCCCGCAAGGTGCTCGCCGAGCGCCTGAACTGGCTGGTCACCCAGGGCGTGCTGACCCGGCGTGAGTACTCCACCCGGCCGGTCCGCCACGAATACCTGCTCACCGACAAGGGCATGGAGCTGTGCGATCTACTCCTGGTCATGGTGCGGTGGGGCGACCGGTGGACGGCGGGCGAAGCCGGCCCGCCGGTGCTCTACCGCCACCACGCCTGCGGCCGGACCAGCCAGGTGGAACTGCGGTGCTCGGCGTGCGGACAACCCATGCACGCCACGGACATCGACCTACTACCCGGCCCCGGCGCAGACTCGCGCGACGAAGATGGACTACCCGACCGAGACGAACGCCGGCAGCCCGGATGAGCGCCTGTCTCCGCGAGGCCACGCCGGAAGCCGGCCGAGCTTCGTCACCCGGTCGACCATCGACCGCCCTCAGCGGTCGTCGCATCGAAAACGGTGCCCCCACATAAACGCTCGTTAGGCCTAAGGTCAGCGGCTATGGTGAATACGAGTCGCAACCTGGGACTGGGGCACGGCAGCGCGTTCGGCGAGCGTGGGGTGGCGAAGAGGCTGGGCACATTGAGCCGGCACACATCGCTGACCGGCCGGCGATTACTGGAGATCGGCTGCGGGGACGGCACGTACACGATGCGGCTGGTCGGCGCGTTCGAGCAGATCGAGGCCGTGGACATCCAGCAGGATCGGCTGGAGCTGTTCCGGGAGCGGCTGGCCGGCGATCCGGCGGCGGCCCAGAAGATCAACGTGCGGGAGTTGTCGGCTACCGAGCTGGACTACCCGGACGAGAGCTTCGACCTGGTCACCGCCATCGAGGTGGTGGAGCACATCGACGACCTCGATGCCGCCCTGCGGCAGGTCCGTCGCGTGCTCGTGCCCGGCGGCTGCTTCGCGCTGACGACGCCCAACCGGTGGTTTCCGTTCGAGACGCACGGGTTCCTGATCCGCGGTAAGCGTTACCGGCCAGCGCGGGGTCCGTTCCTGCCGTGGATCGTGCCGCTGCACCGGCGGCTGGCCGATGCCCGTTGCTTCACCGCCCGTGGCTTGTCCGCGCAGCTCCGGCGGGCCGGGCTGGAGCCGGTAGCGGTGGACTACATCATGCCGCCGTTCGACCGGTCCCATTTCGGGCGTCGTATCCGGCCGGTGACCGACGCGGTCGAGCGATCGCCGTTGAGGTTCTTCGGCATGGCCCTGGCGGTGGTCGCCCGCCGACCGGCATGACGGTCCCACCGAAACCACAGGGGTACGGCCGGACGCCGCGCACCTGCCCCATCCGTGACGAAGGGCCTCGCGCGCGCTGGCGGCCGAGTACCGCACCGAGTTGCTCGTCCCCTGACAGGTACGGATCAGCCGTGCCGAGCGGCGACATCCAGCAGACCTTCGTAGAACTCGACGAGCTCGGTGTCGCTCGGGTCGATCGTCCGTAGGCAGCGAGCCACACCCTCGGTGAGCGCGGCGGCGATTCGCTCGGCTCGGTCCGGTTCCAGGCGCGGCAGCCTCAGCAGGCTCATCGACCGGGCGGGCCACAGATACATGTCCAGGTCGTCGTCCTGAAGCATCCCGGCGGGCACCGCCCTGACGATGTCCGCGTAGACGCGGCCCTGGATGTACCACTCCCGGTCGGCGTCGAAGATCACGATCATCATTGCCGTCTCCGCTCCCCCCGCGCGCCGGCTGTCCCACACAATTCGATCCAGCCTAGTTCTCATCCTGCGTGGACTCGGGTCGCGATCGCAGAGACGCGACGGGCGGACCCGGTGTTCGCGTCCACACCGGGCCCGCCCGTCGCGCGCCTTCCGTACGAGGAGGTCAGCTCGTCGCGACGAGCTGGAACCGCTGGTTGGCCTGGCCGTTGCAGTCGTAGATCTGCACCTGCTGGCCGTTGCCGGTGCCCCAGACGTCGAGGCAGCGGCCGGACTGGACTCCGGTGATGGTGCCGTTGGAGTTGACGTTCCACTGCTGGTTCGTCTGCCCGTTGCAGCTGTAGATCTGGACGGCGGAGCCGTTGCCGGAGCCAGCGGCGTCCAGGCACATCGAGCCGTACACGGTCAGCTGCCGGCTGGAGGTGTACGTCCACCGCTGGTTGGTCAGGCCGTGGCAGTCGTAGAGCTGCACCCGAGTGCCGTTGCTCTGCGAAGAGTTGGGTACGTCGATGCACCGGCCGGACTGGTTGCCGACGATCCGGCTCGCGCCGTTGGTCGGCGGCGGCGTGGTCGGCCCGGCGGTCGGGGTCGGTCCGGCGGTCGGCGACGCGGTCCCGGTCGGCGTGGGGTTGGGCGACGCGGAGTTGAGGACGTTGAGGACCGAGGTGTACGCGGCCTTCTTGTTGCCGCCGCCGTCGAACAGCAGCGGGTTCTCGTTGGAACGCCACGAGTCGCTGTCGCGCACGCCCCACACCGTGATGCCGATGCAGCGCGGCACGTTCAGACACGCCTGCGTCAGACCCGCGTACTGGCTGGTCGACGAGTTGGTGACGTCGACCTCGGTCAGCGCCACGTCGACGCCGAGCGCGGCGAAGCTCGACAGCGTGGTCTGGAAGTTGCCCGGCAGCGAGCTGCCGCCGGTGAAGTGGGTCTGCAACCCGACGCAGTCGATCGGCACACCGCGGGACTTGAAGTCCCGGATCATGTTGTAGACGCCCTGCGTCTTGCCGTACGACCAGTTCTCGATGTTGTAGTCGTTGTAGCAGAGCTTCACCGACGGATCCGCCGCCCGAGCCGTACGGAACGCCACCTCGATCCAGTCGTTGCCGGTGCCCTGAAGGTTCGACTGGCGGCGACTGCCGTCCTCGTTGAACGCCTCGTTCACCACGTCCCACGCGGCGAGCTTGCCCCGGTAGTGGGCCATCACGCCGTTGATGTGGTTGATCATGGCGGTGCGCAGCGAACTGCCGCTCAGGCGCTGCATCCAGGCCGGCTGCTGGGCGTGCCACGCCAGCGTGTGGCCGCGGACCTGGAGGCCACGCTGAGTCGCCCAGTTGTAGATCTGGTCGCCGGAGGAGAAGTTGAACTGGCCCTGGTTGGGCTGGAGCGCGTCCGGCTTCATCTCGTTCTCGGCCGTGATCATGTTGAACTCACGGGCCGCGATGGTGCTGTAGGTGGAGTCGCCCAGCCGGCTCGCCGCGATGGCGGTGCCGAAGTACCGGCCCGACTGTGCCGCGGCGGCGCCGAGCGTGCTCGCCGCCGCCTGGGCCAGGCTGGGCACCACGAGCGCGGCACCGGCCAGTGCCAGCGCGCTGGTGACGGCGGCCAGCACCACCCGGTGACTGCGCCTCGGTAGATGTTTCATGACACTCCTCTGCATATCGGACGATGATGCGCTGGCGATGCCCGGCTGGACGCGGATGAGAGCCGGCGGTGCGCTCACTCCCCGCGTCACTGCCCTGAAACTTTTCGAAGATGTACCGGTAACTTCCCTGGGAAGATATCCGCGACGGCACGATCGGTCAATGTCGATGTCAACGCGAACATGGACTCAACCGGCTGATCAGCGCGGGAGTCCATGCATGACCATGAGAGCGAAGCGCAACGAGAACCGGGACGCGGACCGAAAGTTTCGGAGAATCCCGGCCCGGCCGCTCAGCGATCGGCGGCGTCGTACCGCTCGCGGTTGGCGTGCACCTCGTCCATGTGCGCCTCGGCCCACAGCTTCATGCCGTACATCAGCCGGTGCAGCGACTGACCGAGGTCGGTCAGCTCGTAGGTGACTGTGACCGGCACGCTCGGCGTCACGGTGCGGGTGACCAGGCCGTCGCGTTCCAGGGACCGCAACGTCTGGGTGAGCATCTTCTGGCTGACCCCGGCCAGCCGCCGGGACAGCTCGGAGTAGCGCATGACCTGCGGCTCCGCGTTGCGGTCCGGGCCGTCGCGGCCGAGCGCGGCCAGGATCAGCGCCACCCACTTGTCGGAGATCCGGTCCAGGAGTTGCCGGCTCGGGCAGCCGGCGAGGAACGCGTCGTACTCCTCACGCGCCTGCGCCCGCTTCTCCGCCGCCGTCTGCGTCGGCATCGTCCGCACCTCCTCCTACCCGGGGGTACCCAACGCACTCCGAAGTGCGTACTTCCCGAAAGAAAGTTACCCCTCCATCGTGGAGCAGGGCATTCCTCAAGAACAAGGAGACACCATCATGGGTACGCGTACCTTCCGCGCCGCCGTCGTCCGCACTCCGGGCGGACCGGACACGATCGAGATCATCGACGTTCCGGAGCGCGAGCCGGGGCCCGGCGAGGTCCGGGTGGACGTCGCGGCGGCACCGGTCAACCCGGCCGACCTCGGGGTCGTCGGCGGCTTCTTCCACTCGCTGGGGCTCATCCACCAGCCGCACCACACCGGCCTGGGCTGGGACTTCGCCGGTGTCGTCGCCGCGGCCGGGCCGGGCGTCGACCTCGCCGTGGGCACCCGGGTCGCCGGGCTGGTCGGCGGGTTCGACCGCGACTTCGGCACGTACGCCGAGCAGCTCGTCGTAGCCGCGGCCGACGTCGCCGTCGTACCCGATGATCTGGATCTGGTGGCGGCGGCGACGGTGCCGCTCAACGGCCAGACCGCGGCGCAGATCGTCGACCTGCTCGGCGACCCTCCCGCCGACGGTCGGCTGCTCGTCACCGGCGCGGCCGGCGCGGTGGGCGGCTACGTCGTGCCGCTCGCCCGGGACCGGGGATGGCGGGTGACCGGCCTGGCGCGGGCCGGGGACGAGAAGTTCGTCCGCGGACTCGGGGCCGACTTCATCACGGCGGCCGAGCCGGGCTGGGACGCTGTCGCCGACGCCGCCGGATGGCAGGACCAGGCGCTCGCGCTGGTAGGCGACGGCGGCGTGTTCGTCGGCGTACGGCCGAACACCCACCCGCCCGCCGAACGCGGTGTCACGGTGCGCGCGGTCGAGGTGCACGCCGACGGGGCACGCCTGCCCGACCTGCTCGCCCGCACCGCAGCCGGTGAGCTGCCGGCCCGGGTGCACGCGGTCCTGCCGCTGGACCGGGTGGCGGACGCGCACCGGGCGGTGGCCGAGGGCGGGGTACGCGGACGCTACGTGCTGCGCCCCTGACCGCCGCGCGCCCGGTCCAGCACCTCCTCGACGGTGAGCGGGCTGCGCGGATGGTGGGTGAGCGACAGCGGGGTGCGGATCTTGCGGGGTGCGGCGCCCTCGGCGGCGAGGTAGAACTCGCCCACGGTGAGGCGGGAGATGTCCGGCACGTCGCCGCCCTTGGCCCGGGCCATCTCCCGGGCCGCCTCGATCTGGATCGGGCTGTTCATCAGGCCGTAGAGCTGGGTCGCCGCATTGCCCGGGATGCGGTTGTGCAGGCCCTTCGGCGCCTGGGTGGCGAAGATCAGACCGAGGCCGTACTTGCGGGCCTGAGCGGCGAGCGCCAGTGTGCTCTGGGTACACGCGGTCATCGCGCCGGACGGGGCGAACGTCTGCGCCTCGTCCATGATGAGCAGCCCGAGCAGCGGCCGGTCTCCGGCCGGGTTCTTCTTGATCCAGGCGAACAGGGCCATCTGGAGCTGGTTGACGAAACTCTGCCGTACGTCGTCGGACGGCAGACCCACCAGGCTGACCACCGAGACGCGGGCCCGTTTGCCGGGGGCGGGGGTGAGGAGCACGCCGGGGTCCATCGGTGTGCCCTCGCCGCCGAACAGCGGGTCGTTCACCATGGCTGCGGTCAGGGTCTGCGCCAGGCTGAGGCCGATCTTGTCGGCGTCGTCCAGGTCGATGATTCCGTCCGGCAGGTCGGCGAGCGTGTCGATGAGGCCCTGCAGGCGGGAGCCGCCGCGCCGTCCGTAGTGCTCGACCGCCTTGCGCAGCACGGCCAGCCCCAGATGAGCCCGGGTGGCCCGGCCGGTGAGCATGGCGCGTGGCGCGAGGGACGCGACGGCGGCCTCGACGGCCTCGCCGAACTCGTCCGGGTCGTCGCGTACGCCGGTGAAGTCGGGCAGCGGCTGGAAGCTCAGCGGGCGACCCGAGTTGCGGCGGGGCGTCCAGACGACGACGTCGGTGTGGGTGAGGTAGTCGCGGGCCCGGTCCGCGTCGCCGGGGCGCCACTGTGCGGGCGGCTCGGGCCATCCCTCGCCGAGCCGTGCGAGGTCGTTGTTCGGGTCGAGCACGATGGCGGAGATGCCCGCCAGCGCGCACTCCTCGACGATGCGGCGGATGAGGACGGTCTTACCGGAGCCGGACCCGGCGAAGATCGTGGTGTGCTTGCGCAACGCCTCCAACCCCAGCCGCACGGGCGTCCCGTCGTCGTACCCGTGCCCGACGACGAAGGAGGGATCGGCCGGGCCGGTGACGGCAGCGGCTGGCGGGGGCTCGGCGGGTTCCGGCAACGGCCGGGCGTCGGGGCCCCACCGGTCCACGTCGGCCAGGGCGTGCTGGAGGAACTTCAGCTCCCGGGTCGGCCGGCGCTCGGCCAGCCAGCCCTGCAGGTCCATGGTGGCCTCGGCGAGCATGACCCGCAGCGCGGAGAGGACTCGCAGGTCCTCCTCGTCGACGCCGAGCGTCTGGCCGCCCGCCGCGGTGAACGCCCCCACCGCCTTGCTGGTGGCCGCGCTGGTCGACCAGGCGCGGTTGCGCAGCAGGAACAGCTTGCGCCTGCCGGAGCCTGTGTCGAAGGCGGCGGCCACTGACGCCTTGCGGAGCCGGGCCAGCGCGGCGTTGCCGTGGTGGTCGTCGCCGATCGCCCGGAAACACCAGTGCACCTGGTCCTCGGTGCGCTCGTCGAGCGTGAGCCGCAGCCGGGCGTGCAGCGGCGGGTCGGTGCTCGGGGGCGGGTCGACGCTGAACGCCTCGCCCGCGTCGCCCCGCTCCAGGATCCAGGCGGTGAGCCCGGCGGCGAGCAGCGGCGGCATCGCCGCGTCCTCGGATGTGCGGCGCAGCGGGCCGGTGACGTCGGCGGCCTCCCGCAGCTCGGCGAACCGGGCGTCGTAGCGGTCCATCTCCTCGCCGGTGGCGGTCACCGGGGCGGGCCGGGGAGCCCGGGGTTCCGCGATGGGCGGCTCGCCGAGGCTCGTCATCTCCCGGACCTCGTCGTCGGCGAGGCATTCGCGGATGTGCTTGTCGATCTCGATGAGCAGCTGACGCGGGGTGAACGCACCGGCCCCGGCGAAGGCGCGCGGGGACACCGGCCACGACGGGTACGGCGGGACGAACCCCGCCTCCTGGTAGCGGAGGGTGAACCGCTTCTCGATGATCGCCCGGGCCACGTCGGCGTCGTCGATGCGGCGCAGCGGCGGCGTCTCCCGGAACCGGTCTGCGACGGTGTCGGCGGCGGTGGACTTGATGATGGTCCACGAGTTCGGAATGCAGGCCAGGACGGTGAGCGTGCGCCGGGTCGTCTGCCGTAACGCCATCAGGCCGTCCGCCATCCGGGCCAGCATCAGCGCCTGCTCCGGGCTCATCGCAGCGGCACCGGCCAGGGCGGGATCGCTCTGGATCGCCAATTGGGCGATGAGCGTGTCGATCTGGTCGATCGCCACCACCGACGGGCCGGTGAGGGCGAGAAGCCAGGACAGGTCCTGCACGATCTGCTGGGCAGGGCGCGGAACGCGGCGCATGCCCCAGGCCGCGCGTTCCCCGGCGGCCACCTCCTCGCCCGAGAGGAAGTAGTTCTCCGCGATGTCGCGGTGGGAGATGTCCTCGGAGGCGCTGAGCGCTAGCGCGCGTGCCGTCTCCTGGCAGGTGCGGGCGGCATGCCTGTCGAAGGCGCCCAGCCCTTCCAGGAATGCATCGAGCGCCGCTCGGGTCAGCTCGGTGTCGCCCATGACGGCCCGGCGCGCCGTCCGGGGTGCCCCGACCAGGGCGGACAGGCGCCGCAGCAGCAGTTTGAGCTGCGTCTCGCGCCTGCCGGGCACCGGCCGGGACAAGCCGTCGAGCATCGCGGCGAGCACGCCGTCCCAGAAGCTACCGGCGTCGAGCAGACCGACCAGGAAGAAGTAGCCGTCACGCTCCTGCACCTGCTGGCGGATCACACCCAGCAGGTGGGTCTTGCCGGAGCCGCGCTGACCCTGGACGACCAGGCCGAGCGGGCTGCCGTGCGGGTTCGACGCGGCCTCGTCCACCCCGGCGAGCACGTCCCGGAGGACCGGGACGTGCAGTCCCTCGACGTGGAAGGGCAACGGCCGCCACACGTCGTCGGGCACCGGCGCCCAGTCGAACCGCAGGGCGGCCAACGCGTTCCGTTCCGCCTCGTTCATCACACGCCGATCGCCAGCAGATGGTTCTCCTGCCCGCCGAGGCGGAGCGCGGCAGCGGTGTCCGCCTCGGTGAGCGTCTTCTGGTTCGACTCCGGCGCGATGGTGACGCCCTCGGACCGGCTGAGCTGCCGCAGCGCCGCGTCCAGGTCGTCGCGGGGCAGATCGGCGAAGAACGGTCGCAGGCGCCGCAGGCTCACCCAGGCGCCGGGCTCTTCGGCGAGCGCCCGGTACGCGGCGACGACACGTGCCTCCAGCGCCCCGGACACTTCGGGAGCCGGTGCCGGGGCCGGGCCGCGCACGTCGGTGAGCGCGAAGAGTTCGGCGAGCGTCGCACAGCCGCTGCGGGCCAGGACACGATCGCGCAGGTGCGCCTGCATCGCGGTGAGCGCGGCGCCGAGCGCGCTCGCTCCCCGCAGCGTGAAGTCGAGGTCGCTCTGCATCCGTACCCAGCCCTTGTCGTCCAGTTGCAGGGCGTACGTCGAGCCGCTCTTGCGGCTGGCGACGTAGTGCAGGCGGGTGAGCTTGTCGCGCTGCGGCTTGCGTACGTCCAGCCCGTAACGGTCGCGGAGTTCGGTGTTCAGCACCTCCCGCGCCTCGGCCATGAGCACGACGAGGATCGCGCTCTCGGATGCGGTCAGGTCATCGCCGGCCATGATGCCGTCCTTCCGCCAGGTCTCGGCGACGTGCCCGCAGATAAGTGCCGATCTGCTGGACCACGGTGCCGACGTCGTGGATTACTCGGGCGTTCGTGAAGCGCAGGACGGCGTAGCCGTCCAGTTGCAGTTGGACGTCGCGTTGCCGGTCGGCCTCGAAGCGAACCGGGCGGCAGTGCTCCGGACCGTCGATCTCCACCACGCACCGCTCGTCCGGCCACAGTAGATCCAGCCGCACCGGCGCGGCCAGGCGGTGCGACTGGTAGCTCTGGTTCCATCTCCGTCCGGCCGCCCAGCTCTGGGCCGCGAGCGCCGCCTCCAGCCTCTTCTCGGCGTCGCTGCCCGGGTGCGGCCGGCCCGCCACCGGCGCCTGGCCGACGGGCGCTGCCGGCGGTGCGACGCGAAAAGCCGGAAGTCCGTCCAGCCCGACCGCACCGGCTCCGGCCAGCCAGACCGCCGGGCCACCGTGCTGCACGAGCCACGCGGCCCCGGCCGCCATCACCGCGCCGTCACCGTGGGCCGGCTCGGCGAGCAGCACCACTTTCCGTCTGCCGAATGCGCCGGCGACGAGACGCGCCAACGCGGCGGCCTGGCCGCGCAGCGGGAGCGTCGTGGCGCCGGACCGTCGCCCGGTCACCGCGAAGACGGCCAGGTCGGACAGGAACGAACCGGGGTAGCGGTCACGGCGCGAGCGTGCGGCGGCCGCGGCTCGCACGGCGGCGAGTCCGGAGGTGTCCGGGCGGACATCGTGCGCGGCCTCGGGCAGCCAGGCCGGCAGCAGCTCGACGGCGACCCGTTCGAGCCGGTCCAGCACGGCGTGCACGAAGTCCACGGGCATGGTGCACGCCGAGACCGGGCGGTGCACGACGGCGGCCAGCTCCGCGTGGTCGCGGGCGACCATCATGGCGACCGCGTCGGCGTCCGCGCCTAGCAGAGCGACGACGCGGTCGGTAGGCAGACCGGCGAGGACCGGGTCCATGCAGCGTCGACCCTCCCCCACCGTCGACCCCGGACGTCGGATGACCAGAGTACGAATCGTCTTCGGCCGGCGCCAGCCCTGATACGCCGGACGGCGACGAATCGGCGACGCTCAGGTGATGTCGCGGCGCATCGGGACGACAACGGCGATCGCGGCGGCGGCGATCGCGTACCCGGTCAGCAGCAGCGCGCCGGCCGCCGGTGGCAGGAGTGCGACGGCGTCGCTGCCGAGCTGCGCGGACATCGCGTCGGCGACGTACGTGAAGTCGGTGAGTGCGGCGGTGGCGCCGCCGGGCAGGAGCGGGTAGAGCGCGTTGACGCCGGGGATCATCATCAGGACGGGCTCGGCCAGGTACAGGTAGCCGACGACCACGCACACGGCCGCGATCTGGTTGCGGAGCAGGGCGCCCACGCCGGTGCCGACGAGCAGGTAGACCGCCATCGCGACGCCGATGCGGGCGAGCAGCGCCAGCACCGTGGGAGCGGGCAGGCCCAGCGACACGCCACGCACGGCGGCGACCGCGAACAGGGCCGCCCCGGCGGAGCCGGCCAGCGCGATCCCGTAGCCGAGGCCGACGATCGCGTGGGTGGCGAGTTTGGCGGCGAGCACCCGCCCTCGGCGCGGCGCGAACAGGAACGTGACGGCGGCGGTGCCGTGCCGGTATTCCGACGTGGCCGCGAGGGCGCCGGCGGCGGCCGGCACGAAGGCGGTGAAGCCGAGGATGCCGAGGATCGACCGCAGGCCCTCCTCGGTGTGCAGTCCGGGCATCGGCGGGTCGAAGTTCTCCGGTCCGACGAGCGCCATCAGCCCGACCAGGCCGCCGCCGAGCGCGACGGCGGTGAGCAGCAGCCCGCCCCACATCCGGGTCGCCAGCACCCGGCGTAGTTCCGCTCTGAGCAGGTTCATCGGGCCTCCGCCGGGTCGGTGGTCAGGTCGAGGAAGAGCTGTTCGAGGCTTGTGGTCTCGGTGACCAGCTCGTGGATCCGCAGACGGTGGTCCGCGGCCAGGTCGGCGACGCGTGGCGCGTCCAGTCCGCGTACCCGCAGGCGGCCGGGCCCGGCGGCCTCGACGGACCCGGCGGCGGCCGTCAGCGCGGTGGCCAGGGCGTCCGCGTCCGGCGAGGTGACGAGCACCGTCGGCGGGCCGGTGAGCCGGGACCACGGCCCGGCGGCGACGAGTTCGCCGCGCCGGATCACCACCACGTCGTCCACCACCTGCTGGACCTCGTGCAGGACGTGGCTGGAGACCAGCACTGTGCGGCCCTCGTCGGCGAGCCGGCGCAGCAGGCCGCGCAGCCACGACATGCCTTCCGGGTCCAGGCCGTTCGACGGTTCGTCGAGCAGCAGGACGCGAGGATCGCCGAGCAGCGCCGTAGCGAGGCTGAGCCGTTGGCGCATGCCGGTGGAGAACCCCCGGGTACGACGGTCGGCGGCGTGCGCGAGGCCGAGCAGGTCCAGCAGCTCCGCGACGCGGCTGTCCGGGCAGCCGGCCATCGCGGCGTAGAGGCGCAGGTGGTCACGGGCGGTGTGGCCGGGGTGGAACGCGTTGCCGTCGAACACGGCGCCGACGGTCCGCGACGGCTGGGTCAGCCGGCCGTAGGGCTGTCCGCCGATCGTGGCGGCGCCGCTGGTCGGCGTCACCAGTCCGGTCAGCATGCGCAGCGTGGTGGTCTTGCCGGCGCCGTTCGGGCCGAGGAAGCCGGTGACCGCGCCGGGCCGCACGGTGAAGGTCAGATCGTGTACGGCGGTGACGTCGCCGTAGCGTTTGGTCAGGCCCGACGCCTCGATCGACAGGTGGTCGCCGGTCATGGCCGGCTCCTCGTCGCACGCCCGATCGTTTCGGCGAGGCGCGACGCGGCCGGGTCGGAGACGACGACCTCGTCGAACTCCCCGCCGGCCGCCGCGCGGTCCAGCACCAGGTGCAGACCGGGCTTGCCGCGCCGGGCCGCCACGAGCTGCCGGGGACCGCCGAAGATGCCCCAGACGCCGACCTTGGCGAAGCCGGACACCGCGTACCCGCGCCGGGCGCCACGCGCCAGCCGGATCGGCTCGTCCACCGGTGCGGCGTGCCGCACGGCGGCCAGGCGTAGCGCGAACCGCTCCCGGCCGACCCACATTCGTTCCCATCCGGTGAACCGGATGTCGATCACGTCGCGGTCAAGCGTTACCGATGCCATCAGTCGTCGCCCTTCGTCGTGTCGGAGTCGTGCGCTGACGTGTGCGTGTCGCCGGGGGTCGCCGGGCGGTCGGCGGGCATGAGGACGGTCGCCAGCAGCCGGGGGGTCCGTCCGCCGCCGGGCCCTCTGGCGAGCAACGGGCCGACCAGCGCGTTGAGCCCGGCCGCGAACTCGTGCAGTTCCGCGTCGGTCAGGTGCAGGACGAGCTGCTGGTATCCGACGCCGTCGGCGACGAAGTCGACGGACTCCCGGGCGAGGTAACGGGAGAACTCCGACAGCAGACTCGACACGAACGCGGTGAAGTAGCGCGCGTGGTCCTCCGGCGTCGCCGTCGCCAGTGCTGCGGGGTCCAGCGCCGCGCCGTGCGCGGGCAGTGCGTACACCCGCTCGACGGCCCCGCGGACCTTGCGCTCCTGCACCACGTCGAGCATCCCGGTCTTCACGAGCGTCGCCAGGTGCCGGTAGAGGGTGGCCTGCGGGACGTCGGGCAGCAGCTCGACCAGGTCGTGCGTGGTCACCCGGGCACCGGCGACCGCGCGCAGGATGCGGATCCGCACCGGGTGCAGCGCGATCTCCGCCCACCGCTCCATCGACATCGTCACGCCGCAGACGTTATCACTATCGAGAACGATAATGGTAGGCGGTGAATGAGGACGGTGCCCGAGGGCAGCCGTCAGGCGGGCGGGCGGTTGTGGTGGGCGAGCACCCGTGACAGCAGCCGGGTCAGGTCCGCGCGCTCGTCCGGTGACAGCGGCGCGAGCAGCTCGTCCTGCACGGCGGCGAGTCGCTTCTCCAGCCGCCGCAACTGCCGCCGCCCGGCTGCGGTGATGGTGACGACGTTGCGCCGCCGGTCGGCCGGGTCCGGGCTGCGGGTGACGAACTCCCGCTCGGCGAGTTCGTTGAGTGCGGCCACCACGTCACTGACGTGGATGCCGCTGCGCCGGCCGAGCGCCGCCTGACTGGCCGGCCCGAACTCGTCGAGCGTGGCGAGCAGCCGGAAGTGGTAGCCGCGCGCGTCGACAGCCGCGAGCCCGTCGCTCACCAGCCGCCCGGCGCGTACGGCGGTCCGGGTGATGAGCCAGCTCGGCAGGCCGGCCAGGCAGGTCGGTACGAGATCCGGCTCCGGGTTGTCCACGAACCCAGCCTAACCGAAACCGTTGGCGTCCCCAACGATCTGCGATACCGTTGGTCGCACCAACGTTAGTGTGACCAACGATCGGAGAGCGACAGTGATCGAGCCGTTCCGTATCCACGTCCCCCAGGCCGACCTCGACGACCTGGCCGACCGCCTGGCCCGCACCCGCTGGCCCGACGAACTACCGGACGCCGGGTGGGACTACGGCATCCCGCTGACCCGGGTACGCGAGCTGGCCGAGCACTGGCGCACCGCGTACGACTGGCGGGAGGCCGAGGCCGAGCTGAACCGGTATCCGCAGTTCACCACCACAATCGACGGGCAGAACATCCACTTCCTGCACGTACGCTCCGCCGACCCGGACGCGCTGCCGCTGATCCTCACCCACGGCTGGCCCGGCTCGGTCGTGGAGTTCCTCGACGTGATCGGCCCGCTGTCCGAACAGTTCCACCTGGTCGTACCGTCGATCCCCGGGTTCGGCTTCTCCGGGCCGACCCGGAAGCGCGGCTGGGACGTCGACCGCGTCGCCCGCGCCTGGGCCGAGCTGATGCGCCGGCTCGGCTACCGGCGGTACGGCGCACAGGGCGGCGACTGGGGCTCGGTCATCTCCACCCGGCTCGGCGGCATCGACCCGGAGCACGTCGTCGGCGTACACCTCAACTACCTGCCCACGCCCCCGCCACCCGGCTGGACCGGGGAAGCCGGACTGTCAGGCGAGGACCGGGACCGGCTCGCCCGCATCATGCGGCTCAAGACGCAACGGCACCCTCATCAGGTGCTCTACGCCAGCCGGCCGCAGACCGTGTCGTACGCGCTCAACGACTCACCAGTCGGGCAGCTCGCGTGGATCGCGGAGAAGTTCACCGAGTGGACCGACCCGGAATCGGCCGTCAGCGTGGATCGCATCCTCACCGACGTCTCGGTCTACTGGTTCACCGGCACTGCCGCCTCGTCCGCGCGGCTGGTGCGGGAGAGCGCGTTCGGTGGCCCGCCCGCGCCCTGCCCGCCCCCGCTCGGGGTCGCCGTGTTCGCGCACGACATCACCCGGTCCGTGCGGCCGATCGCCGAGCTGACGTACACGATCCGGCAGTGGAGCGAGTTCGACCGGGGTGGTCACTTCGCCGCGCTGGAGGTGCCGGAGCTGTTCGTCGACGACGTCCGGTCCTTCTTCTGGAACCTGCGGTGACGGTGGCGCTCAGCCCATGGCCGCCGCGAACATCCCGGGCTCGTACGAGCCGCCGCGCTGGTGCACGAGCACCGCGAACCGGTTCGCCGCGTTGATCAGCCCGAGCAGGCAGACCAGCGCGGCGATCTGGTCGTCGTCGTAGTGCTTGCGCACCTGCTCCCACGTCTCGTCGGACACGCCCTGGTGGGCGTCGGCGAGCCGGGTGCCCTCCTCGGCGAACGCCAGCGCCGCGCACTCGGCCTCGGTGAACACAGTCGACTCGCGCCAGGCGGCGACCAGGTTCAGCCGGACCGCGCTCTCGCCCCCGGCCACCGCCTCCTTGGTGTGCATGTCGATGCACCAGCCGCAGCCGTTGATCTGGCTGGCCCGCAGCGACACCAGCTCCTGGACGGTGCGGGGCAGCGACGACTGGTGGATCATCAGGCCCGCACCGGCGAAGCGCTTCATGAACGTCGCCGAGACCGGGTTCTCGAACAGGTTGAATCGGGTCTGCATGGTTGCGCCCTCTCTGCTGGGGTGGACGTCGGACGAACACGAGATGCCGGGGACCGCCCCGGCGTGACGGCGGCACCGGGTGAGGACCACCACAGCGACCGGCTGTCACACGGCGACAGCGGCCGGCGTCTGGTGGGGAACGCAACCGAGCAGCGAAGGAGCCAGTCATGGCGGACCGCGCCACCGAGGACTTCCTCGCGCACCGGAACCTGCTCTTCACCGTCGCGTACGAGATGCTCGGCTCGGCGGCCGACGCGGAGGACGTGGTGCAGGAGACCTGGCTGCGCTGGGCCGGCGTCGACCTGGAGGCGGTCCGGGACCGGCGCGCCTACCTGGTCCGGATCGCCACCCGGCAGGCGCTGTCCCGGCTGCGCACGCTGGGGCGGCGCAAGGAGTCGTACGTCGGCTCGTGGCTGCCCGAACCGCTGCTCACCGCGCCCGACGTCGCAGACGACGTGACGCTTGCGGAGAGCGTGTCGATGGCGATGCTGCTGGTGCTGGAGACGCTCACGCCGACCGAGCGGGCCGTGTTCGTGCTGCGGGAGGTGTTCGACGTCGGCTACGACGAGATCGCCGAGACGGTCGAGCGGACCCCGGTCGCCGTGCGGCAGATCGCGCACCGGGCGCGGGCCCACGTCGCGGCGCGCCGCCCCCGGCGTACCGTCCCGGCGGCCGAGGCCCGCGACGCGCTCGACGCGTTCCGGCGGGCGGTCGAGACCGGCGACCTGGACGGGCTGCTCCGCGTCCTGGCCGCGGACGCCGTGCTGGTCGGCGACGGCGGCGGGATCAAGCAGGCGATCGCCCGCCCGGTCACCGGCGGCGACAAGGTGGCCCGCCTGCTCGCGGGCGGCTGGCGCCGGATCGCCGCCGTGGCGTCGATGGAACCGGTGCAGGTCAACGGCTACCCGGCGCTGCTGGTACGCCTCGACGGCGAGCTGGACACGGTGGTCGCGGTACGCCTCGACGACGGCCGGATCAGCGGCCTCTACGCGGTGCGCAACCCGGAGAAGCTGTCCCACATGACCCGCGAGACGACGCTGCGCCGGTGACCGGCGGAAAGGCACGGCGGGAGGGCACAGCGGGCGGACCGTGCGACGATCGCCGGATGAGCAGCGCCGCCTCCCCCGACGTCAGCGCCCTCGCCATCAACGTCACAGTGCCGGAGGAGTTGCGCTGGACCGACACCCGGCGCGGCGAGGAGTTCACGCTGACCACGCTCAACATCCGGCTGCTGCCGGACGGGCGCCTCGCCGCGAAGGCGTACGGCCGGCCCACTGCCGGTGGACGCGGCGCGTACGTGTCGTTCCGGGTGCCCGACCGGCCGGAGCTGGCCGCGCTCGTGGCCGCGGCGGCCGACCGCGCCGCCGCGCTCTGGGCCGCGCACGGCGGCCTGGACTGACCGCGCTCAGCGGCGGACGCCCACCCCGCCGTAGCCGTGCGACACCGCCGCCTGCGGCTCGCCGTCGGGCCGCCAGTCCGCCACCTTGACCAGGCCCGGCTCGACCAGCTCGTACCCGTCGAGGAACCGGGCCACCTCGTCGCGGGTGCGGGGCACGAGCGGGGAACTGCTGCGGCGGTAGATCGCTGTGCCCTGCTCGGTGGGCAGCGTCGGCAGGCCGTCCAGGGTGAGGTGGGACAGCGCGAGCACGCTGCCCGGGACTGTGGCGTCGCGCAGCGTCGCCACCGCCGCGTACGGGTCGTCGGCGTCCGGCACGAAGTGCAGCACCGCGAGCAGCAGCACCGCGACCGGCTCGCTCAGGTCGATGGTGTCCCGCAGCGTCGGGTCGGCCAGCAGGTCGCCGGGACGCCGCAGGTCGCCCTGGAGCACGACGGTGCGGCCGTCGGTGGGGAGCAACCGCCGGGCGTACGCGACGGCGACCTCGTCATGGTCGACGTAGGCCACCCGGGCGTCGGGGCGTACGGCGCGGACCACCTCGTGCACGTTGCCCTGGGTGGGCAGGCCGGCGCCGATGTCGAGGAACTGGCGTACGCCCTGCCCGGCCGCCCAGCGCACGACCCGGCGCAGGAACGCGCGGTTGCTCTGCGCGGCGACGCCGGTGTCCGGGAAGATCTTCAGGACCTCCTCGGCGGCGGCGCGGTCGGCCGCGAAGTTGTGGCAGCCGCCGAGGTAGTAGTCGTACATCCGGGCGACATTGGGTCGGTTCTCAGCCTCCGTCACGCCTCGATGTGTAGCACTCTGGGCGACACACCGCTGACCCGTCGTGTCGGTGGTCCGGCCGATCCCGCCGTCCACCTGGTACGACGGTGGGACACGCCGGCGCGAGGAGGTACCGATGACAGGTGGACGGGAGACAGTGGAGGTCGAGCCGGTGGTGTTCCGCGCCGTCTACGACTCGCCCGCGTCGCTGCCCGGGCGGCACCGGTGGACCACCCCGGAGGCGGACGTGCGACGGCTGGAGAAGCTGCTGAACATGCCGGCGCGCAGCATCGGCGCGCCGCTGTGGGTCAGCGGCGACGAGCCGGACTGCCCGAAGTGCGGGCGGCGGGTCACCTGGTACGACATCGTCGCGTCCGCGCTGCACGGCGTACACGACCACACGATGATCGCGCGGGTGATCCTCGGCGAGCGCAAGTACGTGAACACGGAGGTGCCGGACGCGATCCCGGGTGTCCACTGTGCCGACTGCCGCACCCCGATCACCGGGCTGCGCAGCTTCAAGTGCCACAACTGGGCGTACGCGTTCGAGGCGCTGGAGGAGGTCGTCGCCCGGATGTCCGGCCTGCCGGCTCAGTCGCCGCCCGCCTCCTGAGCGCGCCGTTCGGGACGGCGGCCGGGCGGGGCCTGCGGCTCGGGACCGGGGTCGGGCACCGGCGGCATCGGCCGGGTGACCGGCCCGTCGCCGGTGACGCGGAGCTGTTCGCCGTGGTGCCACAGCTCCACCGCGTCACCAGGTCCGGCGTCCGGCAGCTCGTAGCGGGCCTCCCGCCCGGTGAGCGTGACCCGCAGCCGGTGCCCGTGCCGGCGCAGGTGGAACGCGAGCCGGGTGATCGGCCGGGGTAGCCGCGGCTCGAACGCGAGCACGCCCCGGTCGTCCCGCAGCCCGCCGAAGCCCTGCGCCACCACCAGCCAGGCGCCGGCCAGGGACGCCAGGTGCAGCCCGTCGGCGGTCTTGTCGCCCAGGTCGGCGAGGTCCTGGAACGCCGTCTCGGCGAACAGGTCGTACGCCAGGTCGAGGTGCCCGACCTCGGCGGCGAGGATCGCCTGCGCGGACGCCGACAGCGACGAGTCCCGGACGGTCCGGGCCTCGTAGTAGGCGACGTTGCGCGTCTTCTCCTCGGCGGTGAACTCCCCCGGGCAGCGCAGCATGGCCAGCACCAGGTCGGCCTGCTTGACCACCTGCTTGCGGTACAGCTCCAGGTAGGGGAAGTGCAGCAGCAGCGGGTAGTCGTCCTCGCCGGTGCCGGCGAAGTCCCACTCCGGCTGCGCGGTGAATCCGGCCGACTGCTCGTGCACACCGCGCTTGCCGTCGTACGGGACGAACATGGCGTCGGCGGCGGCCCGCCAGCCGGCCACCTCGGCGGCGTCGACGCCGAGCCGCGCGGCCACCTCCGGGCAGTCCTCGGCGGCGTCGGCGGCGCCGCGCAGGTTGCGCCGCGCCATCAGGTTGGTGAAGACGTTGTCGTCGACCAGCGCCGAATATTCGTCCGGGCCGGTGACGCCGGTCAGGTGGAACGCGCCGCCGTCGTCGAAGTGGCCGTAGCCGTGCCACAGCCGGGCGGTCTCGATCAGCACCTCGGCGCCGCACTCGGCGAGGAACGCGGTGTCGCCGGTGGCCGCCACGTACCGCAGCACCGCGTCGGCGATGTCGGCGTTGACGTGCAGGCCCGCGCTGCCGGCCGGCCAGTAGCCGGAGCACTCCCGGCCGCTGAGCGTCCGCCACGGGTAGGTGGCGCCGGTCAGGCGCAGCTCGGCCGCCCGGTCGCGGGCCTCGGGCAGGTGGGCGTGCCGCCAGCGCAGCGCCGAGCGGGCCAGCTCCGGCGCCAGGTACGTCAGCACCGGCAGCACGTAGCCCTCGGTGTCCCAGAGCACGTGCCCGTCGTAGCCGTTGCCGGTCAGCCCCTTGGCCGGGATGGTCCGGTCGCCGTCGGCGCGGCCGGACTGGAGCAGGTGGAACACCGAGAACCGCACCGCGAGCTGCAGCTCCGGGTCGCCCTCCAGCTCGACGTCGGCGGTGTCCCACGCCGCGTCGAGCGCGGCGCGCTGCTCGGTGAGCAGGGCGTCGAACCCGTCGTCCCGGGCCGCGGCCGCCTCCGCGACGACCAGGTCGGCCAGCTCACCGGCCGGGGTGCCGTCGACGTCCGTGCACTCGTACGCGGCGAACCGGGTGACCCGGATGCGCTCGCCGGGGCGTACCGGACCGGACAGCGCCAGCCGGAACCGGTCGGCGGTCAGCTCGGTGTCGGTGGCGATCTCGTCGGGCACTTCGACCCGGTGCGCGACGGCGACGGCGACCCGCTGGCCGCTGCGCCCGGTCCGGTGCACGAGCACCCCGTCGAGGCCGTCTTCGCGGCGGATCTCGCCGGTGAGCGGGTCGTGGATCACCGAGGCGGCCCGGGGGTCGTCGGCGCGTTCCGGCACCCGCTGGTTGGCGAGCAGGTCGGCGCCGACCCGCAGCCGGACCGGCTCGTCCAGCGGCTCGACCGCCCAGTCGACGGCGGCGACCGGACGGCGGGTCAGCGAGACCAGGCGGGTGCTGCGGATCCGGACACCCCGGCCGCCAGGCGAGACCCACTCGGTCTCCCGGCGGACCACCCCCGCGCGCAGGTCCAGTTCCTGGTGGTGCCGCCGGATCGTGCCGGTGCCCAGGTCCAGCGGCTCGTCGTCGACCCAGAGCCGGATCAGGGCGGCGTTCGGCGCGCTGATCACGGTGTCGCTGCGTTCCGGGAACGCGTACCCGCTCTCCGGGTAGGTCAGCTCGTGCTGCTCGTGGAACCCGTTGAGGTAGCTGCCGGGCATGCCGCAGGGCTCGCCCTCGTCGAGCGTCCCGCGCCAGCCCACCCAGCCGTTGGCGAGCGCGAAGACGGACTCGGTCTCGCCCAGCCGGTCCAGGTCCGCGCTCGTGCGCCGGATCCGCCAACCGTCGTCGCCGTGCGGCACGTGCCCTCCCGAGTCCGAAGCCTGGACCGCCACCGAACCAGACCCGGCTGGGAGGTGGCTGGGACTCCGATACCCGTGGCGAACCCGCCCGCACCTGCGGGTGGCCGATCACACGGTGACGAGCACCAGCGTGGCGGCGGTGCCGAGCACCAGGAACGGACCGAACGGCAGGTGCCCGGACCAGCGGACCCGCCGGGCGGCGAGCAGCGCCACCCCGGCCGACCCGGCGAGGAGGAGCGCGAGCACAAGCCCGGCCACCAGCACCGGCCAGCCGTACCAGCCGAGCAGCGCGCCCGCGCCGAGTGCCAGCTTGGCGTCGCCGAGACCGAAGCCGCGCCGCCCGAACAGCAGCGTGGTCGCGGCGAAGCCGCCGCCGAGCGCCAGAGCGGCCAGGACGGCGCGTACCAGCGGGTCGACGCCCGGACCGGTCAGCGCGGCCACCCCGAGCAGCGCCCACACGCCGGCGGCGGCCGGCCAGGTGAGCCGGTCGGGCAGGCGGTGCGCCATCGCGTCCACGATCGTCATCGGCACCGCCCAGACCAGCCACCACGCCAGCGCCAGCCGCGCGGCGGGCGCGCCGCCGGCGAACACCGGCACGGCCACCGCGAGCAGCAACGCCACCTCCACCACCGCGGGCGGCGCGCCGACCCGGGCCCGGCAGGCCGGGCACCGGGCCACGGGGCCGAGCGCCGGCAGCGGCCGGTCCAGCCCGATCGGGGCGCCGCAGCCGTCGCACGCCGTCCGGTCCGGGCACCCCGGCGGTACGGCGTAGCGCGCCACCGCCAGCCGGAGCAGGGGTACGACCGTCAGGGCGGCGGTCAGCCGGGGGCTCGGACGGCCGGCATCGGCCACCGGTCCGGTACGCCGCACCCGTTCAGCCGTCATGCCGGATCCCCCGTCCGGTCGCCGTGCGTTCCATCGTGGAGCACGCAGAGTGATTTATCGCTTGCGCGGATGTGACGGCCGAGGCGCACAGGAACGGGTGGTGCGACGCGGCGACGGCCCGAACGAGTGGTGGCGTGAGCCCCGCCGGACCGGCGGGACGGATCGGACGAGCGGCATGCTCCCCACCCATACCGGCGGCCCGTCGCCACCGCCGCGGCGCGTACGGGTGAGCACACACCAGCCGGCCCGGAGCCCTGCCGAAGCCCGCTCGTCATCGTGGTGACACACACCGGCCACCACCTCCCGTCTTCACTCACCGTGTTCACGTGAATTGCCTCTGTTGCATCGGCGGACGTGAGCCTATGCTCGCCCCTTGGGTACGACGCAACCCCCGATCAATTGGCGTCGGAGGCACCAGGGCACAGAATCCGCAGCGATCAGTACAGGTCAATACAAGTGGCGGCGACGGGGGCCCGGAGTGACAGTTCCGGGCGCGCTTCCGCATGCCCGGAGCGGGTCGGCGTGATCGCCCCGGGCCGGCACCGAGGAGGGATCGGCGTTGCACACACGGCAATCCCGCCGATGGGAAATCTTCCTGCTCAGCATCGTGCTGGTGGTCGGCTCGGCCGGCTGCGGCACCGAGCCGGAGGCGGTCACGCGTCCGCTGACCGGCCGCGCCGCCGCACCCGCCGCCCATTCCAGCGCCGAGGAGAACGCGGCCGGAAAAGCGGCTCTGGCCGCCTATTCCGGCTATCTCGACGCGTCCCGGGCAGCCAGTGCGCGCAGCGATCCGTCCCATCCCGCTCTGACCCGTTTTCTGGCTGATCCGCTGCTGACCCGGGTACGAATGGCGATTCTCGACGCGAAGGAGCACGGCGCGATGCGTACCGGGAAACTGGTCTCCGACCCCGAGGTCGTGTCGGTCGACCTGGCCGCCCGCCCGCCCACAGTCGAGATCCAGGACTGCCTGGACGCGAGCGGCTACCGGCTCGTCTACGCCAAGGACCGCAAGGCCGTGCCCGGCACGCGCGGCGGGCGCTACCTGGCCACCGCCACGGCGGTCCGGTACCCGGACGGCCGGTGGCTGATCAACGGCGGCGCCGCGCACCAGGACCAGCCGTGCTGACCTGGGGAGGAAGGGGTGTCCCGGCCCGGCCGGCCCGGGCCGGGACGCTCCGCCGGCTGCTGCTCGCCGCCGGCCTGGCCGCGCTGCTGACGCTCACCGGCGCACCCGCCCGCGCCGCCGACCCCGGCGGCTCGTGCCCGCCGGAACAGACCGACTGCGACGTCTGGGACGACGACCCCGGCACCCCGGGCGGACCGGGTGGGCCGGGTGGGCCGGGTGGCGGCGGGGACAACGGCGGCGGGGGCGGCAGCACCCCGAAGTGCCAGTGGAACGGCCGGGCCATCCCCTGCTACCACCCGATTCTCGGCTGGTTCAACAACGCCGACGGCTGCTACTACAAGCTCGAAGAGCCGCAGGACGAGGCCCCTCCCGGCAAGCAGTGGTACCAGCTCACCTGCAACGGTGGCGACCTCGGCAGCCTGCGCCGGGCGCTTCTCGACGCGCCGCCGCCCGGCTACGGCGCGCCGCCGGACCCGGAGGAATTGGCCCGCCGCGCGCTGGCCTCGATCTCGCTGCTCCCGCCCCGCGCCGCCGTGGCGCCCCGGCGCAGCCAGGGCCCCGGCCTGGTCGGGCTGCCCGTCTGGATGTGGGCCAGCCCGGGCGCGGCGTACTTCGGGCCGCTGTCCGCGTCCGCCTCCGACCGGGGACTGACCGTGGAGATCACCGCGAAGGTGGACCGGATCGTCTGGCACATGTCCGACGACATCGACGTCACCTGCGACGGGCCGGGCACGCCCTACCGGGCCGACGGGCCGAAGGCCGGCTCCACCTCACCCGACTGCGGCCTCGACCAGGGCTATCCGAAGGCCGGCACCTACCAGGTGAGCGCCACGACGTTCTGGACCGTCGAGTGGTCCGGCGGCGGCGAGAGCGGCGTCATCGCCCAGAGCCGGTCCAGCGGCGTCGTCCTGGTACAGATCAACGAGCTTCAGGTGGTGACCCGATGAGTGTCGTGGCAGCCCGCAACGGAACCCCGGTGGAGGCGCCGGTCGCGCCGCCGAAGGTGGTCCGGCAACGACGCGTCCGCCCCGGCCTGCTCGGCCTGGCGGTCCTGCTGATCGCCCTCGGCGGTCTGGGCGCCGCGTTCGCGGTCACCTCGGTCCGCTCCACCGGCACGTACCTCGCAGTGGCCCGGCAGGTCGACGTGGGGCACCAACTGACCGCCGACGACCTGGTGCCGGTACGCGTCTCCGGCGGGCGGGAACTCCAGCCGGTGCCCGCCGACCGGATGGACGAGGTGCTGGGGTTGCGGGCGGCCGTCCGGCTCACCCCGGGCACGCTGCTCACCCCGGCGCAGCTCACCGAGGCCCCGCTGCTCGGCCCCGGTCAGCAGCAGATCGCGCTGGGGCTGGAACCCGAGCAGGTGCCGGCGCGCAAGCTGCACCCCGGCGACAAGGTGCTGCTGGTCAGCACCCCCTCGAACGCCACCGGCGGCGGCTCGGAGGCGTCCCGCGGCGGCGGCACCCGGTTCGAGGGCACCGTGATCGACACCGCCGCGCCGCAGAACGGCGACGTGGTGGTCTACCTGGCGCTGGCCGTACGGGACGTACCAGCTGTCGTGGCGCTCGCCGCCGACGACCGGATCGCGCTCGTGCTCACCGAGGCGGCCTGATGGCGATCATCGCCCTGGTCTCGGCGAAGGGTTCGCCGGGCGTCACCACCGCCGCGCTCGCCGCCGCGCTGAGCTGGCACCGGCGGCTCGTGCTGGCCGAGTGCGACCCGGCGGGCGGCTCGATCCTCGCCGGTTACCTCGGCGGGGCGCTGGACGGCCCGCGCGGTATCGGTGAGCTGGCGGTGGGTGAGCTGCGGGACGGCAGCCTGGAGCACGCGTTCTGGTCCCAGCTGGTCGACCTGGACGCGCCCCGCCGCGAGCGGCTGCTGCTGCCCGGCGTCGTGGACCCGGCCCAGGCCGGCAGCGTGATCCCGCTCTGGCAGCGCTTCGCCGACTACTTCACCGGGCTGGAGCGGGGCGAACCGCCGTACGACGTGCTCGTCGACTGTGGCCGGCTGGCAGTGGGCGGTCCACCGTGGCCGCTGCTGCGGGCCGCCGCGGTGGTACTGCTGGTGACCCGGGCGCACCTGCCCGACCTCTCCGCCACCCGGGCCACCGCCCGCGCGATCGAGCGGGACCTCACCGAGCACCGCGTACCGCCCGGCACGCTGCGCCTCCTCGTCGTCGGGGACGGGCACGGCACCAGCGAGATCAGCAAGGCGCTACGGCTGCCGGTGATCGCCCGCCTGCCGCACGACCCGCGTACCGCCGAGGTGCTCGCCCACGGCGGCACCGTACGGGCCAACCGGCCGCTGATGCGCGCGGCCGGCGCCCTGGAGGTGCCGGTACGGGCGCTGCTGGACCGGCGGCGCGCCCGGCTGGCCTGGCCCGGGGCGACCACACCGCGCGCGGTGACCGCGCCGAGCGTGCCGGGGGTGTCCGGTGCGGTTTGAGCCGGTCTCCCACGACCCACGCGCGCAGCAGCCGGGCGTCGTCTCCACTGTGCCGCCGCTCGCCCCGCCGAACGGGCGGCACCACGTCCCCGGCCCGGCGCCCGCCGCGCCCCCGGCGCCACCGCCACGCCCCCGGGTCGACTTCGCCGTGGTCCGCGAGCTGCGCCGGGAACTGAGCGAACGACTCACCCACTGGCAGCGCGGACGCGAGTTCGACGCCGACGCCGAGGAGGTCGAGCGCGCCCGGCTGGCGGTAGCCGTGGTGTCCGCGTACGCCGACTCGGTACGCCGGGCCGGCACGCCGATGGCCGCGGACTCGGAACGCCTGCTGCTCGACCAGGTCACAGCCGAACTCGTCGGGCTGGGCCGACTCCAGACGCTGCTCGTCGACGACAGCATCGAGGAGGTGCACATCCTCGGCTGCGACCAGGTACGCATCACCCGGCACGGCGGCGGCGTCGACTGGGCCGAGCCGATCGCCGAGACCGACGACGAGCTGGTGGAGATCCTCCAGGCGGCGGCCCGCCGGGCCGGTGCCACCGAGCGGTCACTGTCCACCTCGAAGCCCACGCTCGACCTGCAACTACCGGACGGCAGCCGGCTCGCCGCCGTGTTCCTGGTCAGCCACCGCCCGTACGCGGTGATCCGCAAGCACAACACGCTCGAAGTGAGCCTGGAGGACATCGCGGGCGGCCGGCCCGACCTGGACGAGATGATCGACCCGCTGCTGCGCGACTTCCTCCGCGCGTCCATGCGGGCCGGGCTGAACATCATGGTCGCCGGGCTCGCCGGTGCCGGGAAGACCACTGTCATCCGCGCGCTGATGGACGAGATCCCGGCCGACGAGCCGTACGTGCTGCTGGAGGAGAGCCGGGAACTGCTGCCGGCCCGGCGCGGGCACAAGCACCGGGCGGTGATGAGCTTCGAGTCCCGGGAGGGCCACGGCGAGCGCGGCGCGGACGGGCGGCCGGCGGGTGAGGTCAGCATCGCCGACCTGATCCCGGTGTCACTGCGCATGGGCGTGCTGCGGATCATCGTCGGCGAGGTGCGGTCCCGGGAGATCGTGCCGATGCTCCAGGCGATGACCACCAGCCGCGGGTCGATGTGCACCATCCACGCGCGTACCCCCTCGGGGGTGAGCGAACGCATCATCGAGCTGGCGCTGTCGCACGGCCGGGAGATGACAGTCGACCAGGCCCGCCGGATGGCCGGCAACGCGCTCGACCTGATCGTCTACGTGACGGTCGAGGACGAGACAGCGATCGGCGGGCGCAAGCACCGTTTCGTCTCGCACGTCGAGGAGGTCATCGGCGTCGGCGAGGGCAACCGGATCACCACGACGACCGTTTTCGGCCCCGGACCGGACGGCCGTGCGGTCCCCCGCCACCTGCCCGAACGCATCCGCGACCAACTGCTGCGCGTCGGCTACGACGCCCGCCTGCTCACCCGGTTCGTCGAGGCCGGCGTGGGCGCTTGGCGGCGGCCCCGGCACACCCGCCTCGGGGCGCGGCCGAGCGGAGGCCCGGCGTGACGCAGATCGAACTGATCGCCCTGGTCTCCGGCGCGGCCTGCGTGGCCGGGCTGGTGCTGACAGTGGTCGCGCTCGTCGGCACCCGCCGCCCGCCGGGTCCGGCGCCCGGCTCCGGGCCCGGCCTGAGCCGGCTCTGGACCGGTTCCGGCGCGAGCCGCGCCGACCAGCGCCGCTACCAGCTCCTGCTCGGCGCCGCTGTGGTCGCCGGGGCGGCGGCGTTCCTGCTCACCGGGCTGCCGGTGGTCGGCCTGCTGGTGGCGCTCGCGGTACCGGGCGTGCCGTGGCTGTTCGCGGTCGGCCGGGCCGAGCAGCGGGCCATCGCCCGGGTCGAAGCCGTAGGCGAGTGGACCCGCCGGCTCAAGGACATCTCGGCCACCGGCCAGGGGCTCCAGCAGGCGATCATCGGCACCATCGCCACCGCGCCGGAGGAGATCCAGGAGGAGGTACGCACGCTCGCCGCCCGCCTCCAGGCCGGCTGGCTGGCCCGCTCCGCGCTGCTCGCCTTCGCCGACGAGATCGCCGACCCGGTCGCCGACCAGGTGGTGGCCGCGCTGATCCTGCACCTCACCGACCGGGGCGAGCGCCTCGGCGACGTGCTCGGGTCGATCGCCACCGCCGCCTCGGCCGAGGTGGCGACCCGGCGCGAGGTCGAGGCGAAGCGCACGCAGCCCCGGTTCGCGGTCCGCTTCCTCACGGGCATGACGCTGGCGACGCTCGCGTACGGGCTGGTGAACAGCGACTACATCCGTCCCTACGGGACGCTGACCGGTCAGCTCGTGATGGCGGTGCTCGGCGCGGCGTTCGTCGGCCTGCTGGTCTGGGTGCGCTCGATGAGCCAGCCGCCCCGGCCGGCGCGGTTCCTGCCCGCGCCCGACCTGGATGAGGCGATCGCATGATCCTCAACTGGCAGCTGGCGATCGCGGTGCTCGGCGGGTGCGCGGTCGGGCTCGGGCTGTTCCTGGTCGTACGCGAGGCGCTGCCGGCCACCCCGGCGCTCGGCCCGGCGCTGCGCCGGCTGCACCAGCCGCCCGGCCAGGCCCCGGCCGCCGGTGCCGGGCCGGACTGGCTCGGCGGGTTCGCCCGCTGGCTGCGCCCGCCGCACCGGCAACTCGCCCTGCTCGACCGCACCCCGGAGCAGTACGCGCTGTCGGTGCTGCTGTCCGCGCTCGTCGGCTTCGCCACCCCGGCGGTCGCGTCGGCGGTGCTCTTCGTCGGCGGGGTGGCGCTGCCGGTGGCCGTACCGGTGGTGGCCAGCCTGGGCCTGGCGCTCGGCGCCGGACTGCTCGCGCACCGCACGGTCCTGGCCAAGGCGGACGCCGCCCGGGACGAGTTCCGGCAGGCGGTCTGCACCTACCTCGACCTGGTGGCGTTGCAGCTGTCCGCCGCGCACGGCCCGGTGCAGTCGCTGGAACGCGCGGCGGCGGTCTGCGACGGCTGGGTCTTCGACCGGATCCGGGAGGCGCTGCGGCTCGCGCAGCTCCAGATGCACTCGCCCTGGGACGAGTTGCAGGAGCTGGCCGAGCGCATCGGCATCCCGGAGCTGGGTGATGTGGGCGCCATCATGCGCTCCTCCGGCAGTGAGGGCGCCCAGGTGCACGAGACGTTGCGGTCCCGCGCCGACTCGCTGCGCGACCAGATCCGCACCGACAACCTGGCCCGGGCCGAGGGGGTCACCAGCAAGTTGGACATCCCCGGCTCGCTGCTGGTGTTCGTCCTGCTCGGCTTCGCCGTCTATCCGTTCCTCGCCCGTCTGTGAACCCACCTTCGAGAAGGAGACGACCATGCACCTCTACGCCTACCTGTACGTGGCGGTGAGCACCCGCCTCGCCGAGCTGCGCCGGGACTCCGAGCGCGGCGACAGCCCGGTGCCGACTGCGGTGATCATCTTCGGCCTGGTCGCGGTGGCCATGGCGGTCACCGGGCTCGCCCTGGCCAAGGCGAACAACTGGATGAACGCCATCCCGAACAACACGGCGCCGCAGGCCCCGTGATGCCCCGCCCCGCCCGTACGGTCCGGAGCCGGCCGGCGTCTGCCGGCCGGCTCGCCGGCCCGCCCGGTCCGGGGCGGTTCGCCGCCGCCCTGCGCGCCCGCCTGGCCGAGGGCGAGCGGGGCGCCAACCCGGTCGAGCTGGCCGTGGTGATGCCGGTGATCCTGGTGATGCTGTTCGGCTCGATCCAGGTCGCCGTCTGGTTCGTGGCCCGGTCCACAGCGCTGAACGCCGCGCAGACCGGTGTGAACGCCCAGCGCACGATCGACGCCGGGCCGGACGCCGGACGGCAGCGGGCGATCAGCTTCCTGCAACAGTCCGGGGACTGGCTGGTCGGCTGGGAGCAGACCGGCCCGACCTGCGTCGAGACAGCCACAGCTGTCACCTGCACGGTGCAGGGACGCTCCCTGTCGGTCATCCCGGGCGTCTCGTTCGAGGTCACGCAGACCGCGCACGGCCCGGCCGAACACTGGACCACCGGATGAGCGCCGGGCCACGGCGGGACCGGGGTTCCGTCTCGATCGAGGTGGCGGTGCTCGCGCCCGCCTTCATCGGGCTGATGGTGCTGGCCGGGGTCGCCGGGCGGACCGCGATCGCGGACGAGGCGGTGGAGTCCGCCGCCCACGACGCCGCCCGGGCCGCCTCGCTCGCCCGCACCGCCGACGACGGCGCGGAGGCCGCCGAGGTGGCGGCCCAGGACCAGCTCGGCTGGGCAGGGCTGAACTGCACCGGCCCACCTCGGATCGATCTCGCGGGCTCGGTGGCCGGGACGACGACGAGCTTCGCCGCCGCGTACCAGAGCGCCGCAGGCGTGCCGGCGACAGTGACCGTCACGGTGACCTGCACCGTCTCCTTCGACGACCTGAGCGCGCCCGGCCTGCCCGGCGTCCCGGGCGGCAAGACCGTCTCGGCGAGGTTCACCTCGCCGCTGGACACCTACCGGAGTCGCGGATGACCGGGCGGCGCGAGGCGGAGAACGGCCGGGTGAGCCTGTTCCTGGCCGTGGCGATGACGGGCGTACTCGCGATCATCGGCCTCGCCTACGACGGCGCCGGTCAACTGCGCACGCTCCAGCGCGCGGACAACCTGGCCGCCGAGGCGGCCCGCGCCGGCGGCCAGATGATCGACCGCGCGCGGGCCATTGAGGGCGGCCCGAAGCGGATCGACCAGGTCGCCGCCCGCGCCGCTGTCGCCGCCTACCTCGACGCCGCGGGCGGCGTCCAGGACCACGAGGTCGACTTCCCCGTGGTCGGCACCGAGACCCAGATCCGGGTACGCGTGCAGATCACCTACAGCCGGGACCTGCTGAGTCTGTTCGGCGTGCAAGAGAACGCCACCGTCACCGGTGAGGCCACCGCTCGGGCGCTCACCGGACCACCGTAGGAAGGGAAGGCCGCCATGGGCGCACCCCGACGCTCCCCCGTCCGCCGCGCCGGCCAGGTTCTCACCGGCCTCGGCGCCCTCGTCGTGCTCGTCGGCGTGCTGGCCGGCGGGCCGGTCGCGTTGCTGGCGTTCGCCGGCAACCCGCTGCCGGATCATCTGCCCACGCTGGCCGAGGTCGGTACGGCGTTGACCAGCCGCGACGACGGCCGGCTGTTCCTGCGCGCGCTGGCGGTGGTGGGCTGGTTCGGCTGGGCCACGTTCGCGTTCTCCGTACTGGTGGAGCTGCTCGCGGCGGCGGTACGCCGGCCGGCGCCGAAGCTGCCCGGCATGCACCGCCAGCAGAAGGCCGCAGCCGCACTCGTCGGTTCGGTCGCGCTGATCCTGGTCGCGAGCCCGGCCGCGGCGAGCGCCGCCGCGCTGACCGCCCCGCAACCGGCGGTCGCCGCCGTCACCTCACCGGCCGTGGCCGCGAGCCAGGTCACCCCGCCGGCGCCGATCGCGTCGAAGGCGGACGACCCGGCCGTGTACCGGGTGGCGAAGGGCGACTACCTGGGCGAGGTGGCGGATCGCTACCTGGACGACTTCGACAGATACAAGGAGCTGGCCCGGCTGAACCGGCTCGCCGACCCGGACCGGATCCGCCCGGGTCAGCTCATCACGCTGCCGGAGGGCGCGACGGACTCGGGTGCCCGGCGGCACGCCACCGGACGGATCGTGGTCACCAAGCCGGCCGAGACGGCGCCGGTGAAGCCGGGTGGCGGCGGCGCCTCGTCGACCACCCCGAAGGCGAAGCCCAAGCCCACGCCGCGGGACGCGACGCCCACCGTGGAGGCGCCTGTCGGTCAGCCGCCGGCCATGTCGGCGGGCGCGTCCCGCGCCACCGCCGAGGAGGGCATCAACCGTCCGCTCGCCATCTCGGCGGTGCTGGCCGTGGCGAGCATCGTGGGTGCGCAGATCGGCGCGCTGCTCGGGTTGCGCAAGCGGCCGGTACCCGCCCGCGCGTTGTCCAGCGGACGGCACCGGCGGGACTGAGTCAGGGCAGCCGGGCCTCGACCCGGCCGGACACCACGCGGCTGGGCAGCACGACCTGGTCGTTCGCGGCCGGGCCGTGCACCACCTCGCCGCCGTCGAGCCGGAACGCGCTGCCGTGCCAGGGGCAGACCACGCAGGCGTGGCCGTCGATCTGCTCCACCGTGCCCTCGCCGAGCGGGCCGCTCTGGTGCGGGCAGCGCTCCAGCATCACGCTGACGTCGTCGCCGTCCCGGTAGAGGATCACCGGGACGTCGTCGATCTTCTTGGTGACCAGCTCGTGCCGGGGCAGGCTGCTCAGGTCACCGACCCGGTGCCAGCCGTCGCTGATCAGGTGCAGCTCGGAGACGCTCTGGCTGGCCTGGGCGCCCTGCTTGTACGCGAGGTGCCCACCCAGGTACGCCCCACCGCTCGCGGCGGACAGCCCCAGATAGGACAGCGTCCGGCCGAGTCCGTGCCGCCCGTTGAGCCGAGCCGCCAGCGAGCCGGCGAACAACGCCAGGCCGACGGTGTTGGCGGCGGCGTGCACCAGCCCGACCCGGCGCTGGTCGCGGGTGAGCGTGGCCCAGTCGTTGAGCCCGGCGACGGCCGCGGGCACCGCGCTGACCGTACCGAGACCCACCAGGGCGGTGGCGGCGCGGCGCTGGCCGGGCAGCAGGTCCACCACGGCGGCGGAGATCCATGCGCCGACCGGCACCTGCACCATCGCGGGGTGCAGCGGATGGCCGAGCCACACGCCGTGCAGCGCGTCGCGTACCCGCTGGGAACGCAGAGTGCCCTGGACGGCGCGCTGCAGCCGGTCACCCACCCGGTCGAGACCGGTGGCCTGTTCGAGTTTCGTCAGTAGTTCGCGCACCCGTTCCGACTTCCCGGCAGGAGAGCCCCCAAACCGGACGCCCCGGAATTCCCTCGCACGGCATCCCCGCTGGATATACTCAGGAGGCTAGCCGTATATAGGGGGTCACGATGACCAAGATTCTGGTGGACGTCGACGACGAGGTGCTCGCGGATGCCGCCGAGGCGTTCGGCACGAAGACCAAGAAGGACACAGTGAACGTCGCTCTCCGCGAGGGCGCGACGAGACTGCGCCGCGCCCGCGCGCTGGCGGAGCTGGCCGAGCGCGGACAGGCTGGTGACTTCGACGAACTGCTCGACAAGGGCACCTACCGCTCGTGAAGCTGGCCGACTACCTGATCGACACCAGCGCCCTCGTCCGGCTCCTGCGCGATCGCGAGGTGCTGGCGCGCTGGGACCAGCAGGTGACAGCGGGCCTGCTCGCCGTCTGCCCGCTGATCGAGCTGGAATTCCTCTACACCGCCCGGTCCGTCGCCGACCGGACGCGGCTGGCGGAGCAGCTCCGGGCCGCCTTCGGCTGGGTGGTCATGCCGGACCGGATCTACGAACGTGCCGCCGAGATCCAGGGCGAGCTGACCGCACGGGGGGCGCACCGGTCGGCGGGCGCGGTCGACCTGCTCATCGCCGCCACCGCCGAGTACCACGGGCTCTCGCTGCTGCATTACGACCGGGACTTCGACCAGGTCGCCGCCGTCACCGGCCAGCCGATGCGCTGGCTGACCCGGCCCGGCACGATCAAATAGGCCGTAGCCACGCCGACGCCGTCGCGGGCATGCTGAGCCCATGGGGGTACGCGTCGAGCACGCCGGTGCCGTGACCACTGTGATCCTGGACCGGCCCGAGGCTCGTAACGCCGTGGACGGGCCCACCGCACGAGCGCTGGCCGACGCGTTCCGCGCGTTCGACGCCGACCCGGACGCGGCGGTCGCCGTGCTCTGGGGCGCGGGCGGCACGTTCTGCTCCGGCGCCGACCTCAAGGCCGTCGGCACGCCGCGCGGCAACCGCGTCGAGCCCGGCGGCGACGGGCCGATGGGCCCCACCCGGATGCGGCTGTCCAAGCCGGTGATCGCCGCGATCTCCGGGTACGCGGTGGCCGGCGGGCTGGAGCTGGCACTCTGGTGCGACCTGCGGGTCGCCGAGTCGGACGCCACGCTCGGCGTGTTCTGCCGCCGGTGGGGCGTACCGCTGATCGACGGCGGGACGGTCCGGCTGCCCCGGCTGATCGGGGAGAGCCGCGCGATGGACCTGATCCTCACCGGCCGTGCGGTGGGCGCCGACGAGGCGTACGCGATGGGTCTGGTCAACCGGCTGGTCGCGCCGGGTGAGGCCCGCGCGGCGGCGGAGGAGCTGGCCGCCGCTATCGCCCGGTCGCCGCAGACGTGCCTGCGCAACGACCGGGCGGCGGTGCGGGACGGCGCGGGGCAGCCGGAGCCGGAGGCGATGGCGACCGAGCTGGCCTACGGCCTGGAGTCGCTGGCTGTGGACGGGGTACGCGGCGCCGGCCGGTTCGCCGACGGGGCCGGCCGGCATGGTGCGCCGGCCGGCTGAGGCGTCACTTCAGCGCGCGTAGCGCGTCCTCGATGGCCCTGTGGAACGTCGGGTACGCGTAGATCATGTGCCGGAGCTGGCTGATCGGCACCGCCGCGTGCACCGCCACGACGAGGGCGGAGAGCACCTCGCCGCCGGCCGGTCCGGCCGAGGTGGCGCCGACGAGGACGCCCTGGTCGGCGTCGGCGATCAGCTTGATGAACCCGGCGTTGCCGGTCTTGTGGATCCAGCCCCGGGCCGACGAGGTGAGGTCGGCGTACCCGACCTGGACGTTGACGCCGCGCTCGCGGGCCTGCTGCTCGGTGAGGCCGACCGCGCCGACCTCGGGATCGGTGAACGTGACCCGGGGCAGCGCCCGGTAGTCGGCCACCGGGACGCTGCCGGGCGCTGCTGTCGAGCCGCCCGCGCTCATCGCGCCGCCGACCGCGCTGACCACCCCGGCCGCGCCGCCGACGACACTCGCGGTGCCGCTGGCGTCCGGGCCGCCCTTGGTACGCCGCATGTGGTCGAGCACGTCCGGCACCACGATGCCGGCCTGGTACATGGCGATGTGGGTGAACGCGCCCTCGCCGGTGAGGTCGCCGACCGCCCAGATCCCGTCGGTGACGTGCATCCGGTCGTTCACCGGCAGGTACCGCTGCCCGGCGTCCACCCCGACCGTGTCCAGCCCGAGCTCCTCCAGGTGCGCCTTGCGGCCGGTCACCACGAGCAGCTTCTCGCCGGTGAACTCGGCGCCGTCGGCGTGCACGGTGAACGTGGTGCCGTCGTGGCTCACCCGGCTGGCCTTGACCCCGGTGTGGATCTCCACCCCGTCGGCGCGCAGCGCGTCGGCGGCGAGCGCCGACGCCTCCGGCTCCTCGACGGCGAGCACCCGGTCGGCCGCCTCGACGACAGTCACCCGCACGCCGAACCGGGCGAAGACCTGGGCGAGTTCCAGCCCGATCGCGCCGCCGCCGAGCACCAGCAGCGACGCGGGCAGCTCCTCGACCTCGATGGCCTGGTGATTGGTCCAGTACGGCGTGTCGGCCAGCCCGTCGATCGGCGGGACCGAGGGCCGGGTGCCGGTGCCGAGGACCACGCCGTAGCGGGCCTGGAAAACCTGGTCGCCGACGCGTACCCGGTTCGGGCCGTCGAGCCGCCCACTGCCTCGGACGAACCGGCCGCCCTTGCCGGTGAACCGGTCCACTGCCACCTTGTCGTCCCAGGTGTCGGTGGCCTCGGCGCGGATGCGCTTCGCCACCGGCGCCCAGTCGGGCCGCACCTGGGCGGACCCGGCCAGCTCGTTGACCCGGTGCGCCTCGGCCAGCGCGTTCGCCGCCCGGATCATCATCTTGCTCGGCACGCACCCCCAGTAGGGGCACTCGCCACCGACCAGGTCCCGTTCGATGCCGACCACGGTGAGGCCGGCCTCGGCGAGCCGCCCGGCCACCTCCTCGCCGCCGACGCCGAGCCCGACCACTACTACGTCCACCAGTTCCGGCTCCGCCATTCCGCAAGCATTCCGCACCTTCGGGACACCGACCACCGCACCGGGCCGGAATTCCCGCGCCGATAACGAACGCGACCGCCTACCGTGGCCGCATGCACGCGCGCTTCACCCCGGTCCGGGACTGCTTCCACGACCTGTTCACGACCGGCCGGGAGACCGGTGCGTCGCTGTCGGTGTGGCACGACGGCGTACCGGTGGTGAAGTTGGTGGGCGGCACCACCGCGACGGTCCCGCCCGGCACTGTCGTACCGGCCGCCGGGGCGGACCGGCCGTGGCGACCGGACACGCTCGTCGACGTCTACTCGGCCGGCAAGCCGGTGGTCGCGCTGTGCCTGCTGCTGCTCGTCGATCGGGGCCGGGTCGACCTGGACGCGCCGGTGTCCGCGTACTGGCCGGGTTTCCGCGCCCCGGCCACCGTGCGGCAGGTGCTCACCCACACCGCCGGGCTGCCCGCCTTCCCGGTGCCCCGGCCCGCCGCCGCCATCGCCGACTGGGACCTGCTCTGCGCCGATCTGGCGGCGGCCGAGCCCGAGTGGACGCCGGGCGCCGTCGCGGCCGAGCACGCCTGGACGTACGGGCACCTGGTGGGCGAGTTGGTCCGCCGGGTGGACGGACGCTCGGTGGGCCGGTTCCTGGCCGAGGAGATCGCCGGACCGTGGCGCCTGGATCTGGCCTTCGGGCTCGGTGAGGCCGACCGGCGGCGGTGCGCCGATCTGTCGTACGCCGATCCGGCCTGGCCGGATGCGATGCGCGGCGAGCCGGGCTCGTTGCGGGCGCGGGCGCTGGACAACCCGCCGGGCGGGCGCGACGTCGCGATGGTGAACAGCGACCTGTGGCGGGCCGCCGAGATCCCGGCGGTGAACCTGCACGCCACCGCCGCCGGGCTCGCCCGGCTCTACGCGGGCCTCCTCGCCGGCGGCACCCTGGACGGGGTACGCCTGTTCAGCCCGGAACTGGTCACCGAGGCGACGCGGGTGCAGTACAGCGGACCGGACCTGCTGCTGGACCGTCCGGTGGACTGGACGCTCGGCATGCAGTGGGAGCCGGACGGCAGCTGGGGCATGGGCGGGATCGGCGGCAGCAGCGCCTGGGCCGACCCGGAGCGCGGCTACACCTTTGCGTACGCGACAGCCCGGCTGGCCGACCACGACCGGGTGGAGGAGCTGGTCGAGGCGTTGCACTCCTGCCTCTGACAGTCGGTCACCCTCGGTGATCCCGAGCCATCGTCACGCAGCGCATTCGGCCGGCCGGGCGGCCCCGTGTTCCCTTTTCCGACTTTGCTCTGCAGCCATTAGCGCAGCACGGCGCTGAACAGGGATTTCCTCGCAGGTCCGAAAACCGCGCGAGGCCCAGGTGGTGACGTTCCGCAACCAATGCGGATATGGCTGCAGAGCAAAGGGGACGAGAGGCACACGGTCCCGGCGGGCGAAAGGTCACTTGGAGTGACCGATTCTGCCGAGCCCACACTGCCACGGGAGCGGTGCGCCGGCGTGTCCGGACACGTTCGTGCGCCGGTGATGCGCGGTGCCGGCGGGACGCACAAGCCGGCGTCAGCGGGCGGCGTCAGCGCAGCCAGACCGCGTCGGCGCCGGGCACCTCCAGCGGCGGCGGGTAGTCGAGTGTGTGGCGTACCTCGTCGGGCAGCCGCCACGGCTGGTGCACCGCCTTGCCCGCCACCGACGCCAGCTCGGGCACCCAGCGCCGCACGTACGCGCCGTCGGGGTCGTAGCGTTCGGCCTGCCGTACCGGGTTGAAGCCGCGGTACGGCCGGGTGTCGTTGCCGGTGCCGGCCACCCACTGCCAGTTGCCCGAGTTGTTGACCCGGTCGCCGTCGAGCAGCCACCGGAAGAAGATTTCCAGGCCGGGCCGCCAGTCCAGCCCGAGGTGCTTGGTCAGGTAGCCGGCGGTGATCAGCCGGGCCCGGTTGTGCATCCAGCCCTCGGCGCGCAACTGACGCATGCCCGCGTCCACGATCGGCATGCCGGTCCGCCCCTCGGCCCAGGCGTCGAACGCGTGCGTGTCGTCGCGCCAGTCCTCCCGCGCGCCGCGCCGGTAGGCAACAGTGGACAGGTCGGGGAAACCGGCCACCACCTGGTGGTAGAAGTCGCGCCAGCAGAGCTGCCTGACGAACGGCCCGTCCCGGTCGCCGGCCCGGGTCGCCACCGCCAGCGGCGAGACACAACCGAACCGCAGGTACGGGCTGAGCCGCGAGGTCTCGTCGCCGGCCATGTCGTCGTGGATGTCGTCGTACCGGTCGAGGGTGGGCAGCCAGGCGGTGAGCCGGCGCCTGGCGACGGTCTCGCCACCGACGGCGGCATCCGGGCTGTCGCCCTTCGGCGGGTCCGGCAACCGGCCCGGGTCGACGCCGTCGGGCAGCCGGACCCGCTTCGGCGCGGCCAGCTCGTCCCGCCACCGCACGCCCTGCCAGGCCCGGAAGTAGGGGCTGAAGACCCGGTAGTGGTCGCCGCCGCCGGGGCGCAGCGCGCCCGGCTCGACGATCGTCAGGCCGGGGAACAGGCGCAGGAACATCCGGTGCCTGTCGCACTCGGCGCGCAGCCGGCGTTCCCGGCGGTGGGCGTAGCGGCTCACGTCGGCGGAGAGCCCGACGCCCTCGGCGCCCACCTTCCGGGCCAGTTTCACCGTCTCGGCCACCGGGTCGCCACGCCTGATCACCAGGTCGCCGCCGCGCTTGCGCAGCGTCTCACGCAGGTCGGCCAGGCTCTGGTGCAGGAAGCGGGTGCGGTTCGGCGAGAGCTTCTGCAGCGCCGGGTCGAGCACGTAGAGCGGCACCACCCGGTCGAACGCGGAGCAGGCGGCGGCGAGCGCCGGGTGGTCGTGCACCCGCAGGTCACGGGTGAACAGCACGACCGCCGTGCGGCCGGTCATCCGGCCAGGGCCGGTTCCAGTGCCGGGCCGGGCACCCGCACCGGCGTACCGGGCGGGGTGAGCAGCGCCCGCGCGGCCACCGCCATCCGGCGCCGCTGCGGCACCAGGGCACGGCGCACGAAGACGTCGTAGTCCTGCGCGGCCACCTCGTCGAGGATGCCGCCGTAGAGCGCGTACGCGGTGTGCATGCACGCCTGCGAGGCCGGGTCGAGCAGCGGGATGCCCGGTGCGGCGGCGACGTAGTGGGCCTGGGCGCGGGTCACCTCGTACTCGATCAGCTCGCGGATGCGCGGCGTGGTGCGGCCGGCGGCCTTCGCCGCGAGCAGGTCGTCGCGGGTGAGGTCGAACTTGGCCATGTCCTCGTCGGGCAGGTAGGTCCGGCCCCGGTCGAGGTCCTCGGCGACGTCCCGGATGAAGTTGGTGAGCTGGAACGCGAAGCCGAGCTGACGGGCGGGCTCGCGGGCGGCGGCCGGGTCGGAACTGCCGAGGATCGGCAGCATCATGGTGCCGATGACAGCGGCCGAGCCCTCCATGTAGTCGAGCAGGTCGTCGTAGGTCGGGTACGACATGACAGTCAGATCCATCGCCATGCTGCGCAGGAACGACGCGAAGTCGTCGCGGTCCAGGTCGAACACGGCGATGGTGTGCAGCACCGCGGGGAGCAGCGGGTCGTCGACCGACGCACCGTGCAGCCCGGCGACGAATCGATCCGACCACTCGCGCAGCCGGGCGGCGCGCTCGGCCGGCGGCAGGTCCTCGGTGCGGTCGACGATCTCGTCCGCGTACCGGGTGAAGCCGTACAAGGCGTGCACATGTCGCCGTTTCCAGGCGGGAAGCAGCCGGGTGGCGAGATAGTAGGTACGGCCGTGACGGCGGTGCAGCTCGCGGCAACGGTCATAGGCAGCGGTCAGATCCGTGTCCATCGGCCCTCCTCAGTTTCGACGCAGCAATCGACGCAACTCGTAACCCTAGGGTACGCTCGCCCACATGGCCAACGACGCAGTTGCGGGTAATGCGCTCCGCGTCGCGCCGGCTCAGCCCGGGGCGACGGACGATCCGGTCCGCGGCGTACTGGCCGCGTTCACGAAAGACCTGATCAAAGGGGTCGATGAGACGCTCGCGGCGTTCCTGGCCGCGGAAGTCGAATCGCTCACCGAGATCGACGCAGCGATGGGTGGTTTCGCGGCCACGGCACGCGACTGCGTGCTGGCCGGCGGCAAGCGGGTCCGCCCCACGTTCGCGTACTGGGGATGGCGGGGTGTGGTCGGCGGGGAGGAACCGCTGTGCTCGGTGCTCCCGGCCCTGTCCGCGCTGGAGCTGCTGCACACGTTCGCGCTGGTGCACGACGACGTGATGGACGCGTCCGACACCAGGCGCGGGCTGCCCACCGCGCACCGGGCCGCCGCCGCCCGGCACCGGGCCGCCGGACACACCGGCGACCCCGACCGGTACGGCGAAGCCGTCGCCGTCCTCATCGGCGACCTGTGCATGGTCTGGGCCGACCGGCTGATGGCGCACGCGGCAGTCCCGGCGGAGCGGCTGCTCGACGTGCGCCGCTGCTACGACCAGATGCGGGTGGAGACGGTCGCCGGGCAGTTCCTGGACGTGCTCGGCGAGAACGACTCGGCGAGCTGGACCGTCGACCGGGCGCTGCGGGTGGCCCGGTACAAGACCGCCAGCTACACCGTCCAGCGTCCGCTGCTGTTCGGCGCCTGTCTGGCGGGCGCCGACGCGGACGACCCGCTCATCGCCGCGTACACCCGGTACGGGCTGGCCGTCGGCGAGGCGTTCCAGCTCCGCGACGACCTGCTGGGCGTCTACGGCGACCCGGAGACCACCGGCAAGCCGGCCGGGGACGACCTGCGTACCGGCAAGCCGACCGCCCTGCTGATGCTGGCCCGGCAGCTCGCCGACCCGGCGCAGCGCCGGGTCCTGGAGCGGGCCGGCTCGGTCACCTCGGCAACTGAGGTGGACCGGCTGGCCGACGTGGTCCGGGACACCGGGGCCACGGCCCGGGTGGAGCGGATGATCTCCGACCGGGTGACCGAGGCGCTCGCCGCGCTCGGCACCGCACCGATCGACGAGACCGCGCGCACCGCGCTGACCGGCCTCGCCACCGCCGCCACGGCGCGGCGGGCATGATGAGCAACTTCGTGAGCAAGGGGGCCGGAATGCGTACCGTCAAGGGACGGACCGACCGGGTGGTCGTGGTCGGCGCCGGGCTGGGTGGGCTGGCCTGCGCGCTGCACCTGGCCGGCAGCGGCCGGCAGGTGACAGTGCTGGAACGCGAGCCGGTGCCGGGCGGGCGCGCCGGGCGGCTCAGCGTCGACGGGTACGAGTTCGACACCGGCCCGACAGTCCTCACCATGCCCGACCTGATCGCCGAGGCGCTCGGCGCGGTGGGCGAGGAGCTGACCGACTGGCTCGACCTGACCCCGCTCGACCCGGCGTACCGCGCCTACTACCCGGACGGGTCGACGCTCGACGTCATCACCGACACCACCCGGATGGCCGCCGAGATCGCCCGCGTCTGCGGCCCCCGGGAGGCCGACGGCTACCTGCGTTTCGTCGAGTACGCCCGCAACCTGTGGCAGTGGGAACGGGCCGACTTCATCGAGCGCAACCTGGACGCGCCGACGGACCTGCTCACCGGCAACCTGCTGAAGCTGTTCGCCAGCGGCGCCTTCCGGCGGCTCCAGACGAAGATCAACCAGTTCTTCCGCGACCCGCGTACCCAGCGGATCTTCTCCTTCCAGGCCATGTACGCGGGCCTGTCGCCGCACGACGCGCTGGCGATCTACGCGGTCATCGCGTACCTCGACTCGGTGGCCGGCGTGTGCTTCCCGCGCGGCGGCATCCACGCGGTCTCGCGTGGGATGGCCGGCGCGGCCGAGAAGCACGGCGTGCAGATCCGCTACGGCACCACGGTGACCCGGGTGGAGACCGCCAACGGCCGCGCCACCGGCGTCGTCACCGCCGACGGCGACTTCATCCCCGCCGACACGGTCGTGCTCAACCCGGACCTGCCGGTCGCCTACCAGGACCTGCTGCCGCCCAGCCGGCAGCGCAAGCTCACCTACTCGCCGTCCTGCGTGGTGCTGCACATCGGTTCGACGCAGGGCTATGGCAAGATCGCCCACCACAACATCCACTTCGGGCGGTCCTGGAAGGGCACGTTCGACGAGGTGATCCGCCGAGGCGAGCTGATGACCGACCCGTCGCTGCTGGTGACGAACCCGAGCCGCACCGACCCGTCGGTGGCGCCGGCCGGCAGGCACACCTACTACGTGCTGGCCCCGGTGCCGAACCTGGAACGGGCGCCGTTCGACTGGACGGGCGACCTCACGCAGCGGTACGCCGACCAGCTCGTCACCACTCTTGAGGAGCGCGGCTACGTCGGCTTCGGCGACGGCATCGAGGTGATGCGGGCCGTCACCCCGGCCGACTGGGCGGCGCAGGGCATGGCCGCCGGCACCCCGTTCGCCGCCTCGCACAGCCTCTTCCAGACCGGCCCGTTCCGCCCCTCCAACCTGCACCAGACGCTGGAGAACGTGGTGTTCGTCGGCTCCGGCACGCAGCCCGGTGTCGGCGTGCCGATGGTGCTGATCAGCGGCAAGATCGCCGCGGCCCGGATCACCGGGGCGATGTCGTGAGCGAGCGGGAGACCCACCTGGTCGAGCTGGTCGACGACGACGGGCTGGTGATCGGCGAGACCACGGTGGCGACCGCCCACCAGCCACCCGGGCGGCTGCACCGCGCCTTCTCGGTGCTCCTCGTCGATCCCGACGGGCGGGTGCTGTTGCAGCAGCGGGCCGCGGTCAAGACGCGGTTCCCGCTGCGCTGGGCGAACTCCTGCTGCGGACACCCGCTGCCCGGTCAGTCGCTGACCGAGGCCGCCAACCGGCGGCTCGCCGAGGAACTCGGCGTCGACGCGGTCGACCTCACCGAGGTGGGCGTCTACCTCTACTACGCCGAGGACCCGGCGACCGGACGGGTCGAGTTCGAGTACGACCACGTGCTGCGCGCCGACGTACCCGCCGACCTGGTCACGCGGCCCGACCCGGACGAGGTGGCCGACCTGCGCTGGGTCGACCCCGGCGCGGTGGTGGCCGACCTGGACGCCCACCCCCGCGAGTACGCGCCGTGGCTCGGCGGCGTGGTCAACCGGCTGCTGCACCCCACCGACGCGTCCCGGCCGGGCGTACCGGCCACCGAGGCACCGGAGCGGTCGGGTGGCCGATGAGGCGCTGAGCGCGGGGGCCGTCGCACGCCGACTGGGCGTGGCGGTCACCACGCTGCGTACCTGGCACCAGCGCTACGGTCTCGGCCCCAGCGAGCACGTACCGGGCCACCACCGGCGGTACACGCCGGCCGACCTCGCCCGCCTGGAGATCATGCGCCGGCTGACCACCGAGGGGGTCGCGCCCGCCGAGGCCGCCCGCTGGGCCCGGCAGGCGCCGGCCGTGCTGCCTCCGGAGCGGCTCGGCCTCAAGGCACGGGCCTCGACGGTACGCGACGGCGGCGGCACCACCATCCCGGTTGGCCGGGCCGGGCCGGCGGCGCGCGGGCTGGCCCGTGCCGCCATGCGACTGGACTCGGTGACCATCGGCCGGACCATCGCCGACGCACTGGCCGCCGACGGGGTGGTGGCGACCTGGGAGGGGCTGCTGCGGCCGGTGCTCGCCGGCATCGGGGAGCGGCACGCCGCCACCTCCGCGCTGATCGAGGTGGAACACCTCATGTCCCGGTGCGTCTCCGAGGCGTTCGCCACAGTGGCGCGGACGTACCCGATGACCGGTCCGCCCCGGATCCTGCTCTCCTGCGCCGACGAGGAGCAGCATTCGCTGCCGCTGGAGGCACTCGCCGCCGCGCTGGCCGAGGTCGGTGTGAGTTACCGCATGCTCGGTGCCCGCGTACCGGTGCCGGCCCTGGTCGAGGCCGTCAACCGGACCGGTCCGGCGGCCGTGGTGCTCTGGTCGCACATCCGCGCCACAGCCGACCCGTGCCAGCTCACCGCGCTGCTGGCGGTGCCACGCCGGCCGCTGCTGGTGCTCGCCGCCGGGCCCGGCTGGCGGGCCGACTCGCTGCCGGCCGGGGTGGTCCGGCCGGTGGACCTGGCCGAGGCGTTGTCGCTGGCCGTGGCGGTACGGGACTCGCTGGACCAGTCGACGACAAGCTGAGCCCCTCTCCCGTTCCGGGTCGGCGTCCACTACGGTCGGAAAGTCCGTCTGACCCCGACCCCTCCGGGAGCGACGAATGCGTCCACGCGCCCTGTCGGCGCTCGCCCTGGGCCTGGTGCTTCTCGTCACCGGCTGCGGCGAAGCCGGCAAGTCACCCGAGAAGGCCGCCGCACCGCCGTCGGCCTCGGCGTCGCCGTCCCCGACGCCGGTGACGAAGCCCTCACCGACCCACACCACCCCCGCGAAGCCCAAGCTGCGCCCGCTGCCGAAGAAACTGCCGGCGGGCCTGCACCGGGCCAGCGGGAGCAACGGGGTGGCGCTCACCTTCGACGACGGGCCGGATCCCCGCTACACCCCGCAGATCCTGGCCCAGCTCCGGGCGGCCCACGTGAAGGCCACCTTCTGCGTCGTCGGCAAGCAGGCCAAGCGCTACCCGGAACTGGTGGCCCGGATCGTCCGGGAGGGGCACCAGCTCTGCAATCACAGCTGGCACCACGACGTGAACCTGGGCCGGCGCTCCGCCGCCGAGATCCGATCCGACCTGGAACGGACGAACGAGGCCATCCACGCCGCCGCGCCCAAGGCGCCGATCACCTGGTTCCGCCAGCCCGGTGGCCGCTGGACGGCCGAGGAGGTCACGATCGCCAAGCAGATGGGCCTGCGCCCGCTGCACTGGAGCGTGGATCCGCAGGACTGGGACCACCCACCGGCGAAGACGATCATCAAGCGGGTGAAGGGCGCCACCCGGCACGGCTCGGTCGTGCTGATGCACGACGCGGGGGGCGACCGGGCCCAGACGATGGCCGCCTGCCGGCACCTAATCCCGGACCTGAAGCGGCGGTACGGCATCGCCCTGCCGCGCTGACCTGCGGTTTTGCCCGGCTCCACGGCCGTGCCCATACCGGTTTTGTCGTCCGCGCAGGCATGACATATGCTTCTCCTGCCTCCGGCGGGGCCGGATGGGAGCAAGTCCGCTTGAAGTTGCGAGTGTGCAATGATGGCGGGGCCGCCCTCATCGTCTAGCGGCCCAGGACGCCGCCCTTTCAAGGCGGTAGCACGGGTTCGAATCCCGTTGGGGGCACGGTCCGGCTCGCGCCGGATGCAACACCAGCCAGGTCCTGTGGAGCAGTTGGAGTGCTCGCCGCCCTGTCAAGGCGGAGGTCGCGGGTTCAAGTCCCGTCAGGACCGCAAGCGCTGACGCCGCGCAGCTCGATGCGCGGCGTTCTGCGTATCGGCCCGTGCGGTAGCATGTGCCGAGCACCACGGCCAGGTAGCTCAGTTGGTACGAGCGTCCGACTGAAAATCGGAAGGTCGGCGGTTCGACCCCGCCCCTGGCCACATAGCCTTTCGCCGGGCTACAGGAGCGCCGACCAGCGGGAACGCAGGTCGGCGTTCTGCTTTGTGCGCTAGAAGCCTGCCTGTCCGGTCTGCCCGTTACCTTTTTGCTTCGATCCGGCGCCGTCGCATGGACACAGCGACCAGTCCGGCGGCGAGAACTGTCAGCACGGCACCGCCCACGAGCCACAGACGGCCCGGCACCTGTGCAGGTGCCGGTAAGGCCGTGACGAGCGTCGGGGCGGCTGCGGGCGCGGACGGTGTGGTCTGCACCTGCGCAGGTGCGGCGGTGATTCCCGCGCACAGCCCGGTGACGCCGTCGCGGGAGTTCACGCGGTACCGGGTGCCGGTGCGGAAGTCGTAGCCGCAGCTCTCCTCCTGGCGGCCCACCCTCAGCCGGAGCGTGGCCCCTGCCCGGAGGCTGCCCTTCTCGACCGATTCCACCGCGAGCTGGACCCCGGTGTCCGTCACCTCGGTGATCGTGCCGACGACGATGAGGTCGGCACGCTCGTCCGCGCCGGTGCGCGCGCAACTGCACGCCCAGGCCGGCTCCGCCGGTGAGGCGACCACGACGAGGCCGAGGCTGAGGGCGGTCAGGGCGAGCAGAATCGCGGCGCGCAGCTTCACACCGATACCGACGCTCGGACGGCCCCTGTGGTTCCATCGGCCGGGTGCATCGCGACGGAGGCACCGCGGCGTGGAGCGGGCACTCGCGCGACGCGTCCCGCGTCTACGGTGAGCGGGCCCGCCGAGTGGCGGACAGGATGCCACCGGAAGGCCACGTGTGCGTGCGCTGCGTACGGCTCTGACGCCGGTCCTCGTACTGGCCGTGATCCTGCTCGGCGGGTGTGGCCGGGTCTCGGGGCTCCTGGACCGAGTCTCCCTGTTCCATCCGGTCTGGGCCGCCGACGGCTGGGTCTACTACCTGCGGGAGGTGACCTCGACCTCGGGCTCGGGAGTAGCCGAGGTGTGGCGGCAGCGACCCGATGGGAGCGCCGAGGAACCCGTTCTCAAGCGCGCGCCAGCGGTATCCACCTGCGAAGCGGGCTTGTTCAGCTTCCTGTTCGCCGGCCCCGGCGGCGACCTCGGGGTGGCCCTCGAATGCGGCTGGGACGAAACCGAGCTGCTCAGCTACTCGCCCGCCGACAGGACGTTCGAGCCTCTGGCGTCGACGCGTTTCCTCGCCGAAGCCGCACTCGTGAACCGTGGCGGCGGGGGATATGTGGAGGCGCCCCGGGAGTGCGGTCCGGGGGGAGTCCAGTTGCTCGCCGACGGGAAGGCGTACGAGTTCGGCTCTCCGGTGACGGTGGGCGGAGTGACCTTCAACCTGAGCGGCGGTGACACGGATTGCGAGTCGACGGTGCTGGCGCGGTCGCCTGCGGCGCTGGGTGAACGGCTGTTCTTCATCACCGCACCCGACTCCCTCGGCAGGTTGCCGCTGCCGCCCGAGGTGAGTCCGGACGATCTCACCTGGCACCTGACGGAGTGGGCCGTCGGATCGGCCACAGCCAGGTTCATCACGGAGCTTCCCGGCCTCGCCGACCTGGCGGTGTCGCCGGACGGCCGGTCGGTGATCGCCGCCGTCGCGTCGGACCACGTGGGCGGGGTCTGGTCGGTCGACGTCCGCACCGGGAAGAAGACGAGGATCGCCGGCGGCGCCCGCGCCTACCACCCGAGCTTCTCGCCGGACGGGAAGCGGTTCGTCTACGTCGAAAAGCTCGAACGGCTGAAATTCGCCGAGGCACGGTAGCCGCCGGCGCACGAAAGAGGTCCCCACCGGCGTGCAGGCCGGTGGGGACCTCGTGGCATCCGCTCAGACAGCGGCGGGCTGCTCCGCCGCGTCCGAGGCGCAACAGGCGCTCTCGGTCGCCTTCGCCAGCTGCGGCGAGTCGGCCTTGACCGTGTAGACCTCCCACGGCTCGTCGCCGGGGCCGCGTACCCAGACCTTGTCCTGGAGCGCGTAGCAGCACTCGGTGTCGTTCTCCTCCAGCGTGATCAGGCCGGACTCGGTGAGGCGGTTGGTCGCGGCGTTGACCTCCTCGGTGGTGGACACCTCGACCCCGAGGTGGTCCATCACCGTCGGCAGGCCGGGCTCACCTTCGAGGAGTACGAGCTTCAGCGGCGGGTTCTCCACCGCGAAGTTGGCGTAGCCGGGGCGGCGCTTGGCCGGCTCGACGCCGAACAGCTTGCTGTAGAAGGCCACGGAGCCTTCGAGGTCGGACACGCGCAGGGCGAGCTGGACGCGGGACATGGGAACCCCCTGTCTAGATGTTTATCGAAGCAGTCTCCACCCTGCCTCTTGATTCGAAGTCTGTCAACCTAGAGAAATGTCGAAACAGGCGCGGATGTTCGAGACCCTCGACCTCTTGCGCGAATAGGTTTGCGCTGCAAACCTATTTGGGTCACAGCGCTACGGCTGCCGGGAGGAACCATGCCGTCCGAGTCACCCCGCGAGGACGATGCCCAGGAACTGCTCGCCTCGATGACCACCCTCCGCCGGCAGGCGCGGGCGGCCCGTCAGGCGTACTGGCTTCCGCTCCTGCTCTTCGGGGTGCTCATCGCGGCGGCCGCGCCGCTGTACGTGGAGTCGGCGGAGCCACCCGCGCTGCGCGCCGGGTCCGACGGTCCTGTCCTGACCGGTCTCGGCGGCGGCTTCCTGGAGAAGTCGACCGCTCTGGGCTGGTACTGGCTGGCCGCGCTCGTCGGCGGCTACCTGGCCGGCCTGGCCTGGTACCGCTGGCACGGCCGGCGAGCGGGCGTTCAGACCCCGACCCGTGCGTACGTCATCGCCGGCATCGCGGGCACACTCGTCGGCCTCGCCCTTCCGGTCGTCCTGGAGTTCCTGCTGTTCAACACCAGCGCACCCGTGTCGGGCGGCACCAGTTGGCTGACCGGTCCGCTGCTCGGCCTCGCCAACCGGGGCATGCTGCCGCACCTCGTGATCGCCGTGGGCCTGGCGGTCCTCGCCCACCTCGAACGCAGCCGTAGCCTGTGGGTCGTGGTCGGGCTCTACACCGTCGTGCTCGTCGCCGTGAACGCCTGGTTCCAGGTCTCCGACCTGCAACCGGGTGATCTGACCCGGTTCAGCTTCATGCTTGCGGCAATGCTCCCGGCACCGGTCCTGCTGATCGGCGGGGGTCTGACGCTCGCCGCCGCGAAGAAGCAGCACAATGGGTACGCGTGAGCACCGTGGACGACCCTCGCGCGGGCGGGCCGTTCCCGACGAACGGTCTCGACGACACGGTCCACCAGCGGCACCGGCTCGGCATCCTGACCATCGCCGCCGAAGGCGAGCGGGTGGAGGTGGCCTATCTCCGGGAGGCCCTCGAACTCACCGCGGGCAACCTGTCCCGGCACCTCACCGTGCTGGAGGAGGCACGCCTGATCCAGGTGGAGAAGGGTTACCACGGCCGTCGTCCGCGGACGTGGATCCGGATCACCAGGGAGGGACGTCAGGCCCTGCAGTCTGAGATCGCCGCCCTCCAGGAACTCCTCCGCCGCCACCAGCAGGCCGCACAGCCCTCCACCTCGGCCGGTCCGGACGACTTCCCACCCGCGTGATGCCCTCCCCGGTCACCCGATCCCGGACAGGCGGGCGGCGGGACCGGCGGCGGGCGGTCAGGTCTTTGGGGGGCGGCGGTTCTGGGTGGGGCTGCCCTGGATCGCCTCCCAGACGCTCCGGCCGGCCTGCCGGAGTGCCTGTCCGGCCTGTCCCGCCAACTGTGCCGCCTCGGCGGCGGCGCTCGCCGGCTGGCCGGTCCCGCCCGGGCGCTCCGAACCGCGCTTCTTCTCGGTGGGACGTTCCGCCGACGGGCCCGCACCGGCGCCCTGCCCCGATCCGGCGGCACGCTCGGACTCCGTCCGCGCCGGGCGCCCGGGCGGCTCGGGTGCCTCGATCGGGCCGGACACCGCCGGAGCGGTGCGCTCGACCACCTCGCCGGCTGCGGCCACCGTACGACCGGTCTGGTCCACCACCGGCGCGGCGAGCCGGTGCACGTCGTCCAGGGTGACACCGGCCGAGCGGGCCAGCGCGTCGATCAGCTGCGGGTTCCGGTCGATCGTGGTCAGCGCCCGGTCCAGGATCTGCACCAGCTTCTCCAGCCGTACCTTGAGCAGCGCCTCGGCGCTCACCCCGGTGATGTCCAGCTCGACGCCCTCCAGGTGCACCCGGACTCCGGCGTCGAGCTGGAGCAGGTTGGCCAGCCGGGCGCGCAGCGACAGGTCGGCGTCGAGCCCGTCCACCGCGAGCCGGATCTCGTCGACTGTCAGCTCAGGCACGTCGAGCAGGACGTCCGGCTCCGACTCGGGACCGGCCGGCGAGCCGGTCAGTTCGTCACCGGGGTCCGGCACTGGTTCGGTGGCTCGGCTGTCGGTCATGCTCCCCGCTCTCCCATCGGTCCGATCGGCCGCGGTTACCCGCTTTCCGGTACGGCATCCGTCGCCCACCCCCACCTCGCGGATGCCCGCCCTGACCTCCCGGAAGCCCCGCCGGGGCACCTCCCGGAAGCGCCGTCGCGCCTTGCGCAGAGCGCCTGTCCCACCACTCAGCGCTGTCGGGAACCGGTGTTCCCGGTGTCCGGAAGCGGGCGGAACGGAAGCTGCACACCGAGACATGAGCCGGTATGGTCCGGACCTATGGGACAGGAGATGGCCGATCCGGATGAGGTCCGGCAGGAATCCGACCGCTTCTCCCTCCGCAGCAGCCTGCTCGTCCCGGCATCCGCCGAGCGGGCGTACGCCGTCTTCACCGGCGCGCTCGCCGACTGGTGGGTGCGCGAATACACCTGGTCCGGCCCGGAGGCGCTCGCCGCGATCGGCATCGAGCCGCGGGCCGGCGGCATGCTCTACGAGATCGGCCCGTACGGCTTCCGCAACGACTGGGGCCGCGTGCTGACCTGGGATCCGCCCCGGCGCCTGGTGTTCACCTGGCAGATCGGCCCGGACCGGGTGCCGGTGCCGGATCCGGCGCGGGCCAGCGAGGTGGAGGTCCTGTTCCACGCCGACGGTCCGGAGCGGACCCGGGTGGACGTCGAGCACCGCTACTTCGACCGGCACGGCACGGCGGCCGAGGGCTACCGCGAGGCGCTCACCGCGGGCTGGCACGAACTGCTCTGCCGCTACCTGGCGACCGTCGCCCGCACCAGCGCCTGACCCGCACCGACCGGACAGCAGCCCGTCAGCCGGCGATACCGGGCGCCGCGCCGGTCCCGGCCACGCCGGTGCCACCGAGGTCGGCCCGGCGGCCGGCGTCCGCGCCGGAACCGAAGCCACCGCCCGCCAGCCGCCGTCGCGGGGCGGTGCGCAACCGGGGGTACGCCTCGGCGACCCGGCGCTGGACCCGATCGGAGCGGTCGGCGAGCACCAGAGCCGTGGAGGTTCCACCCGACTCCGCCACCGCCTTGCTCTCGGCCGCGCGCAGTCGTTCCGCGACGACGTACGCGAACCCGGCCAGCCAGGTACGCCGGAACGCCGCCGGGTGCTCCCCGGCCGGTACGACAGCACCGGCGAGCCCGTGCGCGGCCTGCACCAGCAGCGAGGTGAACAGCAGCTCGACCCGTTCCAGGTCGCTGGCGAAGCCGAACAGGTGCATGACGAAGCCGTTGCCCTGCCGGCGGCGTACGCATCGGCACCGCAGCGGTTCGGCGACCGCCGCGAGCAGGCCGGCCTTGTCCCGGGCGTACGGCGCGACCACGTCGACGGTCCGGTCACCGACCGGGTCGGCGGCCGGGTCGCGGGCGGCGAGCAGCGCCCGGTCGACGCCGTAGCGGGCGATCAGCTCGGTGGCCTTGGCCATGAAGGCGGCCGACTCGGCGGGCGTGCAGGCCGGGTCCTCGGCCTGGGCGAGCAGCTTGCGCACCTTGCTGAGCATCGCCTCGGACATGCACCCAGAGCTACCACAGCCGAGGGGCCGGGCCGCGCGCCGGGCTCAGTCCGACCGGCTGCGCAGCGTGGCGATGGTCGACCCGGCGAGCGTGAGCAGGCAGTCGGGCAGCAGCCCGTCGGCGGCCGCCGCCCCGAACAGCGCCTCGCCGGTGTCCGCGTCGTCGTTGGCGCACGCGCTGACGAAACGGGCCACCCAGCGGGTGTCGTAGTCGGCCTGGTCGATGCCGGGGAAGTCGAGGGCGGCGCCGCCGCCCGGGGTGTCGTCGCCGAGCATGGTGGCGGCGAGGCACCACGCCACTCCGTACGCCCCGGCGAGGCCGGAGCGGTCCACCACCGCGTCGAACGTGCCCACCACGCCGGCGCCGTCACCGGCGAGGGCGGAACGGAGCACGGCGGTCGCGTCGTCGAGCGTCTGCTGTGCTTCGTCGTTCACCCGCGGAACAGTATCGCCGGGGGTCAAGCCGTGACCCGGAAACGGCTCGTCGACCACGCAGAGTGATACCCGCAGTCGGGGTGCCGACGGAGCCGACTCCACAGTCCCGCATGCCGCGCGAGCACGCTAAGGTGCGCAGCGGACCTTCGCCGGAGGAAGGACGACCATGCTGAGAACACGCACGTCGCGCGCGGCCCTGTCCATGGCCTGCGCGGCGCTTCTGCTCGCCACGAGCGCCTGCGGGAGCGACGAGCCGGAGGAAACGCCTGCCACCCAGGTACGCCTCTACGGCACCGACGGCAACATGCTCAATTCGTACGCCGCGGAACTCAAGGACCGCGCGGACCTGGTGAACGGGATGAAGGGCACCACGCCCCTCACTCCGCTTGCCGAGAGCTTCAAGGAGCGACTACTCGCCGTAGACCCGAAGCTGGGTGACTTCCTCTACTCCGCCGAGTCGTACGACGCGGTGGTGATCAGCGCGCTGGCCGCCCAGCTCGCCGGCACCACCGCTCCGGCCGAGATCGCCAAGCAGATCGTCGGGGTGACCACCGGCGGTGAACGCTGCGACGACGTGACGGCCTGCCTCCAGCTCGCCCGCGCGGGCCGGGACATCGAGTACCGGGGCGTGTCGCTGACCCGCGCCGGGTTCACCGACACCGGCGAGCCGGCCACCGCGAGCTACGGCACCATGCACTTCGACAACCAGAAGATCGACGACAGCAAGACCGAGTTCGTCGGCGCCGGTGAGGAGTCGGGGGCGAGCACGAAGGCCCCGCCGCGTGGGCGCAAGCCGCGCGACGGCAAGGCGAAGGACGCCCCGCTGGTCCTCGGCGGGCTGCTGCCGAAGACCGGTGACCTGGCGCTGGCGAACCCGCCGCTGGCGGCCGGCGCGGCGCTCGCGATCCGTGAGGTCAACGCCGCAGGTGGTGTGCTCGGCGAGCCGGTGAAGTGGATCGAGGGCGACGACGGCACCAACCCGGAGGTCGCCAAGGCCACCGTCGCCTCGCACGTCAGCAAGGGCGTCCAGGTCATCATCGGCGCGGGCGGCTCCGGCATCTCCCGGGCCGTACTGCCGGACGTGGTGGCCGCCGGCCGGATCCTGTTCTCCCCGTCGAACACCGACGCGGGGCTGAGCGCTGTGGACGACAAGGGCCTCTACTTCCGTACCGCGCCGCCGGACAGCCTCCAGGGCCGCGCGCTGGCCGACGTGATGCTCCGGGACGGGCCGCGCAAGATCGCAATCCTGGCCCGTAAGGACTCGTACGGCGAGGGCCTCCAGGAGAACGTCCGCTCGGAGCTGGAGAAGGCCGGGATCGGCGCGGACCGGATCAAGCTGCTGACCTACGAGCCGCCGGCCGACCCGAAGACGCCTGTCGACTTCAGCGGCACCGCCAAGGAGATCAAGGCGTTCGGCCCGGAGGCGCTGCTGCTCATCGGCTTCGCCGAGTCCGCGCCGGCGATCACCGCGCTGGACGACGCGGGAGTCGACATCAAGCACTGACGCGTACCGACGCGAAGGGCCGCACCGGGGAGACCGGTGCGGCCCTCGTCGTCTCTCCCGGGCTCAGCGGGCCCGGCGCCGGTCCAGGAACTCGGTCATCCGCCGGTGTTTCTCCTCGTCCTCGAAGAGCACCGCCTGGCTCAGCAGGTCCAGCTGCGGGTGCGCGGCCGCCGGGGCGTCCACCGCCATCTTGGTCAGCCGCAGCGCCAGCGCGGAGCCCTTCGCCATCTCGTCGAGCAGGCCGTGCGCGGTGGGCAGCAGCTCCGCCGGGTCGGCCACCACCCGGTTCACCAGCCCGATCCGCAGCGCCTCCTCGGCGTCCACCCGCCGGCCGGTGAACAGCAGCTCCTTGGCCCGGGCCTCACCGATCAGCGCCGGCAGCCGGTAGGTCGCGCCCGCGCCGGCCAGGATGCCCAGCCGCACCTCGGGCTGGCCGAACACCGCTCGGTCCGTGCACACCCGGAGATCGCAGGCGTACGCCAGCTCGGCGCCGCCGCCCAGCGCCGGCCCGTCGACTGCGGCCACGGTGGGCATCGGCAGCGCCCGGATGCGGGCGAAGACGCCCTGGTTGATGGCGGCCAGCGCGTCCAGCCGGCCACGCTCCCGGAGCTGGGCGATGTCGGCGCCCCCGGCGAAGATGCCCGCCGTCCCGCCGGTGAGCAGCAGCAGCCGGGGACGCGCCTCCAGGTCGGCGCAGACCGCATGCAGCTCACCCACCAGGTCGGCGTCGATGGCGTTGCGCTTCTCCGGCCGGTCCAGCGTGACCACGAGCCGGTCCGGCAGCTCCTCGATCCGCAGCCCGCTCACTGTGCCGGCCTGTCGTTCGCGACTGCGGGGCTCGCAAGCTCACTCCTCGCGCTCACTGCTTCACGCCGTCCTTCCACGTGTAGAAGCCCCGCCCCGACTTCTTGCCCAGCTTCCCGGCGGCCACCATCTCGACGAGCAGCGGCGGCGGCGCGAAGCGGTCCCCGTACGCGGCCTGGAGCGTGCGCGCGATGTCGAGCCGCACGTCCAGGCCGACCAGGTCGGTCAGCTCCAGCGGGCCGATCGGGTGCCGGTAGCCGAGCACCATCGCCTTGTCGATGTCGGCCGGGCTCGCCACCCCGTCGGCCACCATCCGGATCGCCTCCAGGCCGAGCGTGACGCCCAGCCGGGAGGTGGCGAAGCCGGGCATGTCGCGTACGACGACGGGGTCCTTGCCGAGCCGGGCGGCGAGCGCGACGGCCGCCTCGGTCGTCTCCGGCGCGGTGGCCGGGCCGACCACGACCTCGAGCAGCGCCATCGCCCACACCGGATTGAAGAAGTGCAACCCGACGAAGTCGGCGGGGCGGTCCAGCCCGGCGGCCAGTTCGGCGATCGGGATGCTGGAGGTGTTGCTGCCCAGCAGCGCCGGCCGGCGGCTCTCCGCCTCGCGCAGGACGGCACGCTTGAGGTCGAGCCGCTCGGGCACCGCCTCCACGATCACGTCGGCGCCCTCGGCCACCTCGGCGAGCCCGGCCCGGAGCGTGACGCGCTCACGGTTGGCGGTGGCGGCCTCCTCGGTCAGCTTGCCGCGCTGCACGCCCCGGTCCCACAGCTCGCCGAGCCGGCGCAGGGCCTCGGCGCCCCGGGCGGGGTCGACCTCGACCAGTTCGACCGCGTACCCGGCGCCGGCCGCCACGTACGCGATGCCGAGGCCCATGGTGCCGGCCCCGACGACCACAAAACGACCACTCATCGACGTCCCCTCGCCGCGGCGGGGGCGCGCGGGGTCTCCGCCGCCGGGCCCGTCCGCTCGCTCGTTCCTGCATGCGACCCTATGCATGGCCGGGCCGCCGGGATGCGTGGGGGCGGAGCGGACGGGGTAAGGACGGCCCTCAACGCCGAAGGAAGGAACGAGATGAGCCAGGCACCGGAGAGCGCGGAGAGCACCGAGACGGTCGAGACCCGCGGCGACGAGCGGGTGGACCTGCTCCGTGCGGACACCAACAACGACGGCAAGACCGACGTGTGGGTGGTGGACACCGACGGCGACGGCAAGGCCGACCTGTTCCAGTTCGACACCGACGGTGACGGCAAGGTGGACATCACCATGGTGGACATCGACGAGGACGGCACGCCGGACGAGGTGGTCGACGGCGACGGCGGGCTGCCCCCGGAGCAGACCACCCCCACCGTCCAGGTCTGAGCACGTAAGGAAGGGCCCCTTCTTAACGCCTAGGCGCTTGAAAGGGGCCCTTCCTAACGCCGCAGCTCCAAGGTGGCGAGGTAGTAGGGGTGGTCGGTGTCGTCCACGTCGGTCAGTCGCCACTGTGAGCCGTGGACCAGCTCGGCGAACTCCTCGGGCGAGCAGACCAGGTAGTCGAACCAGTCGGTGCCGAGCAGCCGGTAGCGCAGCCGCAGCCGTAGTTGCCCGCCGATCCGGCCCCGCCGGCGGTTGCGCTCGTGGTAGGCGGTGTGCACCGGGTCGGTGGTCCCGTACGGGTCGGTGCCGTGGGCGATCACCCGGGCGCCGGGACGGGCCAGCGCGGCGAGCGCCGCGAGCATCGCCGGGGCGCGTTCCCGCCCTTCGAACAGTCCCAGGTTGTTGCCGAGCAGCAGGAACGTGTCGTACCGGCGGCCGTCGGCGGCGTGCTCGTCGACTGTGCCGTGCACCAGGTCGCGTACGCCCCGGTGCCGGCTGACCCGCAGCGCCCCGAGCGAGGTGTCCAGTCCGGTGACCGGTACGCCCCGGTCCTGGAGGTGCAGCGCGATCCGGCCGGCGCCGACGCCGACGTCGAGCACGTGTCCGCGTACCCGGTCCACGGCCCGGTGGTCGTGCGGCTGCCACCGCTGCGGCGGGTCCAGGTAGTGCTCGGCGGGCGCGCCGTTGACCAGCCCGTCGTCGCGCTCGATGATCTCGATGACCGGGCGGGGTAGGCGACCGCCGGCCATCGGGCGCGGTCCGATCCCGGTGGCGACCGCGTACGCGTCGCGGATCATCTCGCCGAACACGTCGCCGATCTCGGGTTCCCCGGTCATGCCCGCAACGCTATCCGGGGGTCGGCGGCGCCGTCGCCGCCGTATCCTTGGCGGCGTGACCGACCTGGACCGCCTGGCGGCGGAGAAGTACGTCCTGCTCACCACGTTCCGCAAGGACGGCCGGGCGGTGCCGACTCCGGTGTGGGCGGTACGCGACGGCGACGGGCTGGCGGTGTGGACGGTGGCCGACTCCGGCAAGGTGAAGCGCATCCGGCGCGACGGCCGGGTGACGGTGGCCCCGTGCGACGTGCGCGGCCGGCCGCACGGCGAGGCGGTGCCGGGTCACGCGACGATCGCCGACCCGGAGAGCACGAACCGGGTCCGAGGGCTGCTCAAGCGGAAGTACCGGCTGATCGGACGGCTGAGCCTGTTGGGCAGCCGACTGCGCCGGGGTGAGCGCGGCACTGTGGGGCTGCGGATCGTGCTGGACGGCCCGGGGCGCGACTGAGCCCGGACACGATCAAGGGCGGCGCCGCGACGGCACCGCCCTTGATCGGAACGCCGGAGAACGCCGGTTCGTCAGTCTCCCTGGCGCTGCTGGGGGATCTGCCCCTGCAGCAGGGCCCGAACCTCCGACTCGCGGTAGCGGCGATGGCCGCCCAGGGTCCGGATGGCACTGAGCTTGCCAGCCTTGGCCCACCGGGTCACCGTCTTCGGGTCGACACGGAACATCGACGCCACCTCGGCCGGTGTGAGTAGCGGCTCAGGTTCGTGCGTTCGCGATGCCATCGGGGTCACTCCTCCACATGTATAGACATCGGCCGGGGTCCCGCCGGCCGACGCGTCTCCCATGGTCCGGCTAGTCCCCGATGTCCGACATGGGCCGAACGGCTGAAGGTCCCTAGACGGACGGATGAAGCATGCCCGATTTTTACGACTTTTATGCCGCAGAAACTACCTTATTCGGACTCATGATCACGGTTCGTGACGCATCAACTACGAGACACTCTCGTGTCCAAGGCCACTTAGCAGGGCAAACCGGGCGTCAGTTGCACCGTTCGAGCAGCTGCACCGCGCGCCAGCGGGCGACCAGCTTGTCGTACGCGGCGGACGCCTCCTCGGCCTCGCCCCGACCCAGTCCGGACAGTCCGGTGGCCACCAGCTCGGTCGAGTCGTCGGCTTCGAGCGTCTCGTCCGGCAGCAGTTGCACCAGGCCGCCGTAGTCCAGCTCGACCACCGAGCGCGGGTGGAACTCCTCCAGCCACCGGGCCGCCTCCTCGACCGCCTCGGTGATGGGCGCCTCGCCGATCGACTTGCGCAGCACCGACAGCGCCCGGGACGCCCGGCGGCGCGCCTTGGAGATCTCGGTGCGGTAGCGCAGCGCCCGCCGCTCCGGCTCGGTGACCAGGTGCCGCTCGCCGGCCTCGAACAGCACGAACCAGCGCAGGGGCACGCCCCAGGTGGCGATCTGCTCGTGCACCCGGGGCACCCCGTGCTCCAGCACCCGGGCGCCGCTGCGCCAGTCCTCCACCACGGCCTTGGCCTGCCCGGCGAGCACGGGCGGCACGAACGCGTCGGCCAGCACCGAGGGCACGCCGTCGCGGGCGCTCAGCGCCGCCTCGGCGACCCGGATACGCAGGTTCCAGGGGCAGACCAGCAGCGCGTCGTCGGACTCCAGGACGTACGCCTCGTCGGGCAGGTCGGGCAGCCGGGTCCAGCCGGCGCCGAGCGCCTCGATCACCGCCGTCCGCTGCCGTACCGGTCCCTCCAGCGGGGCGATCGCGCGGCCCTCGCTGACGTACCGGCGCCAGTACGACTGCCGGTCCCGGTCGAAGGCGGTCAGCGGCTCGTACACGCGCAGGTATGAAGCGAAGAGCGACGGCACGGCGCGATCCTCCCACGAGACGGGACCGCCCGTCGCCGCCCTCGGGCCCGTGGCGTGACATGCGCGACAGTACGGTTCGGGCCGATATTAGGCTCAACGACACCGGCAGCATCCCGCCGGCGTGCCACCCGGGTTCCGCGCCCCACAAGGGCGCACACCGACACAGGAGTCAGCCATGGGCGTATTCGCCAGTACCGACGACCCCGTCTCCACGGGGCATGAGCAGGTCGTGTTCTGCCAGGACAAGCAGTCCGGCCTGAAGGCGATCATCGGGATCTACTCGACCGCGCTGGGCCCCGCGCTCGGCGGCACCCGGTTCTACCCGTACGCCAGCGAGGCCGAGGCCCTCGCCGACGTGCTCGACCTCTCCCGCGGCATGGCCTACAAGAACGCCCTGGCGAACCTCGACCTCGGTGGCGGCAAGGCGGTCATCTGGGGTGACCCCGAGCAGATCAAGAGCGAGGCGCTGCTGCGCGCGTACGGCCGCTTCGTCGAGGCGCTGAACGGCCGCTACTACACCGCCTGCGACGTGGGCACCTACGTGGCGGACATGGACGTGATCGCCCGGGAGACCCGCTACGTGACCGGCCGCAGCGTGGAGCACGGCGGCGCGGGCGACTCCTCGATCCTCACCGCCTGGGGCGTGTTCCAGGGCATGCGGGCCGCCGCCGAGCACGTCTGGGGCAGCCCGACGCTGGCCGGCCGCCGGGTCGGCGTGGCCGGGCTGGGCAAGGTCGGCAAGTACCTGACCGCCCACCTGCTCGACGACGGCGCCGAGGTCGTGGCGACCGACGTCAGCCCGCGCGCCCTGGAGTGGGCGCGCACCACCCACCCGCAGGTCACCCTGGTCGACGACACCGAGGCGCTGGTCACCTCCGACATCGACGTGTACGCCCCGTGCGCGCTCGGCGGCGCGCTGAACGACGACACCGTGCCGGTGCTGCGGGCGAAGGTGGTCACCGGGGCGGCGAACAACCAGCTCGCCCACCCGGGCATCGAGAAGGTGCTCGCGGACCGGGGCATCCTCTACGCGCCGGACTACGTGGTGAACGCCGGTGGCGTGATCCAGGTGGCCGACGAGATCGAGGGCTTCAACTTCGACCGGGCCAAGCTGCGCGCGACCCGGATCTTCGACACCACCCGGCAGATCCTCCAGCTCGCCGACGACGAGGGCGTGCCGCCGGCGGTCGCCGCGGACCGGCTCGCCGAGCGGCGGATGGCCGAGGTCGGCCGGCTGCGCACGATCCATCTGCGGTGAAGCTCACCTCCGGGGGCGGGGCGGCGCTCCACCCCCGGAGGCGGTGCGCGTTAAGCTGATTCTCGGGCTCGTTAGTACCGGTATGTCCGGTGTCACGGCCAGCCCCGGGGCTTACCCCTTACCCGGTACACTTTGTGACGGCTGGACCACTGCGACGCGCAGGTCCGGTCGACGGTGACCCGAGGTGCCGAACGATGGCATCCCCATGTACCGTAAGAGCCACGAGAGATGCCTGACGTCATCGGGGCCCGCCTTCGGGCTGCCCCGCATTCTGTGCGAGGGGGTCGAGCCATGGGGCGCGGCCGTGCTAAGGCCAAGCAGACGAAGGTGGCCCGGGAGTTGAAGTACCACTCCCCGAACACCGACCTAACCGCCTTGCAGCGCGAACTGGCGGGTAGTGGAAAGTCTGAGCACAACTTCGACGACGACTACAAAGAGTATGTCGACGACGATGACGAGGACCACGCGGACGACGACCCGGACACCTGGGCTCGTCCGACCCGCTGACCTCCGGTCACATCTGAGCACGCGGTAACCCCCGCGTGCTCACGCATGTGCTCTGCTGAGCCGGCGTACGACCGACGATCAGGGACCTGCCGGCGCTCCGGGGCGCCCGCTCCGACGCGCCGGCAGGTCCTTGATCGCGGAACCGTTCCCTCAGCGTGGCCGGTTGTTCCAGTTGTAGAACGTCGGGATGTTCTCGAAGTGGTTCCACGCGCACACCGCGTCGGCGCCGTCGCCGCCCGACACCTCCGCCCGCAGCAGCCGCGCCGCCTCCGCCTCCCGAAGCAGAGCGGTAAGCCCCGCAGCGGCGTCCCGCACCCGGTCGGCGACCGCCTCCCGGTCGGTGTCACTGATGGTCTCGGGCATGCTCCAACACTCCCTCCAGTAGGCGGATCTTGCTGTTACGGCAGTGCTCGGTCTCCGTACCGTCGAAACGCCCCAGCTCGAAGTAGCGGTTGGCGGCGTGCCCGCCGCCACAGAACCCGAAGTACGCGCAGGACGCCCGGCACGCCTCCACGCCGGTGAGGAACTCGCCCACCCACGGCGTACCGGCCGCGCCCGCGAGGATGTCGCCCAGCGGCGTGGTCAGCACGTTCCCGCTGGCGAAGTCGCCGTACCGGGGGTCGGTGAAGCCGGCCAGCTCCGGCGAGAGCACCACCACCGAGCCGTCGTGCCCGACCGTCGGGATCGGGTCGAGGCTCCGGGGCAGCAGGTCGTCGGCGGTGCCGGCCAGGACCGCGCCCGCGTACCGCAGCGACCACTCCACCTCACGCAGGTGGATCCGGGGATCCCGGCGCCAGGCCGCCACCAGCTCCGCCCAGAACCCGGTGACCGCACCCTCGTCGCGCGCGTTCGTCCGGGTGTTGACGCCCTCGGTCTCCTCGATGTTGACGCCGAGCACGTCGCAGCCCAGGTCGAGGAAGTAGTCGTACAGCTCGGTCGCCAGGCCCGGTTCCGGCCGCGAGACCACCGCGAGCGCCGAGAACGGCAGGCCGTGGCGGCGCAGCGCCGCCACACCCGCCACGATCCGGTCGTACGCGGGCCGCCCGCCCCGGGTGACCCGCTCGCCGTTGCGCGCCCGCGGCCCGTCCACGCTGATGCTGACCCGCACCCGGTGCTCGGCGAAGAACGCGCACCAGGCGTCGTCGATCAGGGTGGCGTTCGTCTGCACGTGGTGCTCGACGTCGGGCCCGAACGGCGCCAGCAGCGCGGCCAGGTGCTCCCGGCCCGCAGCGAGCGGCTCCCCTCCGTGCCAGACCACGGAGAATCGACCGCCCGCCGCCCACGGGTTCACCGACGCCGCCACCGCCTCGGCGACGGCCACCGGCATCCGCCTGTCGACCGCCCGGAAGGGGAGGTAGCAGTAGGCGCAGTCGAGGTTGCACAGCGTCGTCGGCTGCATCACCACGTACGACGGGACGGCAGAGATGCCCCGCATCCCTCCGGGCGTGCGCGCAGCCATCAGCACCTCCCCCGCCTGCCTGAAAACCGAACCTCCAGGCTAGGCCGCGGCGACCGCTCGGGTGAACCCCCGATAAAGTGCCCGGCCGATCGGCGCAGGGTGATCAGCCTCGGGTGTGCTGCCCGACCATCTGCACGTTGCCGGACCCCTCGATGATCTCGCCGGCCTGCCAGGCGTCCACGCCCCGGCCGGTCAGGGTGGCCAGCGCGCGGTCGGCGTCCTCGGCGGAGACGATCGCGAACATGCCGACGCCCATGTTGAAGGTCGCCTCCATCTCCGGGTCCTCGATCCGGCCCTTGGACTGGATCAGGTCGAAGATCGGCTGCGGCTTCCAGGTGGAGCGGTTCACCACGGCGTCGACGTGCTCGGGCAGCACCCGGACCAGATTGCCGGGGATGCCGCCGCCGGTGACGTGGGCCAGCGCCCGCACCTCGGCCTCGGCGATCAGCTTGAGGCAGTCCTGTGCGTAGATCTTGGTCGGGGTGAGCAGCTCCTCGCCGAGCGTCCGCTGGCGGCCGAAGTCGTCGATCACCACGTCCAGCCGCATCCGGCCGGCGCCGAGCAGCACGTGCCGGACCAGGGAGTAGCCGTTCGAGTGCAGGCCGGACGAGCGCATGGCGATCACCACGTCGCCCACCTCGACGCGCTCCGGGCTGAGGATCTCGCTCTCCTCCACCACGCCGACGCCCGTGGCCGAGATGTCGTACTCGTCGGGGCGCAGCACGCCCGGGTGCTCGGCGGTCTCGCCACCCAGCAGCGCGCAGCCGGCGTACCGGCAGCCGTCCGCGATGCCCGCGCCGATCTCGGCGACCTTGTCCGGCACGACCTCGCCGGTGGCGATGTAGTCGAGCAGGAACAGCGGCTCGGCGCCGCAGGCCACCAGGTCGTCGACGACCATGGCGACCAGGTCGATGCCGACCGTGTCGTGGATGTCGAGCTGCTGGGCGATCACCAGCTTGGTGCCCACGCCGTCGGTCGAGGAGGCCAGGATCGGGTTCTTGTACTTCTTCGTGTCCAGCCGGAACAGGCCGGCGAAGCCGCCCAGGTCACCCATGACCTCGGGGCGCCGGGTCTCCTTGACCTTCGACTTGAGCAGCTCGACCGCGCGGTCGCCCGCCTCGATCGACACCCCGGCGTCGGCGTACGAGACCGAGCGTTTGCGCTGCGTCCGGCCGGAACCCGCCGACCAGGGCTGGCGGTCGCCGCCGGCGCCCGTCGGGCTGGATCCTGCGCCGCTGCGCTCGGACACGTGCGTCACGGTTCTCCCCTTTGTGGTTCCCGCGGGCCCGGAGCGGCCGGACCCGCGTCGGTGGTGCTACGGGTGGTGGGTCGGTGTGGCGACGAGCGGACCGGTCGGCCCGGCCGCCTCGGCGGCGACCCGGCGTCCCACTCCTTCGAGCACGTGCTTGCCGATCAGGTTCCCGGCCGGCAGTTCGATGGGGTACTCCCCATCGAAGCACGCCCGGCAGAGCCGGCTCTTCGGCTGCTCGGTCGCGGCGATGAGACCGGGCAGCGATACGTAACCGAGCGAGTCGGCACCGATGGACCGCCGGATGCCGTCGTTGTCGAGCCCGTTGGCGAGCAGCTCGGCGCGGGTGGCGAAGTCGATGCCGTAGAAACAGGGCCAGCTCACCGGCGGCGAGGAGATCCGGACGTGGACCTCCAGCGCGCCCGCCTCGCGCAGCAGCCGGACGATCGCCCGCTGGGTGGTGCCCCGAACGATCGAGTCGTCCACCACCACCAGGCGCTTGCCGCGTACGTTCTGCCGCAGCGGGTTCAGCTTCAGCCGGACGCCGAGCGCGCGCAGCGTCTGCGAGGGCTGGATGAACGTGCGCCCGACGTACGGGTTCTTCATCAGGCCCTGGCCGTAGGTGATGCCTGATTCCTCGGCGTAGCCGATCGCGGCCGGCGTGCCGGACTCCGGCACCGGGATCACCAGGTCGGCCTCGACCGGATGCTCCTTGGCGAGCTGGCGGCCGATCTGCACCCGCGCGGCGTGCACGTTGCGGCCGGCGATGGTGGCGTCCGGCCGGGCGATGTACACGTACTCGAAGAGGCAGCCCTTGGGCTCGGGCGAGGCGAACCGGCTGGAACGCAGCCCGTTCTCGTCGATGGCGATCAGCTCGCCCGGCTCGACCTCGCGCACCACGCTCGCGCCGACGATGTCCAGCGCGGCGGTCTCGCTCGCCACCACCCAGCCGCGTTCGAGCCGGCCGAGCACCAGCGGGCGTACGCCGTGCGCGTCCCGCGCCGCGTAGAGCGTCGACTCGTCCATGAAGACGAAGCTGAACGCGCCGCGCAGCTGCGGCAGCACCTCCAGCGCGGCCGCCTCGACCGACAGGTCGGGCCGACTCGCCAGCAGCATGGTGACCAGCGAGGTGTCGTTCGTCGAGCCGTCCGAGTCGAGCCCCCGCACGGCCGCCTCGCGCTGCAACTCGGCGGTGTTGACCAGGTTGCCGTTGTGCGCCAGCGCGATCGTGGTGCCGGCGGTCGTGGCACGGATGGTCGGCTGGGCGTTCTCCCAGGTCGAGCCGCCGGTGGTGGAGTAGCGTGCGTGCCCGATCGCGACGTGGCCGCGCAGGCTCGCCAGCGTCGGCTCGTCGAACACCTGGGCGACCAGGCCGAGGTCCTTGTAGACCACGACACCGGAGCCGTCACTCACCGCGATGCCCGCGGCCTCCTGACCGCGGTGCTGGAGGGCGTAGAGCCCGAAGTAGGTGAGGTTGGCGACCTCTTCACCCGGCGCCCAGACGCCGAAGACGCCGCACGCGTCCTGTGGGCCGGGTCGCTGGGGGTCAAGGTCGTGGCTCAGCCGGCCATCGCCTCGGGGCACCTGCCGCTCCCTCGCAGTGGGGTCTGGACTGGCCTGGCGGAGTCAGGGGGGCAGCTCCGCACGCATGGGCCGGGACCGTCGTCGGCTCTCAGTGTACGCGACCAGCAGTCGACACCGACAGTCACGAAGCGTCCGCTCAGCGTGAGCAGGGTTTGCCCTGCTCGACGCCTAAATCGGGAGGTACGGGGAGAGGTCAGCCCGGTTCCCGGAAACCCGGATGCGACCCTCAGTGACCGTTTCCGCCCATCCCTGGCGTCCGGTGGCGACCGCCAGCCAGGTCGGCGGGTCCATCTCCACCACGTTCGGCGGCGTACCACGGGTGTGTCGTGGACCACTCACGCACTGGACCGCACCGTAGGGTGGGACGCGCACCTCCACCGATCGGCCGGGGGCGCGATCCGCGAGGGCAGCCAAGAGCGTCCGGACCGCCTCCCGGAGCACCGGCCGTTCGGGCGTACGCCCCTCGTCCAGCGCCACCAGTGCGGCGCGTACCGCTTCGGAATAAGCGTGCGGAGAGGACACGACGGGACGATACGACCCGGCAGAAGGCCGCCCGACGGCGGCCCTGGGTAGAGATGATCCGGTCAGACAAGGCATAGTTGCCGACGGCGTTATTCGTACCGTGAGTGATCAACCTCGGCCGAGCGGCCGACGGGGGGATCAGACCCGGAAGGCGGTGGACGTGTCAACACACCGACGTGCCTGGAAGCAGCGGGCCGGTGTGGTCGTAGCGCTGGTCTTCGGCGCCCTGCTCACCGTCCCCGCAGCTCCCGCCCTCGCGGCGAACCCAGACGTGCAGATCACCAGCCTGTCGACAGACTCCCTGTCAAGCGGTCAGCAGACCGCCATGAGCTTCACCGTCAAGAACAACAACGACTCGACGAGCATCTTCAGCATCAATGTCGAAACGTTCGACGGACTGAAGTGTCAGGGCGAGTGCCGGATCCCCGCCCGATCCATCGGGAACGGTGAGTCAGCGACCTTCAACGTGACGCTCGTCGCCGACAACCTCGCGCCCGGTGCCAACAAGGCAGGACAGGTCCGGGTCTCCGCTCGGGCCGGCGGCGACCAGGCTGGCGACTCGCGGAACATGACGGTGCGTGGTCCGGAGGCGCCGCAGCAGCCGCAGACCGTCAAGACGGTCTCGGGCAAGGTGGTAAACGCCGACGGCGATCCGATCGAGGGCGCCCTCGTCATGCTCCGCGACAGCGCGGGCAAGGAACGCCGCACCAACACCAGTGGTAACGGCAACTTCAGCTTCAGCGGCTCCGAGTCCAACCCGATCGCGCCCGGCCGGATCGACCTCGGCGCCTCCACCGACGGCGCATCGCCGGTCGCCCGGTCGATCAACGCGAACGCCGGCCAGTCGGTGACCGGTGTCCGGCTCAGCATCCAGGTGAAGGCGTCGGCGAGCCCGAGCGCCACCCCGTCGGCGAGTGAGTCCGCCCCGCCGTCCGAGGAGCCGCTCGACGAGGAGGCGACCGACACCCCGTCGGCCGAGGCGCCCGCCGCGCAGCAGCCGGCCGCGAACGAGGACTCCGGCGGCTTCGGCTCCTGGCTGCTCATCCTGCTCGGCGGCCTGTTCGTCGCCGTCGGCGTGGGCACCATCGTGCTGCTCTACATGCGCCGCAAGAACGAGGGCGACGACGGCGATGGCGACGGTCCGGGTGGACCGGCCGGTCCGGGTGGTCCCGGCGCGGCCGGTGCGATCCCGGCGGCCCGGGGCGCGTACCACGGCACCGACGACCAGACCCGCGTGGTGAACGGCATGGGCGCCCCGGCCGCGACGATGGTCGGCGGCCCCTCGATCAGCGACGCCCCCACCATGCTCCAGCGGCCGGTCGTGGACGACGTCCCGCCGGACCCGTACGGCGCGCCGCCCGGCCCGGCGTACGGCGCGGGCGGCGGCCAGGGCGGCTACGGCTACGGCGACGACGCAGCGGGCCAGGGCGGTTACGGCGGCGCGGGCGGCTACGGCAACGCGCCCTCCTCGGGCGGCGGCTACGGCAACGGACCCTCCTCCGGTGCCGGCTACGGCAACCCGGACTATGCCGCAGGTGCCGCTGCTGGGGCAGCCGGCTACGCGGCCCAGGGCGGTGGCTACGGCAACGAGCGCTTCGACGAGCCCACCGGCCGCTACACCGGTGACAGCACGCAGTACGCACCGGCGGCCGACCCGTACCCCACCAGCACCTACCAGCCGGAGCAGGACCGCGGCGGCTACGACCAGGCCGGCTCGGCCCCGTACGGCCGTGGCCCGGAGCAGGGCGACGCTTACGGCGCGGCCGGTGGCTACGGCGCCGCGTCGGGCGGCTACGACAACGGCGCGACCGGCGGCTACGACAGCACCCGCCAGCAGGGCGGATACGGCGAGCCCACCGGCGCCTACGGCAACGCCGCGGGCGGTGGCTACGGCGACAACCCGACCGGCGGGTACGGCGACGCCCCGGCCTACGGCGGCGGTCGCGCGGCGGGCGGCGGCTACGGCGACGCACCGACCGGCGGGTACGACAATGCCCCTGCCGGTGGCTACGGCGACGCCCCGGCCGGCGGCTACGACAGCACCCGGCAGCAGGGCGGATACGGCGATGCGCCCGCGGGCGGCTACGACAACCCCGCCGGCGGCTACGACAGCCGGTCCCAGGGTGGCTACGACAAGGGCGCCGGGGGTTACGACAGCGGCGCGACAGGTGGCTACGACAGCGCTCGTCAGCAGGGCGGATACGGCGACGCGCCGGCCGGCGGCTACGGCAACGCCGGTGGCGGTTACGACGGCGGTCACCAGTCCGGCGGCTACGGCCAGCAGGGCGGCGGATACGGCGAGGGCTACGGTCAGAACCCGCAGGGCGGTTACGGCCAGCAGGGCGGTTACGGCCAGGAGCCGCCGCAGCAGCGCGGGGGCGGCTACGACAACGGCTACTCCAACGACCCGGCGCAGGCGGGTCGCGCCCGCCCGGACGGGCAGGCGGACCGGAGCGGACGACGCCTCGACTGGCTGGACGACTGACAGACACCAGACGTGAGAACTGTGGCCGCCCGCGAACAGCGGGCGGCCACAGTCGTCAGCGGGCCCCGCAGGACGGGAGCAGAAGCGGTGCTCAGGCGGGGGCGAAGTAGCCCTGGCGGAGCACCGGCACCACGTCGGAGACGCCCACCTCGGTCGCGACCGTGACGTCCTCGGCGAAGCCGCCCTCGGCGAGTTCCCGCCCGGAGACGCATCCCCGGACCGCTGCCGGCACGTCCGGCGTGCTCGCCAGCGCGGCGAGCGCCATCGCGGCCTCCACCGAGAGCCCGCCTGGCACATCGGCGAGCGCGTCGAGCACGCAGGCCGCACCGAGCTGGTCCTCCACGCACGGCCGGAGCGACCCGTCGGGCCAGCGCTCCCCGGCCGCCACCACGCCCACGGGTGCGTCCTTCGAGCCGTACCCCTCGGCGCGCAGCCAGCGCCCGACGGCGGGTGCGTTACGCAGGCACGCCGCGACCACCGGCACTCCGGTGGCGCTCGCAGCGGCGCTGATCGCCGAACCGTTGGGTGACGGCAGCACCAGGTCGGCGACGACCGGCGCGGCCCGCAGCGCCGCCGGGGACAGCGACCACGGGTGTTCGGTCGTCGTCTTCCGGCGGCCCACAGCGGCCACGGCCCCCACCCGGCGGGCGTAGTCGGCAGCCTGCTCGCCCCACGGGAACGGGTGCACCCGCATGCCGCGGCTCACCGCAACCTCCACGGCGGTGGTGAACGACAGCACGTCCACCACCACCAGGGCGGCACAGACCCGGCCGAGTTCCGCCGCCCCGGTCAGTCCCCAGTCGAACCGGGCACCGGCGCCGGGTTGGGCGAAGACGGCCAAGGCCAGCGCCTCAGCGCTGACCCGGCGCCGGCTCACCGGGAGCCGGAGCGTCGGACCCGTCGGCGGGCGCCGACTCGTCCTGGGCCGGGTTTCCGTCGACTGCCGGTGTCGCCGTACCCTCGGCCGGCTCGGCCTCGTCGGACGCCGCAGCGGACGCCTCGGGCTCCGCCGCGGCGGCGGGTGCGGACGCCTCGGCGTCGGCCGCCGGAGCGTCCCGGCCGGCCTTGGCGATCGGCTCGGCGTCGACAGCGGCCGGGTCCACGCCGACCGGCTGCTCGGCGGTGGCCGGAAGCACAGTGGTGGTCCCGGTACGGGTCGCCTCCACCTCCACGCGGGCCGCCTCGGCGGCACCGAACAGCCGCGGGAGCGTACCGGTGTGCGCCTCGCGCAGCTCGTCCAGGCCGATCCGGAACTGGCCGTGCACCTCCAGCCCGCCGGAGGCCGGGTCGGTGACGCCGATGAACTCCCACGGCACGCCGCGCTCGGCGCAGAGGGCGGTGAACGCCTTCTCGTGGCCGCGCGGCACCGACACCAGCACGCGGCCGGCGGACTCGCTGAACAGGAACACGAACGGCATCGAGCCACCGGCGAAGTGCTCCGGCACCACGACCCGGGCGCCCACGCCGCGGCGCAGAGCCGACTCGACCAGGCTCTGCGCCAGGCCGCCGTCGGACAGGTCGTGCGCGGAGCTGAGGTGCCCGACCCGGGCCGCCTCGGCCAGCAGTTCGGCGAGCTGCCGCTCGCGGGCCAGGTCGACCTGCGGCGGGATGCCGCCCAGGTGCTCGTGCGTCACCCAGGCCCACTCCGAGCCGGACAGCTCGACGTGCGTCTCGCCCAGCAGGAAGAGCTGGTCGTGGTCGCCGGCCGGACGCGGCACGAAGCCTATCGGCACCCGGTCGGCGACGTCGTCGAGCACGCCCAGCACGCCGACCACCGGGGTCGGGTGGATGGCGGCGGCGCCGGTCTGGTTGTAGAAGCTGACGTTGCCGCCGGTCACCGGGATGCCCAGCTCCAGGCAGCCGTCCGCCAGGCCGCGCACGGCCTCGGCGAACTGCCACATCACGCCCGGGTCCTCCGGCGAGCCGAAGTTCAGGCAGTTGGTCACCGCGATCGGCTTCGCGCCGGTCACCGCCACGTTCCGGTACGCCTCGGCCAGCGCCAGCTTCGTCCCGTGGTACGGGTCGAGGCGGGCGTACCGGCCGTTGCCGTCGACGGAGAGCGCGACACCCAGGCCGCTGCGCTCGTCGATCCGGATCACGCCGGAGTCCTCCGGCTGGGCGAGCACGGTGTTGCCGAGCACGTACCTGTCGTACTGCTCGGTCACCCAGGTCTTGTCGGCCAGGTTCGGCGACGCGATCATGCGCAGCACGGTCTCCCGGAGCGCCTCCGGGGTGCTCGGCCGGGGCAGCGTCTCGGCGCGGTCGGCCTGGAGCAGGATCAGGTCGGCCGGCTCGCGCATCGGCCGGGCGTACACCGGGCCGTCATCGACGAGCGAGCCCGGCGGCACGTCCACCACGAGCTGGTCGCGCCAGGTGACGACCAGGCGGCCCGGCTGGCCGTCCGCCGACGGCGCGGTGACCTCGCCGATGGCGGTGGCCCAGACGCCCCACTTCTCGGCGGTCTTCAGCACGGCGTCGAGCTTGTCCGGCGAGACGACGAGCAGCATCCGCTCCTGGGACTCGCTGGCCAGGATCTCGTGCGGCTCCATCGACGGCTCGCGCAGCGGCACGCGCTCCAGCCAGACCCGCATGCCGGTGCCGGCGGAGGCGGCGGTCTCGGTGAGGGCGCAGGTCAGGCCGGCGCCGCCGAGGTCCTGGATGCCGACGACCAGTTCGGCGTCGTACAGCTCCAGGCAGGCCTCGATGAGCAGCTTCTCCATGAAGGGGTCGCCCACCTGCACGGACGGGCGGCGCTGCTCGCTGCCCTCGTCGAAGGTGGCGCTGGCGAGCACGGACACTCCGCCGATGCCGTCGCGGCCGGTCTTGGCGCCCATCAGCACCACGATGTTGCCGGGGCCGGTGGCGTCCTTCTTCTGCAGCCGGTCGACCGGCAGCACGCCCAGGCAGAGCGCGTTGACCAGCGGGTTGCCCTGGTAGCAGGGGTCGAAGACGACCTCGCCGCCGATGTTGGGCAGGCCCAGGCAGTTGCCGTAGCCGCCGACGCCGGCGACCACGCCGGGCAGCACCCGGGCGGTGTCCGGGTGGTCGGCCGCGCCGAAGCGCAGCGGGTCCATCACGGCGACCGGGCGGGCGCCCATGGCGAGGATGTCGCGGACGATGCCGCCGACGCCGGTCGCCGCGCCCTGGTACGGCTCGACGAAGCTCGGGTGGTTGTGCGACTCGACCTTGAAGGTCACCGCCAGCTCGTCGGAGACCCGGACCACGCCGGCGTTCTCCCCGATGCCGGCGAGCAGCCGGTCACTCGGCGGCGCCTTCTCGCCGAACTGGCGCAGGTGCACCTTGCTCGACTTGTAGGAGCAGTGCTCGCTCCACATGATCGAGTACATGGCCAGCTCGGCCTGGGTGGGCCGGCGGCCGAGGATGTGCCGGATCCGGTCGTACTCGTCGTCGCGGAGGCCCAGCTCGGCGTACGGCTGAAGCTCCTCCGGCGAGTCGGCGGCCCGGGGAACGGTGTCCACGCCCAGCGCCCAGTCGTCGGTCGGGCCGGCCTGCGGCACCACGCCCTGCGGCTCGCGCAGGGCCGGGTCCGGATGGGTGGTCATGACGTCTCCTTGCTGCGCTCGCCGCCGGTGCGGCGGGTGGGCCGACCGATGTTCCCGGCCACCATCACGCCGGCGCTCCCACCAGATGCTTGAGCACCGAGGTGAAGAAGCCGAGGCCGTCCAGGGAGGGGCCGGTGAGCGCCTCCACCGCGTGCTCGGGGTGCGGCATGATGCCGACGACGTTGCCGGCCTCGTTGGTGATCGCGGCGATGTCGCGCTGCGATCCGTTGGGGTTGCCGCCGACGTAGCGGGCGACGACGCGGCCCTCGCCCTCCAGCCGATCGAGCGTCGCGGGGTCGGCGACGTAGCAGCCCTCGCCGTTCTTGACCGGGACGAGCACCTCCTGGCCCGGCTGGAACGCGTTCGTCCAGGCGGTGCCGGTGCTCTCGATCCGCAGGACCTGGTCCCGGTTGCGGAAGTGCAGGTGCTGGTTGCGGGTGAGCGCCCCGGGCAGCAGATGGGCCTCGCAGAGGATCTGGAAGCCGTTGCAGATGCCGAGCACCGGCAGGCCACCGCGCGCGGCCTGGACGATCGTCTCCATCACCGGTGCGAACCGGGCGATGGCGCCGCAGCGCAGGTAGTCGCCGTAGGAGAAGCCGCCGGGCAGGACGACAGCGTCCACCCCGTGCAGGTCCGGGTCGCCGTGCCAGAGCCGGACCACCTCGGCGCCGGCGATCCGTACGGCCCGGGCCGCGTCCCCGTCGTCGAGCGAGCCGGGGAAGGTGACCACACCGACCCGGGCGGTCACGACTGCGCGCCCGCGGTCTCGTCGGCGGTGACCACGTGGACGGTGAAGTCCTCGATGACCGGGTTGGCCAGCAGCTTGTCGGCGATCTCCCGGGCCCGGTCCAGGTCCGGTTCGCCGGTGAACTCGATCTCGATCCGCCTGCCGATCCGAACCGAGGCGACGTCACTGACGCCGAGGCGGGGCAGCGCGTTTGCGACGGCCTGGCCCTGCGGATCGAGGATCTCGGGCTTGAGCATGACGTCGACTACGACGCGAGGCACTGGGCACTCCTGACTGTGTACGCAGTTGGGTGCCGGCCCAACAATCGGGCGAGCGGAGCCAGCCTACCTGGCAGATACCGCCCGGCCCGCACCGGCCGGGGGCAGTTCCGGCACCGATCGGCCCCACCGGCGGCACCGGACGGGCACCGTTGCCCGTTCGTTGCGGCGCCGATGCGAATTCGTTGCGCTCCGTGCTTGTGGACGCCCCCTGGCACCACCTCCTACCAGGCATTCTGCCGCGAAACACCCCACCTTCGACCGGTATCCGACAGCGCGCCCGCGCGGCACGCGGCGCGCGTCACGCCATCGGCGCGATTCGATCCGCACCTTGTGACAGAGGGTGTCACGGCCGTAGCATGCATCGTCAGATGTCGATGAGTTAGATCGACGTCCCTCGCCGGCCCACCCCATCCGGCGGGTGTCACCCCCTGCCCGGCAACCCCGGGCGTCCGCGCAGAAGGAGCCCCGACATGCGCCTCCGTCCCCTGCTCGCCGTGCTGACCACCGCGCTGGCCGGCGTCCTGGCCACCGCCTCCGGCGCCACCGCCGCGCCGGCCGGCCCCCAGCCGATCATCGGCGGCGGCACCGTCTCGTCGGCGCCGTGGGCCGCCGCCGTCTTCAGCAACGGCTCGTTCACGTGCTCCGGCAGCGTGATCGCGCCCCAGTGGGTGCTCACCGCCCGGCACTGCGTCAGCGGCACCATGTCCGTCCGGGTCGGCAGCGTCTACTACGCCTCGGGCGGCGTGACCCGCACCGTGAGCGCCTCCTACACCCGCTACGACCTGGCCCTGCTGCGCCTGTCCAGCACGGTCAGCACCTCCGCCGTCTCGCTGGCCAGCAGCAACCCGCCGGTCGGCTCGACCAACACCATCTACGGCTGGGGCATGACCTGCTACAGCGGCTGCGGCGCGTCGCCCCAGCTCAAGACCGCCAGCGTCCGGGTGACCAGCACCAGCGTCACCGACGCGTACGGCGGCCAGGCGATCCGGAGCACCCGGGTCAACGGCAACGCGTGGCGGGGCGACTCGGGCGGCCCGCAGTTCTACAACGGCCGGCAGGTCGGCGTCGCCTCCACCGCCGACGGCCAGAGCATCCAGAACTACGGCAGTGTTGCGTACAACCGGGCCTGGATCACCTCGACGGCCGGTGTCTGACGGTTGATGCCGATGCGGCGCGGATCGGTCGGGTGCGGCCCGGCCGTCCGCGCCGCGCCGTTTTTCAGCATCCGATCAGCTGAACACGGCTCGCGAACCACCCGGCCGGGGACTGACAGCATCGGAAGCGTGCTGGTCGTGACGACGGATCAACTGCCCGGCTACGAGATCCGCCAGATCCTCGGCGAAGTGGTCTCCTCGATGGCGAGGACCCGCAACCCGTACCGCGAGGGGGTCAAGAACCTGCGCGGTGGCGCCTACGACCCGATGGCGCCGGACAACCTGACCCGGTGGCGCACCGACTCGGTGGCCCGCCTCGGCGAGGAGGCGCGCCGCCTGGGCGCGAACGCGGTGATCGGCATGCGCTTCGACAGCCGCGACTGCGGCGAGATGTGGATGGAGATCTGCGCGTACGGCACGGCGGTGATCGTCGCGCCGAAGATGCCGGACGTCATGCCGCCGGACCAGCCGGCGATCGCGGCCGAGACCGCTCACGAGCCGGAGATCGCCTCCGCGCCCGGCGGCATCGCCGAGCCCGCGAGCGCCCCCAACCTGAGTTCCGCGGCCGAAACCCCCACCGGCCCCTGACCCCCTTGTCCTGCCGCGTCGATCATGAAGTTGACGGCAGGAATGATCTCCCTGAGTGCCGCCAACCTCATGATCGACCAGAAGAACAGGGCCGTCAGAGGATGGGGGGCGGGGAGTAGGTCGCCGCCTGGGGGTGGGACTCCACGACCCTGGTGATTCTTGCGGTCACGCGGGCGACCTGGTCGGTGGCGGCGCCGACGAAGGCGTTGCGGTCGGCCACCAGCGTGTCGATCTCGGCCCGGGTCAGGCCCAGCCGGCCGTCGGCGGCCAGGCGGTCGAACAGGTCGTTCTCGGCCGCGCCCTTCTCCCGCATCGCCAGCGCCACGGCGACCGCGTGCTCCTTGATCACCTCGTGCGCGACCTCCCGGCCCACACCCCGGCGCACGGCCGCCACCAGGATCTTCGTGGTGGCGAGGAACGGCAGGAAGCGCTCCAGCTCCCGGTTGATCACCGCCGGGTACGGGCCGAACTCGTCCAGCACGGTGAGGAACGTCTGGAACAGCCCGTCGGCGGCGAAGAACGCATCAGGCAGCGCTACCCGGCGCACCACCGAGCAGGAGACGTCACCCTCGTTCCACTGGTCACCGGCCAGCTCGCCGACCATCGACAGGTAGCCCCGGATGATCACCGCGAAGCCGTTCACCCGCTCCGACGAGCGCGTGTTCATCTTGTGCGGCATCGCGCTGGAGCCGACCTGGCCCGGCTTGAAGCCCTCGGTGACCAGCTCCTGGCCCACCATGAGCCGGATCGTGGTGGCGAGCGACGACGGCGCGGCGGCCACCTGGGCCAGCGCGGAGAGCACGTCGAAGTCCAGCGAGCGCGGGTAGACCTGGCCCACGCTGTCCAGCACCCGGCGGAAGCCCAGGTGCCCGGCCACCCGCTGCTCCAGCTCGGCCACCTTGGCGGCGTCGCCGTCGAACAGGTCGAGCTGGTCGGCGGCGGTGCCCACCGGCCCCTTGATCCCGCGCAGCGGGTAGCGGCCGATCAGATCCTCCAGCCGCTCGTACGCGATGAGCAGCTCCTCGGCCGCCGACGCGAAGCGCTTGCCGAGCGTGGTGGCCTGCGCGGCGACGTTGTGCGACCGGCCGGTCATCACCAGGGCCGAGTACTCCCCCGCGTGCCAGCCCAGCCGGGCCAGCGTGGCGACCACCCGGTCCCGGATCAGCTCCAGCGAGGCACGGATCTGGAGCTGCTCGACGTTCTCGGTGAGGTCGCGGGAGGTCATCCCCTTGTGCACGTGCTCGTGCCCGGCGAGCGCGCTGAACTCCTCGATCCGGGCCTTCACGTCGTGCCGGGTGACCCGCTCCCGCGCCGCGATCGAGGCCAGGTCGACCTGGTCGACCACCCGCTCGTACGCCTCGACCACCCCGTCCGGCACCGGCACGCCGAGATCACGCTGGGCCTTGAGCACCGCCAGCCAGAGCCGGCGCTCCATCCGGACCTTCTCCTCCGGTGACCAGAGGGCGACCAGTTCGGGCGAGGCGTACCGGTTGGCGAGCACGTTCGGGATCGTCGTCACGTACCTCAGTCTTTCATGAGGCCCGGGCCGGTCCCGGCGACGCCGGTACCCGGTCCGGCCTGTGGGCGGGCCGGACCGGGACACACCGTCAGCCCAGCCGGATCTCCGGGTCCAGCGCGACCGCTGCCATCTCCTCGACTGTCATCAGGTGCCGGTCGGTGGACGAGACCGTCTGCACCGACACGAACGCACCGTCGGCCCGCTTGACGGTCACGGTACGCAGGACCGTGCGCTTGGTCACCGGCCCCGCCACGTTCCTGCCCTCCGCGTCGTGCGCCACCACCAGCTCGCCCCCGGGGCCGGTGAAGGACCGGCACGTGACCTCGCCGGGGCGGCACCGGTCCGGGCCCGACGTGTGGCCGGGGCGTACCCGGCCCACGTTGATGTTCAGGTACGACCGGACCTCGCCCCGAGCGGCGACACCCACAGCCAACCAGCCGGTCGCGGACTCCCACTGCAACCGCTGCACCGACCACGGCGGCGCGTCGGTGACCGGGCCGTCCCAGGTCTCGCGGTCCCCGGTCGACGCGCCCTGCACCCACCGCAGGTCCGGTGCCTCCCGGTGGAACGCGGCGAGCATCGCCGCGCGCAGGCGCTCCGGCTCGGTCCGTGCGGCGGCGGACGCGGCCGAGTGGGCGGGCGCCGGACCACCGGACGCCCCCGGCTGCACGACCACGCCGACGCCGAGCGCCAGGGCCAGCACCGCGGTCGCCGAGGCGTACGCCCCCACCGTTCGCCGCCGACGCCGGCCCTCCCGCGCCACCAGGGCGTCCACGTCCACCGTCGTCGGCGGCGCATCGCCGATCGCCTCGTCGAAGATCTGCCGGTACGTCATCTCTGCCTCCCGCTCTCCGCTGCCGAATGGTGCGAGGCGAGCAGCCGCAGCGTCTCCAGCGCACGGGCGGCCTGACTCTTCACGGTTCCGGTGCTGACGCCCAGGATCTGCGCGGTCTCCTCGACCGACAGGTCGCAGTAGAAGCGGAGCACCACCACCGCCCGTCGGCGCGGCGCGAGCCGGCCCAGCAGCTCCAGCAGCATCTCCCGCTCACCGACCGACGGCTCCCCGGCTGCCAGGTCGGCCCGGTCCGGCACCTCGTCGGTGCTGCGCTCCCGCCGCCACGGCCGGCGCCGCTCGTCCAGCCACGCGTTGGTGAGCATCCCCCGGACGTACGCGTCGAGGTTGTCCGCGCCGAGCGCCCGCCGCCAGTTGCGGTAGAGCTTGCTCAACGTGATCGACACCAGGTCGTCCGCCGTGTGCCAGTCCCGGCAGAGCAGGTACGCCGTCCGGCGCAGCGGCTCCAGCCGGGCGGTCACGTAGTCGCGGAACTCCTCGTCGCGCCCGGTCACGAAGTGCCACCCCTCGCTCGCCTCATGCCCAGGGGACGGAACGAGCCGGCACGCGGGTTGCCCGCCCGGCGCAGAACCGGGCGGGCGTCCTCGTCAGCGCTCCAGGATCGCTGTCACGCCCTGCCCGCCGGCCGCGCAGATGGAGATCAGGCCGCGCCCGCTCCCCTTCTCATCCAGCAGCTTGGCCAGCGTGGCGACGATCCGGCCACCGGTGGCGGCGAACGGGTGTCCGGCCGCCAGCGACGAGCCGTTGACGTTGAGCTTGTCCCGGTCGATCGAGCCGAGCGGGGCGTCCAGGCCGAGGCGCTCCTTGCAGAACTCCGGCGACTCCCAGGCGGCGAGGGTGGCCAGCACCTGAGAGGCGAACGCCTCGTGGATCTCGTAGAAGTCGAAGTCCTGGAGGCTCAGCCCGGCCCGGGCCAGCATCCGGGGCACCGCGTACGCGGGGGCCATCAGCAGGCCCTCGTCGCCGTGCACGAAGTCGACGGCGGCGGCCTCCGACCAGGAGAACCAGGCCAGCACCGGCAGGTTGTGCGCCTTGGCCCACTCCTCGGAGGCGAGCAGCACAGTGGACGCGCCGTCGGTGAGCGGCGAGGAGTTGCCGGCGGTCATGGTGGCCCGCTCGGCGTCCGCGCCGGAGGCGCCGAAGACCGGCTTGAGCGAGCCGAGCTTCTCCAGGCTGGTGTCCGGGCGCAGGTTCTGGTCGCGGGTCAGCCCCAGGTAGGGGGTCATCAGGTCGTCGAAGAACCCCTTGTCGTACGCGGCCGCGAGCCGCTGGTGCGAGCGCAGCGCGAGTTCGTCCTGCGCGGCCCGGTCGACGTTCCAGCGCAGCGCGGTCCGGGCCGCGTGCTCACCCATCGACAGCCCGGTACGCGGCTCGGCGTTGCGCGGGATCTCCGGCTTGAACGGCTGGTGCGGGCGCAGCTTCGCCGCGACCTTGAGCCGCTCGCCGAGCGTACGGGCCGAGTTGAGCTGGATCAGGGTGCGCCGCATGTCCTCGTTGACGGCGAGCGGCGCGTCCGAGGTGGTGTCGACGCCGCCGGCGATGCCGACCTCGATCTGCCCGAGGGCGATCTTGTTGGCGACCAGGATGGCCGCTTCCAGCCCGGTGCCGCAGGCCTGCTGGATGTCGTACGCGGGGGTGTGCGGGTCGAGCCGGGAGCCGAGCACCACCTCACGGGTGAGGTTGAAGTCGCGGGAGTGCTTGAGCACCGCGCCGGCCACCATCTCGCCGACCCGCTCGCCGGCCAGCCCGAACCGGGCGACCAGCCCGTCGAGCGCCGCACCGAGCATGTCCGCGTTCGACGCGTGCGCGTAGCGCGAGTTGGACCGGGCGAAGGGGATGCGGTTGCCCCCGATGACCGCGACCCGCCGGACACTCTGCACGATCGGCCTCCCTCGAAACTGTTGCCCGAACCCTACTCGCCAGTAGGCTACGCCTATGACCGACAGGTACGCGAGCTTCGTCCAGACGGGGGCCGGTCGCGCGCTGGTCAAGCGCCTCGGGCTGCCCGACCCGCCCCGACTGCGCCGGCACACGCCGGGCGACCCGCTCGTTCCCGGGCCGGTCCTGCTCGGCTCCTCGGCCGGCGGCCGGATCGCCGAGCCGGCCGGCAAGATCCTGACCGCCGCCGGGGTCGAGCTGGCCGACCCGGTCGCCGCCCACGACGCCGACCGCCGCTTCGCGGCCCTGGTGTACGACGCCAGCGGCATCACCGACTCCGCCGGGCTGCGCCAGCTCTACGACTTCTTCCACCCGCAGGCCCGCTCGCTGCTGCCCAGCGGCCGGGTGATCGTGCTGGGCACCCCGCCGGCCGAGTGCGGCTCCCCCCGGGAGGCTACCGCCCAGCGTGCGCTGGAGGGCCTGACCCGCAGCATCGGCAAGGAGTTCGGCCGGGGCGTGACCGCCCAGCTCGTCTACGTGACACGCGAGGGTGACGCCGGCACCCCGGTGAGCCTGGAGTCCACGCTCCGGTTCCTGCTCTCCGGCCGGTCCGCGTACGTCTCGGGCCAGGTCGTCCGCGTCGGCACCGGCACCGCCGTGGCGCCGGCCGACTGGGACCGGCCGCTTTCCGGGCAGGTGGTGCTGGTGACCGGCGCGGCCCGGGGCATCGGCGCGGCGCTGGCGAAGGTGCTGGCCCGCGACGGCGCCCAGGTGGTGGCGCTGGACATCCCGGCGGCCGGGGACGAGCTGGCCGCTGTCGCGAACGACATCGGCGGCAGCGCGGTGCAGCTCGACCTGACCGGCCCTGATGCGCCGACGCGGCTGACGGAGTATCTGGCGTCGCGGCACGGGCGGGTCGACGTGGTGGTGCACAACGCGGGCATCACCCGGGACAAGACGCTGGGCCGGATGGACGCCGACCGGTGGGACTCGGTGATCGACGTGAACCTGTCCAGTCAGGAGCGCATCAACGACGTGCTGCTGGAACGCGATCTGATCCCGGCCGGCGGCCGGATCGTGTCGGTCTCGTCGATCGCCGGGATCGCCGGCAACCGGGGGCAGACCAACTACGCGACGAGCAAGGCCGGCGTGATCGGCCTGGTCGACTCGCTGTCGCCGGTGCTGCGCGGGCGCGGGATCAGCCTGAACGCCGTGGCGCCGGGCTTCATCGAGACCCGGCTGACCGCGCGCATCCCGCTGACGATCCGCGAGGCGGGACGCCGGATGAACAGCATGGCCCAGGGCGGCCTGCCGGTGGACGTGGCCGAGACGATCGGCTGGCTCTCCTGGCCGGCGACCGGCGCGGTGAGCGGCAACGTGGTCCGGGTCTGCGGCCAGAGCCTGCTGGGGGCGTGATGGCACCCCGTGACCACGAGGACGACGACCTGACCCTGCACGACCTGATCGAGGGCCCCACCCGGGACCTGACCGCAGCCCGAGCCGCCGCCCAGGCCCAGTCCCACCCCCAGTCCCACCCCACCCAGGCCCGCCCCTCCTCCGACGATCATGAAGTTGACGGCACTTCTGGAGATCCACAAGGCAGCCAACCTCATGATCGACGGGGTGAAGGGGAGAGGGAAGAGGCGGGGTCGGAGGGGCGGCGGCGCGTGGCACTGTCGCGGCTGCCTGCGAGTGGGGCGCTCTACCGGCGGGCGCTGCTGGGAGTGGTGCCGGGGGTCGGGGGGCGTCGCGGGGCGGACGTGCCGGGACTTGAACTGGGCGTCTCGGGGGTCGCTGTGGATCAGCGGCACCTGGCGGACTACGACCGGGTGTGCGGGTTCCGGCTGACCGACCGGCTGCCGGCGACGTATCTGCACGTGCTCGGATTCCCGCTGTCGCTGCGGCTGATGACGGGTCCGGGCTTCCCCATCCCGCTCACCGGCGTGGTGCACGTGGCCAACCGGATCACCGTGCACCGCCCGGTCGAGGTCGGCGAGAGCGTCGACTTCCACACGTACGCGGAGAACCTGCGCCCGCACGAGCGGGGCCGCCAGCTCGACGTGGTGCTGGTCGGCTCGATCGGCGGCGAGGAGGTGTGGCGCGGCGTGTCCACGTACCTCGGGAAGGAGCGCGCCGCAGGCGGCGGCCCGCGGCGCGACCGGGGTGACCGCCCGGCGCCGCCGGCCGCCTCGGCGCGGTGGCGGGTGACGCCCCGGGTGGGTACGGACTACGCGCGCGTCTCCGGCGACCACAACCCGATCCACACCTCGAAGCTGGGCGCGCGGCTGTTCGGCTTCCCGCGCCCGATCGCGCACGGCATGTGGAGCAAGGCCCGCTGCCTGGCCGCGCTGGAGCCCCGGCTGCCCGAGGCGTACACGGTGGACGTGTCGTTCAAGCTGCCGGTGCCGTTGCCGTCCACTGTCGCGTTCAGCGCCTCGCCGACCGGCGAGGGCTGGGACTTCGCGCTGCACAGCGCCCGGGACGGAAGGCCGCATCTGGTCGGTTCGGTGCGCTGAGCGAAAGAGGGGACTTGCCGTCCCCTCTTTTCGGCGCTAAGTTGTTCTCAGATTGAGTTGTTCTCAACCTGAGAGAGTGAGTGGCCGTGAACGAGCAGGAGTTCCTCGCCGGGTACGACCCCCGGGACTACCCGGCGGTCGCGGTCACCGTCGACGTGGTCGCCCTGACCATCCGCGAGGGCGCGCTGCACCTGCTGCTGATCCGCCGCGGCGCGCCGCCCTACGAGGGGCACTGGGCGCTGCCCGGCGGCTTCGTCCAGCCGGACGAGGACCTCGCCGCGGGCGCCCGGCGCGAGCTGGCCGAGGAGACCGGCCTGGGCGGTGAGCGGCTGCGCCGGGTGCACCTGGAACAGCTCGGCAGCTACGGCGCCCCGGACCGCGACCCCCGCATGCGCGTGGTCTCGGTCGCGCACCTGGCGTTCGCCCCCGACCTGCCCGACCCGGTCGCCGACACCGACGCCGACGAGGCGATCTGGCTGCCGGTCACCGCGCTGACCAGCCGGCAGCTCGCCTTCGACCACGGCCGGATCATCGACGACGGTCTGGAGCGCGCCCGCTCCAAGCTGGAGTACACGCCTCTCGCCACCCGGTTCCTCGCCCCCGAGTTCACAGTCACCGAGCTGCGGGAGGTCTACGAGACGGTCTGGGGCCACCCGCTGCACGCCGGCAACTTCCACCGCAAGGTGCTCTCCGTGCCCGGCTTCGTGGAGAGCACCGGCGCCAGCACCGAACGCGGCGGCGCGCGCGGCGGCCCCCGGGCCAAGCTCTACCGCGCCGGAGACGCCCGGCTGCTGCACCCGGCGCTGCTGCGCCCCGCCCGGGAGGAGACGGTTCGGTGAGGACCGAGGAGGCGATCCGGCTGGTCACGGCCGCGCGCACCGACGCCGACCTGTTCGGCACGCAGGAGCCGGCCCGCCGCTACCGCGAGCTGGTCGGCGCGCTGCACCCCGACCGGCTGGGCGCGGCCGACCCGGGGGTACGCGCCGCCGCCGCCGACGCGCTCGTCACAGTCACCACCCGGTGGCGTACTCCCGCCCCCACGTACACCGGCGACGTCGCCACCCTGCACGAACGGAAGGAAGGGCCCCCTGTTAACGCCTCCGGTAGAGGAGGGGCCCCTTCTTATCACCTGGCCAAGGTGTGCCGGCACCCGAGCGACAACGACCTGATGGCCCGCGAGGCACGCGCGTTGCGGCGGATCGCCGAGCGCGGCGACGCCAAGCACCTCGCGTACGTGCCCCGGCTCGTCGACTCCTACCCGGCGCGCGACCCGTCGACCGGCGTGCAACGGCAGGTCAACGAGCTAATGACCGTACCCGGACTGCGAAGCCTGGACGACGTGCGCCGCGCGTACCCGGACGGGCTGGACCCGCGCGACGCGGCCTGGATGTGGCGGCGGCTGCTCGTGGCGCTCGGCCTGGCCCACCGGGCCGGCGTCGTGCACGGCGCGGTGCTGCCCCGGCACGTGCTGATCGAGCCGGACGCACACGGCCTGGTGCTCGTCGACTGGTGCTTCTCGGCCGAGCCGGGCGGGCTCGTGCCGGCGCTCGTGCCCGGCCACGAGGACTGGTATCCGCCGGAGGTCGCCGCGAAGCGGCAGTGCGGGCCGGGCACCGACATCGCGCTCGCCGCCCGCTGCATGACCTGGCTGATGGGCGACCGCGCGCCGCGCGAGCTGCGCGCCTTCGCCGACGGCTGCCAGGGCACCGCGCTCGCCACCCGGCCGGACGACGCCTGGCGGCTGCTGCGCGAACTGGACGAGGTGCTGCACCGGCTGTACGGGCCGCGCACCTTCCGACCCTTCACCCTCAACCCGTAGGGAGGCTGCCATGGGCAGTGGAATCTGGTCCACCGACGTGTACGACGCCGCCGACCGTTACCGGCGCCGCACCGGCAAGAGCGCGTTCTCCTACAGCGACAGCGGCGCCCGCAAGGTGCACCCCGCGCTCGACCCGCGCGACGCGCTGCGGGAGAGCCGCGACTCCGCCGAGCACCCCCAGTCGACGCCGATCGCCGTGCTGTTCGACGTCACCGGCTCGATGGGCCACGTGCCCCGGGTGCTGCAGAGCAAGCTGCCGCAGCTGCTCGGCCTGCTGCTGCGCCAGGGGTACGCGAAGGACCCGCAGGTCATGTTCGGCGCGATCGGCGACGCCACCTGCGACCGGGTGCCGTTGCAGGTCGGGCAGTTCGAGTCCGACAACCGGATGGACGACGACCTCGGCCGGATCGTGCTGGAGGGCGGCGGAGGCGGCCAGATGATGGAGTCGTACGAGCTGGCGCTCTACTTCATGGCCCGGCACACGGCCACCGACAGCTGGGACAAGCGTGGCCGGCGCGGCTACCTGTTCATCATCGGCGACGAGCTGGCGTACCCGGCGGTGAAGACCGCTGAGGTGAGCCGGCTGATCGGGGACGGCCTGGGCGAGGACATGCCGGTCCGGCAGATGGTGGACGAGGTGACCGCGCGCTGGGACACCTACTACCTGCTGCCCGCCGGCAGCCACTACGCGGGCAACCGCAAGGTGCTGGACTTCTGGCGCGGCCTGCTCGGGCAGAACGCGGTCGAGCTGGACGACCTGGACGCGGTCTGCGAGACGATCGCGCTCACCGTCGGCCTCGGCGAGCAGGCCATCGACCTCGACGCCGGGCTGCGCGACCTGGACCGGGCCGGCTCGACGGCCACCCGGACCGTCTCGAAGGCCCTCGCCCAGGTCGGCTCGGGCCGGCGCGCGGTGGCGACGCTGCCGTTCAGCCCGGCCGACGGCGGAAGCGGGGTCACCCGGCTGTGAACCACGTGACGGTGGTCGACCTCGGCTACGGCGACGCCGGCAAGGGCACAGTGGTGGACCTGCTCTGCGCCACCCGGCAGGTCCACACGGTGGTCCGGTTCAACGGGGGCGCGCAGGCGGCGCACAACGTCGTCCTGCGCGACGGGAGGCACCACACGTTCGCGCAGTTCGGCGCCGGGACGTTCCGTCCCGGGGTGCGCACACACCTGGCGCGGCACGTGGTGGTGGACCCGCTGGCGCTGGCCGCCGAGGCCGACCACCTCGCGTCGGTCGGCGTGCCCGACGCGCTCGACCGTCTGACTGTGGACGGGGAGGCGCTGCTCGCCACCCCGTACCACCGGGCCGCGAACCGCGCCCGGGAGATCGCCCGGGGAGCCGACCGGCACGGCTCCTGCGGGCTCGGGGTGGGCGAGGCGGTCGCGTACGGCCTCGCCCACCCCGACGAGGCACCCCGGGTGGCCGACTGCCGCCGCCCGGCGGTGCTGCGCCGGCGGCTGGCCGCGCTGCGCGACCGGCTCACCGCCGAGCTGGGCCCGCTCGACGCGCCACCGGTGGACGACTGCCTGCCCGCGTACGCGGCCTTCGCGCGCCGGGTGGCAATCGTCGACCGGACCTGGCTGGCAGGTGCCCTGCGCGAGGGCACCTGCGTGTTCGAGGGCGCGCAGGGGGTGCTGCTGGACGAGTGGCACGGCTTCCACCCGTACACGACGTGGAGCACCACGACGTTCGCCAACGCCGAGACGCTGCTCGCCGAGGCGGGCATGGCCGGGACCGCGCAGCGGCTCGGCGTGCTGCGCACGACCACCACCCGGCACGGTCCCGGACCGCTGGTCACCGAGGACGCGGCGCTGCCGTTCCGCGACCGGCACAACGGGACGAACCCCTGGCAGGGGCGGTTCCGGTTCGGGCACTTCGACGCGGTCGCCCACCGGTACGCGCTGGAGGTGGCAGGTGGCGTGGACGGGTTGGCGCTCACCCACCTCGACCTGGCCCGGCCCGAGCTGCGGATCTGCCGCCGGTACGAGGGCCTGGACCGGCTCGTCCCCGGCCCGGCCGGTGACCTGGACCGGCAGGCGGCGCTCACCGAGCGGCTGATGCGGGCTCGGCCGGTGCTGGACGAGTCGCCTGCCGACTGGCCGGCTGCGGTCTCGGAGGCGCTGGGCGCGCCGGTGGTGCTCACGTCGCGCGGGCCGACGGCCGAGGAGAAGGAAGGGCCCCTTGTTAACGCCTTTTGTATGGGAAGGGCCCCTGCTTAACACCGCACCCCCGAGCATGGGTGCATGGGGGACGTGCTCGACCTGCTGCACCACACGGTGACGTCGCCGTGGGTGTACCTGGTGATCATCGCGGTCACCGCCGTCGACGCGTTCTTCCCGGCGGTGCCGGGCGAGACAGTGGTGATCACCGCCGGGGTCTTCGCGGCCGGCGGCGAGCCGAACCTGGTGCTGGTGATCGTGACCGCCGCGTTCGGCGCGCTCGCCGGCGACCACATCTCGTACGCGATCGGGCGCGGCGGCGGCGCGCACCGGCTGGCCCGCTTCCCGGCGGACAGCAGGCGGCGGGCCAGCTCGGAGTGGGCCCGCCGGGCGGTCGACAGACGCGGCGGGATGATCCTGACCACCGCCCGGTACGTCCCCGGCGGCCGGACCGCCGTCACGCTGACCATGGGCGCGGTCCGCTATCCCGCGCGCACGTTCCTGCTGTACGACGGCCTGGCGTGCACCACCTGGGGGGTCTACTGCGGGCTGCTCGGCTACTTCGGCGGCCTGGCGTTCGAGCACAACCCGCTGTCCGGGCTGCTCGCCGGCGTGGCCATCTCGCTGGCCGTCACCGGCCTGTTCGAGGCCGTCCGCTGGGGCCGGCGGCGGGCGCACCGGCGGGCTGCCGCCCGGCGCGACTGTTAACAAGGGGCCCTTCCACTACCGGAGGCGTTAAGAAGGGGCCCTTCCTTACCCCGCGGCGGGCGGGTGCCAGGTGACGCCGCGCAGGAGCTGGTCGGCGCCGAGCCAGGCCACGTTCATCATCCGGGTCGCTGTCTTCCCGGCGTCGGCCTCAGGGTGGTCGGCCAGCCAGTCGGCGAGCGACTCACTGGCGCCCACCAGCCCGTACGCGACCACCTCCAGGTCGGTGGCGCCGACCTCGCGGCCGGAGGCGCGCAACGCGTGGTCGAGCATGCCGGCGACCACCTCGACCAGCCGGCCGCGCATGGCGGCGAGTTCGGCGGCGAACGGCTGGGAGCCGCGGGCCTGCCGGTAGAGCACCGCCCAGCCGTCCCGGTGCGCACCGACGAAGCCGAAGAACGCGCGCAGTCCGCGCCAGAGCCGCTCGTCGGCGGGCAGGTCGGGGGCGGCGGCACCGGCGATCGCCTCCATCATCCGGGTGCTCTCCCGGTGCAGGCAGGCGATGAAGAGTTCCTCCTTGGTGCCGAGGTAGGCGTACACCATCGGCTTGGAGATGCCGGCGTCGTCGGCGATCTCGTCCATGCTGGCGGCGTGGAAGCCGCGGCGGGAGAACACCTTCACCGCCGCGTCGAGCATCTGCTGCTCGCGTACGGCTCGGGGGAGGCGCTTGAAGGTCGGCGTGCTGGACACCCTTGCGAGCATACCTACCCGTGCGTAAGGTTACGCCAGAGTAACCAAAGTGGCCCCGCCCGAGAGGTGCAATCCCCCATGACTGACTTCGACCCGGCCAACTTCGCGAACGTCGGCCCGAAGGAGTTCGCGCAGCTGGTCAAGTCCACGCCGGACGCCAAGATCAACGAGATCATGTCCGGCGAGGCGCGCGGCAAGATCCTCAGCGAGGTCTTCAACCGGATGCCCACGCTGTTCCGCGCGGACCGCGCCGGTGCCACCAACGCGGTCATCCACTGGAACATCACCGGCCGTCCGGACGGTGGCACCGACACCTACGAGATCGTCATCGAGAACGGCACCTGCACCGTCTCGGAGACCGCGACCCGCGACCCGAAGCTGAGCCTCACCATGGGCCCGGTCGAGTTCCTGAAGATCGTCTCCGGTGGCGCCAACCCGGTGATGATGTTCATGACCGGCAAGCTGAAGGCCAAGGGCGACCTGGGCCTGGCCGCCAACATCGCCAACCTGTTCGACATCCCCAAGGCCTGACATGGCCGAGTTCTCGCTCGACCTGAACGAGGAACAGCGGGACCTTCGCGACTGGGTGCACGGCTTCGCCGCCGAGGTCGTGCGCCCGGCCGCGGCCGAGTGGGACGCCCGGGAGGAGACTCCCTGGCCGATCATCCAGGAGGCCGCGAAGGTCGGCCTGTACGGGTTCGAGTTCCTCGCCACCTGCTGGGCCGACCCCACCGGCCTCTCCCTGCCGATCGCCAGCGAGGAACTCTTCTGGGGTGACGCCGGCATCGGCCTGAGCATCTTCGGCACCTCCCTCGCGGTCGCTGCGATCTACGGCGCCGGCACCCCCGAGCAGCTCGTCGAATGGGTGCCGCAGTGCTTCGGCGACGTCGACTCCCCGGCCGTGGCCGCGTTCTGCACGAGCGAGCCGGAGGCCGGATCCGACGTCGGCTCGATGCGTACCCGCGCCGTCTACGACGAGGCCACCGACGAGTGGGTGCTCAACGGGCAGAAGGCGTACGCCACCAACGGCGGCATCGCCGGGGTGCACGTGGTCACCGCCTCGATCGAGCCCGAGCTGGGCTCGCGCGGCCAGGCCGCGTTCGTCGTACCCCCCGGCACTCCCGGTCTGACCGCCACCCGCAAGCTGCGCAAGCTGGGGCTGCGCGCCTCGCACACCGCGGACGTCTTCCTCGACGACGTCCGGGTGCCAGGCCGCTGCCTGCTCGGCGGCAAGGACGCGCTCGACGAGCGTCTGGCCCGCGCCCGGTCCGGGCAGCGCGCCTCCGGCCAGGCGGCGATGCGGACGTTCGAGCTGTCCCGCCCGACAGTCGGCGCGCAGGCGCTCGGCGTGGCCCGCGCCGCCTACGAGTACGCCCTGGACTACGCCAAGGAGCGGGTCCAGTTCGGACGGCCGATCATCTCCAACCAGGCGGTCGCGTTCGCGCTCGCCGACATGAAGATGGAGATCGACGCGGCCCGGCTGCTGGTCTGGCGCGCCTCCTGGATGGGCCGCAACAACCGGCCGTTCACCGCGGGCGAGGGCTCGATGTCCAAGCTCAAGGCCGGTGAGGTGGCCGTCTCGGTGACCGACAAGGCGGTCCAGCTCCTCGGCGGCGCCGGCTTCCTGCGCGACCACCCGGTCGAGCGGTGGTACCGCGACGCCAAGATCTACACCATCTTCGAGGGCACCTCCGAGATCCAGCGGCTGGTCATCTCCCGGGCCATCTCCGGGATGCAGATCCGCTGACCGCCGGCGGGCCGCGGCCCGGCCCGTGACCACGTCGCACGCCGTCACGGGCCGGGTCGCCGCTCCCGGGCCGACCCGAACCGCGATCGGGCGCAAGATCATGCCGAACCGGACGGCCGACCGTCCGGAGCCTGGTCGACGAACCACGAACGCGAAGGAGTTGCGCCGTGGACCTGCCGTTCATCGCCGCCACGCTGACCCGACGTGGACTGCTCGCCCCGGGCGGACCGATCCGCGTGGTCTCCCAGCTCAACGCGCTGCGCCGGTGGGGCTGGAGCCTCGCCGGGGAGCTGCGCCAGGCCGCCGCCCGCGACCCCGGCCGTGTCGCCGTGGTCGACGAGCAGGGCGCCACCATGACGTACCAGGAACTGCTCGACCGCTCCGAGCGGCTGGCCCGGTCGCTGCGCTCCCACCTCGGCGTGCAGACCGGCGACCGGGTCGGTGTGCTCTGCCGCAACCACCACGGCCTGATCGAGGCGATAGTGGCAGCGATGCTGCTCGGCGCGGACGCCGTCCTGGTCAACACCGGGCTGTCCGCCGCTCAACTGGTGACTGTGGCCGAGGAACAGGGCCTGCGCGTCCTGGTGCACGACGGCGAGTTCACCGAGCGCGTCCTCGGCCTCCCGGCCGAGCTGCACCGGGTCGACGAGCGGCGGCAGGAGGAGCTGATCGCCGCCGCCGTGCCCGGCGAGAAGCTCCAGCCGCCGGAGCGCGACGGCCGCACCATCGTGCTGACCTCCGGCACCACCGGCGCGCCCAAGGGCGCCCGCCGGCCCACCCCGTACGGCTTCGGCCCGCTGGTGTCCATCATCGACCGCATCCCGCTGCACGCGCGGGACACCGTGATGATCGCCGCGCCGATCTTCCACACCTGGGGGTACGCCGCACTTCAGGTGTCGTTCGCGCTGCGCGCCACAGTCGTACTGCACCGGCGCTTCGACCCGGCCGCCACGCTCGCCGCGCTCGCCGCTCAACCGTGCGACGCGATGTTCGCCGTACCGGTGATGCTGCAACGGCTGATGGAGGTCGCGCCGCCGCAGCCCCGGCCGCCGCTCAAGGTGGTCGCGGTCAGCGGATCGGCACTGCCCGGCAACCTGGCCACCGCGTTCATGGACCGGTACGGCGACGTGCTCTACAACCTCTACGGCTCGACCGAGGTCTCCTGGGCCTCCATCGCCGGCCCGGCCGAGCTGCGCGCCGCGCCCACCACCGCGGGCCGGCCACCGCACGGCACCCGGCTGGCCATCCTGGACGAGACCGGCCGGCCGGTCCGCGACGGCGAGGTCGGACGGATCTTCGTGGGCAACGAGATGCTGTTCGAGGGCTACACCTCGGGCGCCGGGCGGGAGAGCCGCGACGGCCTGCTCGACACCGGCGACCTGGGCCGGCTGAACGCCGACGGCCTGCTCTTCGTCGACGGCCGGGCCGACGACATGATCGTCTCTGGCGGCGAGAACGTCTTCCCGTCCGAGGTGGAGGATCTGATCGCCCGGTTGCCGCAGGTCCGCGAGGTCGCCGTGATCGGCGTACCGGACCCCGACTACGGCCAGCGACTGGCCGCGTTCCTGGCGCTGCGCACCGGCGAGACGCTCGACCCGGAGGCGGTCCGCGAGTACGTCCGGCGCTACCTGGCCCGCTTCTCCGTGCCCCGCGACGTGGTGTTCGTCAAGTACCTGCCGCGCAACGCCACCGGCAAGGTGCTCAGCCGGGAACTGCGCCGCTACTTCGACTGATCCACATCGGTCACACGGCTGCCGTCTTCCGGTGCTACGGTCTCCCCCGATCGAACGGGGAAACGGGGAGCACCACAATGGACAGGCTTCGGCGGCGTACCGCACTCGGCCTCCTCGTCGGCGGCGCGTCCGCCGCCGCGCTCGGCCCGTTCGACCCGGTCCTCGGCGGCCGGCCCGACGACTCACCCACCCGGTGGCCGGTCCCGCCCGTCGAGCGGGAGAACCGCGCCGCCGGTGAGCCGTGGTGGCCCGAGCACGGCGGCCGGGCCGCCGACGACCGGCGGCGCCAGATCCAGGGGTACGCCTCGACGACGAGCGTCGCCCCCGGCGAGGAGATCGACTTCCACGTCGCGGTCAACCCGGGCGGCCGGTTCCGGATCAGCGTGCACCGCCTCGGCTGGTACGACGGCGCGGGCGCCCGCACGATGCTGACCAGCCCCGAACTGCGCGGCGTACCGCAGCCGGTGCCGGTGGCCGACCCGGACACCGGTGTGCTCGACTGCCGGTGGCCGGTGTCCTGGCGCCTGTCCGTCCCGCACGGCTGGACCTCCGGCCTCTACCAGGCGGTCTTCACCTCGGCCGACGGCTGGCGGGCCTGCACGCCGTTCGTGGTACGCGACGACCGGCGCCCGGCCGCGCTCTGCGTGGTGCTGCCGGTGACCACCTGGCAGGCGTACAACCAGTGGCCGCGCGACCGGCGGACCGGCAAGAGCCTCTACAACGGCTACCGGGCCGACGGGCGGCGCGACCCGGCGCTGCGGGCACGCGCAGTCTCGTTCGACCGCCCGTACTCCGGCGCCGGCCTGCCCACCCACTTCGACCGCGACGAGGCCGCGATCCGGTGGCTGGAACGCAACCTCTACGACGTCAGCTACGCCACCAGCTTCGACCTGCACTCCGGGCGCCTCGACCCGGCCCGGTACCGGGGTCTGGTGTTCTGCGGGCACGACGAGTACTGGTCGGCCGAGATGCGCCGCGCCACCGAGGTCGGCCTGGACGGGGGCACCAGCCTCGCGTTCCTCGGCGCGAACAGCGTCTACTGGCACGCCCGCGTACGCGCCGCCGCCGACGGCCGCCCCGAACGGCTCGTCGAGTGCGCCAAGACGCTTCCCGACCCGGGCGCGGGCACCGGCGACCCGACCGTGACCTGGCGCAACCTCGACCGGCCGGAACAGGCGCTGCTCGGCGTGCAGTACAACGGCATCGTGCTGACCCCGCAGCCGCTCGTGGTGCGCGCCGCAGACAACTGGGTGTGGGCCGGCACCGGCGTGGCCGACGGCGACCGCATCCCGGGCGTGGTCGCGGGCGAGGCGGACGGGCTGCACGCGGCCCTCCCGCGGCCCGCCGGGACCACGCTCAGCTCCTCGCCGTACCCGGCCCAGCAGGGCGGCCGACGGCTCCAGAGCAGCTACGTCCACGAGACGGCACGCGGAGCTGTCGTCTTCGCCAGCGGCACGCTCGGCTGGACCCTGGCACTGGACCGGCAGGGGCACCGCGACCCGCGCATCGAGCGGGCCACGGCGAACGTGCTCAACCGGATGGCCGGCCGGCGCCCCGGGCCGGTCAGCCCGGAATCGTGACCCGGCCGTCCACGGCCGCCGCCGCGATGTCGGTGCGGTGGTGGGAACCGGCCAGCTCGACGTCGCGTACCAGAGCGTAGGCGGCGTCGCGCGCGGCGGCCAGGTCCGGCCCGGTCGCCGTACCGCAGATGACCCGGCCCCCCGCGGAGCGCAACGTGCCGTCGGCGTCCCGGCGGGTGCCGGCGTGGATGATCCCGGCGCGGTCCGCGCCGGTGATCACGTCACCGGTACGCGGGCCCGCCGGATAGCCGTCGGCCGCCACCACGACCGTCACGGCCGCGCCGTCGCGCCAGCGCAGCGGCGGGTGCGCGCCCAGCGTGCCGGTGGCGGCGGCGTGCAGCAGCCCGGCCAGCGGCGTCTCCAGCAGGGCGAGTACGACCTGCGTCTCCGGGTCGCCGAAGCGCGCGTTGAACTCGATCACCCGCGGGCCGGACGGGGTGATCGCCAGGCCCACGTAGAGCAGGCCGGCGAACGGGGTGCCCCGGCGGCGCAGCTCCGCCAGCGTCGGGTGCACCACGTCGCGCATCACGTCGTCGACCAGATTCGGCGGGGCCCACGGCAGCGGCGCGTACGCGCCCATGCCGCCCGTGTTCGGCCCGGTGTCGCCGTCGCCGACCCGCTTGAAGTCCTGCGCCGGCAGCAGCGGCACCGCCGCCTCGCCGTCGGTGACCACGAACAGGGAGACCTCGGGACCGGACAGGTACTCCTCGATCACCACCCGGCCGCACTCCGCGGCGTGCCGCTCGGCGACCGCCCGGTCGTCGGTGACCACCACACCCTTGCCGGCGGCGAGCCCGTCGTCCTTCACCACGTACGGCGCGCCGAACTCGTCCAGCGCGCGCCCCACCGCCGCCGCGTCCTCGCAGGTGTACGCACGAGCGGTCGGCACCGCCGCGGCGGTCATCACGTCCTTCGCGAACGTCTTCGAGCCCTCCAGCCGGGCCGCCTCCGCGCTCGGGCCGAACACCGCGATGCCCTTGGCGCGTACCGCGTCGGCGACGCCCGCCACCAGCGGCGCCTCCGGCCCGATGACCACCAGGTCGGCAGCGACCTCGACGGCGAGGGCCGCCACTGCTGCCGGGTCGGTGGGTGTCACCTCCCGAAGTTCGGCCACCGCAGCGATCCCCGGATTCCCCGGAGCCGCGACGAGCGCCTCGACAGCCGGGTCACCGGCGAGTCCGAGCGCGAGAGCGTGCTCCCGCCCACCACCACCCACAAGAAGTACGCGCACGACCGGCATCCTACTGACCACCCCACCCCGCCCCGTCGATCAAGGAGTTTGCGTCTCAGATTGAGCGGTGCGGGTCCGCAAACTCCTTGATCACCGGCGCTTCAGGGCGCGCTTGACCGTCTGGGGGATGTAGTCGGGGCGCAGGGTGTCGGACCAGGTGAAGCGGAGGATCCGCCAGCCGGCGTTGACCAGGCGGTTCTGTCGGAACCGGTCCGCGTAGACGGCCTGCGGCGTCAGGTGCGGGCCTCGGCCGTCCGCCTCCGCGATCAGACGCGCCCCGCGCCATGCCAGGTCCCCGACGCCGAGCAGGTAACCGTCCTCGTCCCGCACCGGCAGTTGCAGGACGTCCGGCGGCACGCCACCGTCGACGCACCGGAGCCTGGCGCGGGTCTCCAGCGGTGACTGTGCCCGGCCGTCCGCCTCGGCCAGGTATCCCCGAGCGGCGACCGCGCCACGGCGTCCGGTGAGGTGCGTGAGCACCAGGGACAGGTCGTTCTCGGCCAGGATCCGCTGATTGAGCGCGGAGTCGAGGACGCACACCGCCGGATAGCGCCGCGCCCGCAGCAACACATCGGCGACGGTGCGCGCCGGTGTGGTGACCGGTACGCCGCCGGCCCGGCACACGTCCGCTTCGGCGAGCGTCAACTGGTGCACCGTCAGGCCCGGCTCCGCCCGGCGCTGCACGTGCGGCCGATCCGGCGGCACCGAGACGTGGATCGCCGCCGTCGGCGGGAGACCGGCGATGCCGTGCAGCTCGGCGGCGGTACCCAACACGGCGACCGCGCCCCGCCCGAGGCTGGCGACCGTGGCGCGGATCATGGCACGTCGTAGTGCCACATGCGTCAGCACGGCGGGAGACGGCAGGTAGCAGCCGCGCGAGACCCGGGTCCATCGCCCGGACCGGACGAGGTACCGGATCTGCTCCCGGCCGAGGCCCAGGCGCAACGCCTGCCCCGCCGTCACGAACCCGCCCTGCGTCGCGGCCAGCCGCGTCAGTTCGCCGAATTCACCCACACGCGCAGGCTCCCCCGCGCCACCCCACAGCCGACACCCCTGTGGACAACCCTGTGGAAAACCGCCTCCCACAGCCCGCCCCGCCTCCACCCCGTGCCCGCCTTCACCCGCCCCGGCGCCCGCCCCGGTGATCAAGGAGTTTGTGTCCGGATCCGACGCCGAACTGGACACAAACTCCTTGATCACCGGAGTGCGAGCCGGAGGGCGGGGGCCGGGGGTCCGGCGCGGGGGCGGGGTTAGGGGAGGAGGGGGTGGCGGAGGACGTTTTCCTCTCGGCCTGGACCCACGCCCACCACGCTCACCCGGGTGCCGGTCAGCTCCTCGATACGGGCGATGTAGCGGCGGGCGTTCTCCGGGAGCTCGTCCTCGGTCCGCGCCTTCGTGATGTCCTCCCACCAGCCGTCGAGCTCTTCGTAGATCGGCGTGGCGTGGTGGAAGTCGGTCTGCGTCATCGGCATGTCGTCGAAGCGCTCGCCGTTGATCTCGTACCCGACGCAGATCGGCACCTTGGCCAGGCCGGTCAGCACGTCCAGCTTGGTGACCACCAGGTCGGTGACGCCGTTGAGGCGGCACGCGTACCGGGCCACCACGGCGTCGAACCAGCCGCAGCGGCGCTCCCGGCCGGTGGTGGTGCCGTACTCGTGGCCGACCTTGCGCAGGTGCTGCCCGTTGTCGTCGAACAGCTCGGTCGGGAACGGGCCCGAGCCCACCCGCGTCGTGTACGCCTTGCTCACCGCGATGACCTTGGTGATCGCGGTCGGCGGGATGCCCGCGCCCACGCACGCCCCGCCGGCCGTCGGGTTCGACGAGGTGACGAACGGGTAGGTGCCGTGGTCCATGTCGAGCATGGTGGCCTGGGCGCCCTCCAGCAGCACGGTCTCGCCGCGGTCGAGCGCGTCCCAGAGCATGACCCGGGTCTCGGCGATGTACGGGCGCAGCCGCTCGGCGTACTGGAGGTACTCCTCGACGGTCTCCTCGACGTCGATCGCCTTGCGGTTGTAGACCTTGAACAGCAGCTGGTTCTTCTCGCGGAGCGCCAGCTCCAGCTTCTTGCGCAGGATGCCCGGGTCGAGCAGGTCCTGGAGCCGGATGCCCATCCGGGCGACCTTGTCGCCGTACGCGGGACCGATGCCCCGGCCGGTGGTGCCGATACGGGAGCTGCCCAGGTAGCGCTCGACCACCCGGTCCAGCGCGCGGTGGTGCGGCATGATCAGGTGCGCGTCGCCGGAGATACGCAGGCGGGACACGTCCACGCCGCGCTCGGCGAGCCCGTCGATCTCCTGGAGCAGCACCTTCGGGTCGACCACCACGCCGTTGCCGATCACGATCATCGCGCTCGGTGACAGCGCCCCGGACGGCATGAGGTGCAGCGCATACTTCTGGCCGTCCGGCGTGATCACCGTGTGGCCTGCGTTGTTGCCGCCGGAGTAGCGCACGACGTAGTCGACCCGCTCACCCAGCAGGTCGGTAACCTTGCCCTTGCCCTCGTCGCCCCACTGGGCGCCGAGCAGCACGATCGCTGGCATCTTCTCGCCTCCAGAAGGCTCGGGTGCCAGGTGGCGACCGGTCAGCGAGCCCGGGGTGTCAGGCTAACAAGTAGTGACGGCGGGACCAGCAGGGGTTGGTCGAGAAGCAGGAGGCTCCTTCGTGTACGACGTGGTGCTGCTCACCCTCGGCTCGGAGCGGGACGCTCCCGGTGGTGGCTGCGGCAGCGGCGGCGCCTGCTGCGGCGGCGCGGACGACACCGCCGCCGAGAGCGGCGAGGAGCGCTGCGAGACGCCGCGCGTACCGGTGCTGGCCTGTGCGGACGAGCTGACCGCCCGGGGTGCCCGGGTGACCACCGTGACCGCCCGGTCGGACTCCGAGATCGACGAGGTGCTGGCCCGCCTCGACGGCCCGCCGCGCGCCGACGGCCTCACCTGGCCGGATTCCGACGGCAAGACCCGGCTCATCGTCGCCACGGCCAGTGACGGTCAGTTGCGCGCCGTCCTGCGCCGGCTGGTCCGGCGGTACGCTCCGCCGCCGAGTCGCCGCCCCGCGGACCTGGCCGCCAACCGTACGGTGCCCGACCTCCCGCCTGTGGGCGTACTCCCGCTCGATCCGGCCCGGTCCGGGACGGCGCGGGACCTGGCCGCGCAGCTCGGGCTGCCCCGGGATCCGGCGGGTGTGGCCGCCGCGGTGCTGGACGGCACCGCCCGGCGGCTTGACCTGCTGCGCAACGACGGCGGCTCGGTGACGCTGGACGGCGCGCTGCTCGGCGCCGCCGACGACGCGGGCCGCCCGCTGCACTGGCGGGCCCGGGTCGAGGTCGACGGCACGGTGCTGAGCGACGGTTCGGAGCCGATCACCGCGTGCGCGATCGGCAACGCGGGCGGGTACGCGCGCCTGGGCGAGGTGGACCTGCTGGGCGGCCCGGATCCGGCCGACGGGCGGGTGACGGTGGGCGTCGCCGTACCAGTGGTGACCCGGTCGGCGTTGGGCCGGAAGAAGGTCCGGCTGGAGGTACGCCGGGCGCGGGGACGTGCGGTGGCGGTGGTGCCCCGCGACGAGAAGGTGCCCTTCCTCGACGACGGCGTCGAGGGCGAGCTGAGCCGCAAGCGCTCCTGGTGGACCGAGCCGGGCGCCTGGGCGGTCTGGACGGGCTGACCTCGGTCGATCCCCACCCGGCTCGCGGCGCTGGCCGGACCGCCTATCCTCGGCGGAAGGAATGGGGAGGAACCGTGGTGCACGAGAACGACGACCGGGCCCACGTACCGGGCCGACCGCAGGTGCCGCAGCGGGACGTCGAGCCGCTGTGGCCGCCGGAGGAGACCGACGCGGCGGCGGCCACGATCCCGCCGTGGGCGTCGGTGCCCTGGCCGCTCCCGCCCGCCGACGCTCCCACGCCGGTGGCCGCGGACGTCCCGGCGCCCCAGGCACCGGTGGCGGCGGACGTCCCGGCGCCCCAGGCACCCGCTGTCGACCTGGACCTGCCGTTCACGCTCGACCGGGCGACCTCCGCCCCGTCACCGGCCCAGCCGGAACCGGCGGCATCCGGCTCACCGGCGGCGCCCGGCTCGCCGGCGACATCCGGCTCACCGGCGGCGCCCGGTACGCCGGCGGCACCCGTCCCGGCGACCACGCCCGCCACCGGGACGACCGGCCCGGGTACCACCGGCGAGGGCGCCGGGAACGGACGGCCCGGCTCGCCGTGGGCACAGCCGCCACAGCGGGCCGGGTCGGACTCCGCCACCACGCCGGACCCCGCCGACGCCACGGCGTCGCCGTCCGAGGCGGTGGAGGCCGACGGCATCGCGTCCGGCCGCGCCACCGTGGCACCGCCCCCGCCCGAGGCACTCTCCACCGACGGCACCGCGTCCGGCCGGGCCACCGTGGCACCGCCCCCGCCGTCTGACGCCCTCCCCGAGGACGGCACGGTGTCCGGCCGGGCCACCGTCGCCGGGACGCAGCCGTCGCCGGAATCCGGTACGGGACCGGCAGGGACGGGCGCACCCGAGCAGGCGCCCCGACTCGGGCCGTTCCCGCCGTCGCCGGGCGTACCGGCGCAGCCGTCCCCGTACGGCAACGGCTACCCGTCGCCCGGGTATCAGCCCGGTCAGCCCGGCTGGTACCCGCCGCCCGGCTGGACGCCCCAGACCGGCGTGCCGCAGCCGGGCGGCCCGCTGCCTCCGCAGGCGCCGGTGTCCGGCCCGGTGGTGCCGCCACCACCTCAGCCCGGAGCACCCCACCCGGAGCAGGGCTGGACGCCGCAGCAGGCGGTGCCCCCGACCGCCGAGGACTTCGCCCGCCGCCGCCAGGCCCGGCCGGTCGACCCGGTGGCCACCATGGGCGTACGCGCGGTGGTCAACAAGATCGGGCTGGTCCGGCTCGCGCCCGGGCGGCACGAGCAGGAGATGAAGCGCGACATCGAGATGGTCCGCCGCAACTTCGGCGGCCTGCGCCAAGTGACGGTGGTCAACCCGAAGGGCGGCGCCGGCAAGACGGTGGCGATCCTGCTGCTCGCCATGACGTTCGGCCAGAAGCGCGGCGGATACGTGCTGGCCTGGGACAACAACGAGACCCAGGGCACCCTCGGCATGCGGGCGCAGCAGGACTTCCACGCCCGTACGGTGCGGGACATGCTGCGCGACCTGGCCCAGTTCCAGGGCCCGCACGGCCGGGTGGGCGACCTGTCGCAGTACGTCCGCTCGCAGGGCGAAGGCATGTTCGACGTGCTGGCCTCGGACGAGTCCGCGACCGGCGGCGAGATGCTCACCGCCGCCGCGTTCGCGGAGATCCGTGAGGTGGTCAGCCGGTTCTACAAGCTGATCTTCGTAGACACCGGGAACAACGTCCGGGCGCAGAACTGGCAGGCCGCGATGGACGCCACCGACCAGCTCGTGGTGACCATGTCGGCCCGGAACGACTCGGCCGAGACCGCCGCACGGATGCTCGACCACCTGGAGCAGAGCGGCCGGCAGCGGCTGGTCCGGCAGGCGGTCACCGTGGTCTCGATGCCGCCGTCGCGCAAGGAGATCGACCTGCCCGCGATCCAGGCCCACTTCGCGGCGCGGACCCGGGCGGTGCTGCTGGCGCCGTACGAGCGGCTCATCGACACCGGCGAGCCGCTGCGGTACGGGCAGCTCTCCTCCGCCACCCGGGACGCCTGGCTGAAGATCGCCGCGTCGGTGGCGGAAGGGCTGTAGGACGGGCGCGACGGCCGGCGCCCGGGTCGGGACCGGCCGTCGCGGCAGTGGTCAGTCGCCGGAGAGCGCGTCTCCGGCGGCCGGGTCGCAGTCGCGGAGGAACTGGGCGCACCGGGCCGCCTCGTCCGCCTCGCCGATCTCCCCCGCCGCGCGGGACAGCACGTAGAGGCAGCGGAGGAAGCCGCGGTTGGGCTTGTGCGACCAGGGCACCGGACCGTGGCCCTTCCAGCCGCTGCGGCGCAGCTGGTCCAGGCCCCGGTGGTAGCCGGTGCGGGCGTACGCGTACGCCGTGACGACCTGACCCGCGGTGAGCGCGCGGCCGGCCAGCGCGGCCCAGGCCGCACTGTAGGTCGGGAATCGGGCCGCGACCTCGGCGTACGCCTCGTCGGTGCCCTGCTCGGCCGCCGCCGCCAGCGCGGCGTCGGCCTCCTCGTGGACCGGGAGCAGGGTGGCCGGTGGCTCAGGCAACAGGTTCTGCATCGCCCCATTCAACCCGCTTCGCCCTCGGGTACGCGAGGGGCCTCGCCCGTACGGTTGGCTGAACGGCTGAGGGTTTCGTCACGCCTGCGGCGGGAGCACACGTACCCGCGGCCCATGCCGCCGCCGTGGTTCTTGCACTACAAATACAGATCCGGAGCCTCCCCAGGACCCGGTTACGCAGGAGCCCGGCGGCGTGCCCGCCGGGCTCCTGTCGTTCTCGCCCCCGGTTTCGGCACTTGCCGCGCGGGGGCAGGATGGCCTGGTGCCGACCCCACCGCCCGCGGACGTCATCGAGCCGCACGCGCCCCACGTCAACGAGATCGAGACCCGCACCGCGTTCGAGCAGCGGCTGGCCGGGGGAACCCTGGCCGGTCTGACCGTGCAGGGCCTGCGCCTCGACCTCGACCCGGTTCCCGACCTGCGCGACGTCGACGTCACCGGCACGCTCTTCGTGGGCTGCCGCTTCGCCGGCCGCGAGGTGGGCGCGGACCTGGTCCGCCGGGGCGCCAACGTCGTCCCTCCGTTCTCCGGGCTGCCCTACCCGACCCAGCCGTCGCACCTCTACACCGCCGACGAGCTGGCCGCCGGGTTCGCCGAGGGCGGGTTCGCCGGGATGTACGACACCCGGGTGTACGCGCACTTCCGGGCGCACGGCGGCGCGCTGCCGGACGTACGCGAGGCGCTCGGTCAGCGACTGCACGACCACGGCGTGGACAACGCGCTGGCCGACGCCACCCGGTCGTGGCTGGCCGCGCACGGGCCTCAGTCGGTGGTGGGTGTGATGGGCGGGCACGCGGTGCCGCGCGGCAGCGTCGCGTACCGGATGGCCGCCGTGCTGGGCTGGGAGCTGGCACGGGCCGACCGCCTGGTGGTCACCGGCGGCGGTCCGGGTGTGATGGAGGCGGCGAACCTCGGCGCGTTCCTCGCGGCCTGGCCGGCCGAGGAGCTGTCCGCCGCGATCGACGTGCTCGCCGTCGCGCCGGACTTCACCGACCACGACCGGTACACGGCGGCGGCGCTGGCGGTGCGCAAGCGGTACGCGGACGGCCCGGCGCTGCCCTCGCCCCGCCCGTCGGCGCCAGGCACCGGGTGGGCCCGTTCCGGCGGGCTGGCCATCCCCACCTGGTTGTACGGCCACGAGCCGGCGAACCTGTTCGCGGGCCGGATCGCCAAGTACTTCTCCAACGCCATCCGGGAGGACACGATCCTGCGGCTGGCCCGGGGCGGGATCGTGTTCGCGCCCGGCAAGGCCGGCACCGTGCAGGAGGTGTTCCAGGCGGCCACCAAGACGTTCTACGGCACCGACGGGGCGAGCGGGGCGTACGTCTTCCTGGACCGCACGTACTGGACCACCGAGCTGCCGGTGGAGTCGCTGCTGCGGCCGCTGTTCGCCGCGTCCCCGTTCGGCGACCTGTCGCACACGATCCACCTGACCGACGACGTGCGCGACGCCGTCCGGGTGCTGGTGCAGTGAAAGGAAGGGCCCCCTTTTAACGCCTCCGGTAGAGGAAGGGCCCCTTGTTAACGCCGAGCGTTAACAAGGGGCCCTTCCTTACACGCGGGGTGTCACTTCATGGTGGTGCCGGTGGAGCGCAGGTGCTCGCAGGCCTCGACCACGCGGGCGGCCATGCCGGCCTCGGCGGCCTTGCCCCAGACACGCGGGTCGTACATCTTCTTGTTGCCGACCTCGCCGTCGACCTTGAGCACGCCGTCGTAGTTGCGGAACATGTGGTCCGCGACCGGGCGGGTGAAGGTGTACTGGGTGTCGGTGTCGATGTTCATCTTCACCACGCCGTAGTCCAGCGCCTCCCGGATCTCGGACAGCAGCGAGCCGGAGCCGCCGTGGAAGACCAGGCTGAGCGGCTTGTCCTTGCCGTACTTGGCGCCGACCGCGTCCTGGATCTGCTTGAGCACCTCGGGACGGAGCTTGACGTTGCCCGGCTTGTAGACGCCGTGCACGTTGCCGAAGGTCAGCGCCGCCATGTAGCGGCCCTTCTCGCCCAGGCCGAGCGCGTCGACCATGGCCAGGCCGTCGTCGACGGTGGTGTAGAGCTTGTCGTTGATGGCGTTCTCGACGCCGTCCTCCTCGCCGCCGACGACGCCCACCTCGATCTCCAGGACGATCTTGCCCTTGGCGGCCTCGGCGAGGAGCTGCTCGGCGATCTCCAGGTTCTCCGCCACCGGCACGGCCGAGCCGTCCCACATGTGCGACTGGAACAGCGGCTCCTGGCCGCCCTTGACGCGCTCCTGCGAGATGGCCATCAGCGGCCGGACGAACTTGTCCAGCTTGTCCTTCGGGCAGTGGTCGGTGTGCAGCGCGATGTTCACCGGGTACTTCTTGGCGACCTCGTGCGCGTACGCGGCGAACGCCACAGCGCCGGTCACCATGTCCTTCACGGACGGGCCGGACAGGTATTCCGCGCCGCCGGTGGAGACCTGGATGATGCCGTCGCTCTCCGCATCGGCGAAGCCCTTGAGCGCCGCGTTCAGCGTCTGCGAGGAGGTCACGTTGATCGCGGGGTACGCGTACCGGCCGGCCTTGGCCCGGTCCAGCATCTCCGCGTAAGCCTCGGGGGAAGCGATGGGCATGTCGAACGCTCCTTACTTACCGCTCTCGGCCGTGCAGGCCGCTGTCTTCCATGGAGGGCGGCCGTTCCGGCCCCGGGTCTTCCCCGGAGCCGACCGTTCCGGTCGCTGACGTCCACGGCTGCGCCGGACCGCGCTGTCCACCGCGGGCAGTATCCCGTAGGAGCGTGAGCGGGGCACAACCGGCCCGGACGCCGCTCACCGATTCTCCAGCCGGTCCGGCACGATGACGCTGATCAGCCAGCTCACCACCGCGACCACGATGGCGCCCCAGAAGGCGGCCCAGAAGCCGTCCACGTGGAACGGGAGCTTCAGCACCCCGGCGATCCAGTCGGTGAGCAGGAACAGCAGCGCGTTCACCACGAGCGCGAACAGGCCGAGCGTGAGCAGGTAGAACACGCAGCCGAACACCTTGATGAGCGGCTTGAGCACCGCGTTGACCACACCGAAGACCAGTGCCACCACGATCAGGGTGAGCACGTTGCTGCCGGTGTTACGGCCGCTCACCTCCACTCCGGGCACGATCAGCGTCGCGATCCACAACGCGACCGCGGTGATCGCCAGTCGGATCAGGAAGCCCATGCCTCCCATCCTGGCACCGGCCGCGCGCCGGGAGCGGGACAATCGCCGACTCCGCCGTTCCGCCCGCCACCCAGCGGCGGCCCGGAGCAGCCCGTACGGTGGTGGGGACGATGCCCGCACGGAGAACAGGGAGGGACGATGGGTCAGCCCGACGAGGACTTCGCCCCCAGTGACCACCTCGCCCCGGAGGAGCGGGATCTGGAGGCCGAGCCGGCCGACGCGGTGGAGCAGGCCACCACTGTGACCGACGAGACAGACGGCGAGCCGCACCGGGGTATGGAGGTCGACGACTGGGACGCCATGGAGCAGGCCCGCGTCGTCGCCGCCGACGAGGACGACTACCGCTGACCCGGCGCCCGGTCACCGCAGGGCGGTGACCTGACCCGGGTGTTCTGCGGCCCACTGCGCCAGCCGGTCCGCGCGCAACGCCTCCAGGAACCCGGGGGCGAGTTCCGGGTCCGGCTCGTACCCGCGACCGTTCCACTCGTCGCGTACCGGGAAGGCGAGCGCGACCGGCTCGGCCGCGGCGGTTCGACCGCTCGCGGCCACCAGCGCCGGCAGCGACAGGTCGCCGGTGTCGGCCGTGACGGCCGGTCCGATCCGCAGGAGCAGCCGGCCGAGTTGCGCCGGATCGGTCGCCGTGCCCTGCTCCCGAAGCTGGCGGAGCAGACCGGCGGCGTAGCGGGCCGCGTTGCGGTCCCGGTCCAGCCCGCCGTCGCGCAGGCCGTACCGCTGCCGCAGCAGGTCCACCGCCGCCGCGCCGTCGAGCCGCTGACATCCGGCCGGGAAACGCCGCTCGGTGTGCACCGAACGCACCGGCGCCGGCAGGCAGACCGGCACGCCGCCGACCGCGTCGGTCAGCTCACGCGCCCCCGGGTACGTGAGCACCGCGCCGGCGTCGACGCGTACCCCGGTCAGCCGGGCGACCGCCTGGCGGGTCGCCCGGTAGCCGGCGGCCAGGTCGGTGCCCGAACCGGCGGCGCGGGAGAACGTCGCATTGAGCTTCTCCGTCCCGCCCTGCGGCGGTACCGGCACCAGCAGGTCACGCGGGAACGACACGAGGTGGAGCCGGCTCCGGTCGGCCGGCAGGTGCACCAGCAGCACCGAGTCGGCGCGCCGGCTGCCGACCGACTGGTCGACGCCGAGCAGCAGCAGGTTCAGCGCTCCGCCGGGCTCCGGCACCGGCGTGGGTGGCGCGGGCGCCGCCGTCGGCGCCGGCGGCCGGGGCGCCATCGCTGTGAAACCGACAAGCGCGACGGCGGCGACCGCCAGGGCGGTCCCGGCCAGGCGTACGCGCCGACGGCGCCGACGGCGACTGATCACCGCCCGGTCGACGGCGGCCCGGACCGGGCCGACGGGCGGGGTCGACTCCTCGAGGCGGGCGAACGCGGCCCGCAGCTCGTCCTCGATCATCAGCAGACCTCCACGAGTTCGGCTCGGAGGGTGGCCAGCGCACGCGAGATGCTGGACCGAACCGTGCCGACGGCGCAGCCGAGGATCTCGGCGATCTCCCCGTCCGGCAGGTCCTCGTAGTAGCGCAGCACCAGCGCGGCCCGCTGCCGCCGGGGCAACCGGGACAGCCAGGACCGGACCTGGTCCCGGTCCACGGCGGACTGGGCGTGGTCGGTCGGCGCGGGCACCGACTGGTCCGCCTCGCCGCGCAGCAGCACCCGCCGCGCCCACGATCCGCGCCGCCAGTCGATGAACTGGTTGGTGAGCATCCGGCGCACGTACCGCTCCGGGGCGTCGGTGCGGGCCACCCGCCGCCAGTTGAGCTGGACCCGGACCATGGTCTCCTGCACGAGGTCCTGGGCCTGGTGCGGATCCCCGGTCAGCATGACCGCGTACCGCAGCAGGGCGCCCAACCGCGCGTCGGCGAACTCCTCGTACGTCACTGCACCTCCCGGTGTCCCGTTTCATGGACGGTCCCGGGCAGCCGGAACATTGCGGCGGGATTCGGCCTCCCCGGAAACCCCCACGACAGGAACCGGGCGATCACGAGATCATCGATGGGTGCTGCTGACCCTGACCACGACCCACCGCCCGGCGACCGACCTCGGACACCTCCTGGTGAAGCATCCGGACCGCGTGCAGAGCTTCGACCTGCCCGCCGGTGCCGCGCATGTGTTCTACCCGGAGGCGGACGAGGCGCGCTGCACCGCGGCGCTGCTGGTCGAGGTCGATCCGCTCAAGCTGGGCGGCGGCCGCCGGAACCGGGCGCCGGAGGGCTTCGCGCTCGGGCAGTACGTCAACGACCGTCCGTACGCCGCCTCCAGCCTGCTCTCGTCGGCGCTGTCGAAGGTGTTCCGCTCCGCCCTGCGGGGCGAGTCGCGCGACCGTCCCGAGCTGGCGGCGAGCGCGATCCCGCTGACCGTACGGGTGCCGGTGCTGCGCTGCCGCGGCGGCGCCGAGCTGGCGGTACGCATCTTCGCCCCGCTGGGCTGGACCGTGACTGCCACCCCGATCCCGCTCGACGAGACGTACCCGGAGTGGGGTGACAGCCGCTACGTCGACCTGACGCTGACCGGCACGCTGCGGCTCGCGGACGCCCTCAACCACCTGTACGTGCTGCTGCCGGTGCTCGACGACGCCAAGCACTACTGGGTGGCACCGGACGAGGTGGACAAGCTGCTGCGGGCCGGTGCCGGCTGGCTGGCCGGTCATCCGGAGCGGGGCCTGATCACGCGCCGCTATCTGGCGCACCGCCGGGCGCTCGCGGGTGAGGCGATGGCCCGGCTGACCGAGCTGCGGCTCGCCGACGAGCCGCCCGCCGACGACAGCATCGAGCCGTCGACCGGAGAGCCGGCCGGGTCGTCGGGCGGCGGGGCCGGGACGGCGGAGGACGTCCGCCGGGCCTCCCTGGCGGTACGGCGACGGGAGGCGGTGCTCGCCGCGCTGCGGGACAGCGGCGCGAGCCGGGTGCTGGACCTGGGCTGCGGTGGCGGTGCGCTGCTCACCGCGCTCGTCGCCGACCGGCGGTTCACCGAGGTGGTGGGCGTCGACGTGTCGGACCGGTCGCTCGGCCTGGCCGCCCGGCGGCTGCGCCTGGACCGGCTTCCGGAGCGGCAGCGGGACCGGATCCGGCTGTGGCAGTCCGCGCTCACCTACCGGGACGACCGGCTCCGGGGGTACGACGCGGCGGTGCTGATGGAGGTCGTCGAGCACCTCGACCCGCCGCGCCTGCCTGCGCTGGAGGACGCGGTGTTCGGTCACGCCCGGCCGGGCACGGTGGTGGTGACCACTCCGAACGTCGAGTACAACGTGCGCTACGAGGGGCTCGCGCCGGGCCGGTTCCGGCACGCGGACCACAGGTTCGAGTGGACCCGGGCCGAGTTCGCCGCCTGGGTGGACCGGGTGGCGGCGGCGCACGGCTACACGGCGGTGCTCGGCGGCGTCGGCGACGAGGACCCGGAGGTGGGCACGCCGACCCAGATCGCGGTGCTGACGCGGGATGACCGCAATGAGAACACCAGCAACGACCGGAAGGAGGCGACGAACCGATGACCGTCCTGGACATCCCCGAGCTGGCGCTGGTGGCGCTCGTCGGCGTCTCCGGCTCCGGCAAGTCGACGTTCGCCCGGCGGCACTTCGCGCCCAGCCAGGTGCTCTCCTCGGACACGTTCCGCGGCCTGGTGGCCGACGACGAGAACGACCAGTCCGCGTCCGCCGACGCGTTCGACGCGCTGCACCACGTCGCCGCCATCCGGCTGCGGCGGGGACTGCTGACTGTGGTCGACGCGACGAACCTCCAGCCGCACGCCCGCGCCGGGCTGATCCGGGTGGCCCGCGAGCACGACGTGCTGCCGGTGGCGATCGTGCTGGACGTGCCGGAGGCGGTGGCCTGGGAGCGTACGGAGGCGCGCGCCGACCGGACGCACGGCCGCCAGGTGCTCAACCGGATGCGCCGCGACCTGCGGCAGTCGTACGGGCGGCTGGCCCGCGAGGGCTTCCGCAAGGTGCACGTGCTGCGCGGGGTGGACGAGATCGACGCCGCGGAGATCCGCTACGAGAAGCTGTTCAACGACCGGCGCGAGCTGACCGGCCCGTTCGACGTGGTCGGGGACGTGCACGGCTGCCGGACCGAGCTGGAGGCGCTTCTGTCCCGGCTCGGCTACGTGCTGCGGCACGACGACGCGGGCCGCCCGGTGGACGCGGCGCACCCGTCGGGGCGTACCGCGGTGTTCGTCGGTGACCTGGTGGACCGCGGCCCGGACTCGCCCGGCGTGCTCCGCCTGGTGATGGGCATGGTGGCGGCCGGGCACGCGATCTGCGTGCCCGGCAACCACGAGCAGAAGCTGCTGCGCAAGCTGCGCGGCCGGGACGTCCGGCTGACCCACGGCCTGGCCGAGACGATGGAGCAGCTCGCCGCCGAGTCGCCGGAGTTCGTCGCCGGGGTGGAGACGTTCATCGACGGCCTGGTCAGCCATTACGTGCTCGACGGCGGCCGGCTCGTGGTGGCGCACGCCGGGCTGAAGGAGGCGTACCACGGGCGGGCGTCCGGCCGGGTGCGGTCGTTCGCGCTCTACGGCGAGACCACCGGCGAGACCGACGAGTACGGCCTGCCGGTGCGCTACCCGTGGGCGCGGGACTACCGGGGTTCGGCGATGGTCGTGTACGGGCACACGCCGACGCCCGAGCCGGAGTGGGTGAACAACACCATCTGCCTGGACACCGGTTGCGTGTTCGGCGGGCAGCTCACCGCGCTGCGCTACCCGGAGAAGGAGCTGGTGGCGGTCCCGGCGGTGAAGGAGTGGTACGCCCCGGCACGTCCGCTGGTCCCGGTCACGCCGTCGCGGCCGGACACCGTGCTGGACCTGGCCGACGTGACCGGGCGACGGCACCTCACCCACGCGTACGGGTCGCTGACCGTGCCGGCCGAGAACGCCGCCGCCGCGCTGGAGGTGATGAGCCGGTTCGCGGTCGACCCGGGCCGGCTGGTGTGGCTGCCGCCGACGATGGCGCCCTGCTCCACGTCGGCAGTGGACGGGTTCCTGGAGCACCCGGCCGAGGCGTTCGCCGACTACCGCGCGGCGGGCGTCGAGCGGGTGGTCTGCGAGGAGAAGCACATGGGCTCGCGAGCGGTGGTGCTCGTGGAGCGGGAGCCGGGCCGTTTCGGCGGCGGCGTGGTGCACACCCGTACCGGCAGGCCGTTCTTCGATCCGCCGCTCGACGGCGAGCTGCTGACCCGGGTGCGCGCCGCGGTCACCAGCGCCGGCCTCTGGGCCGAGCTGGACACCGACTGGCTGCTGCTCGACGCCGAGCTGCTGCCCTGGTCGGCGAAGGCGAGCGGGCTGATCCGCGAGCAGTACGCCGGGGTCGGCGCGGCCGGGCGGGCCGCGTTGCCGGCGGTGCTCGCCGCGCTGGACACCGCCGCCGGGCGCGGGATGCCGGTGGCGGGGCTGCGCGACCGGATGGCCGGGCGGGCCGCCGAGATCACCGCCTACTCGGCTGCCTACCGGGCGTACTTCCGGCCGACCGACGGGCTGCGCGGGGTGACGCTGGCGCCGTTCGCGGTGCTGGCCGGGGCCGGGGTGAGCTACGCCGACCGCGACCACGGCTGGCACCTGGCGCTGGCCGACCGGCTCTGCGCCGCCGACCCGGAGTTCTTCACGCCGACCCGGCGGCGGGTGGTGGACCTGGCCGACGAGTCGGCGGTGGCCGACGCCACCGAGTGGTGGCTGGCGCTCACCGCGGCCGGTGGCGAGGGCATGGTGGTCAAGCCGTACGCGGGCCTGGCCGCCCGTTCGCCGAAGGGCTCGTTGCTCCAGCCGGGGATCAAGTGCCGGGGGCGGGAGTACCTGCGGATCATCTACGGTCCCGGGTACACCGAGGCGGGGCAGCTCGCCGCGTTGCGCCGCCGTTCGCTGGGTCGCAAGCGCGGGCTCGCCCTGCGCGAGCACGGACTGGGCCTGGCCGCCCTGGACGCGCTGGCCGAGGACGCCCCGCTCTGGCGCCGCCACGAGCTGGTGTTCGCGATCCTCGCCTGCGAGTCCGAGCCGGTCGACCCCCGCCTCTGACGAGGACGCCCGGTCCGGCCGAAATGCCGGACCGGGCCGGGGTACCCTGTGTGGCCGTGGACACAGCAGAGAAGACCCGGATGTTCTCCGAGAGCGTGGCGCTGAACCCGCTCGATCCGAAGGACCTCATCCACACCTTCGGCATGATCGGCGTCTGGGTGATCCTCTTCGCCGAGACCGGGCTGCTCGTCGGCTTCTTCTTCCCGGGCGACTCGCTGCTGTTCCTGGCCGGGGTGGCCGCCTCTCCGGTGGCCGACGCCATCTTCGGCGACGGCACCCGCCTGTCCCTGGCCGGGCTGATGATCGGCGGTCCGCTCTGCGCCATCGTCGGCGCCCAGCTCGGGCACTGGCTCGGCGCCCGGTACGGCCGGCGCATGTTCGAGAAGCCCAACTCCCGTCTGTTCAAGCGGGAGTACGTGGAGAAGGCGGAGTACTACTTCCAGAAGTTCGGCCCGGCGAAGGCCGTGGTGCTGGCCCGGTTCATCCCGATCGTGCGGACGTTCCTCAACCCGGTGGCCGGGGTGCTCGGCATGCCGGCCCGCCAGTTCTTCGTGTGGAACGTGGTGGGCGCGGTCCTCTGGGTGGACGGCATCCTGCTGATCGGCTACCTGCTGGCCCGGCAGATCTACGACGCCATCGGCGACAAGATCGACAGGTACATCCTGCCGGTGGTCGCGCTGATCATCGTGATCTCGGTGCTGCCGATCTTCTTCGAGTTCCTCCGCGACCGGCGGGCACGCAAGCGCGGCGAGGCGGTCGCCGTCATCACCGCGGCGACTGTGGCCGGCACTGTGGAGGCGGCCCGGGAGGGCATCGAGGAGCACCGTCCCGGGCACGGCGACGGGCACGGCGGTCAGCACCGCCGCTGAGCACGTACGGACGCCGAAGGCCGGCCCTCGAACGAGGACCGGCCTTCGACAGCACTGCTCCAGCCGGGTCACACGGACGACGACAGCCGTCACCGTGCGCTGATGGCGCCACCCCTCGCACGCCACCGGTCACCCGGTCGGGACGACCCTCGGTCGGGTCGGCCCGAAGGTTTCAGCGAGCCTTCTTGGTGGCCCGCTTCCGCGGCGGGGTGAGCAGATCCGCGATCGTGGCGATCGCGGACGGCACCAGCCGGTAGTACGCCCAGACCCCGCGCTTCTCCCGCTCCAGCAAGCCGGCCTCGGTGAGGATTCGCAGGTGGTGGCTGACCGTCGGCTGCGAGAGGCCGAGCGGCGCGGTGAGGTCACACACGCACGCCTCCCCCTCGGGAGCCGACTGGATCAGGCTGAGCAGCCGCAGCCGGGCGGGGTCAGCGAGGGCCTTGAGGACCCCCGCAAGCCGCTCGGCGTCGGCGCGTTCGATCGGCTCGCCGGCAAGCGGCGAGATCTGAGGCATGGTCATTTCAGCCAACGCAGTTCCCACGTATTCCATCCTTCCACCAGCAGCATCGATCCGCCTGCATATCAGCAGATCCGAATCGGCAAACTTTTACGCCACAAGGCCGAGGTCAGCCAACGTATAGGCCGCCCGATAGGGCAATCCGGCGGCTCGCACCGTGTCGCCGGCACCTCGATCAACAATAACCGCCACACCCACCACCTCGGCCCCTGCCTCACGCAATGCGTCGACAGCCGTCAACACACTTCCACCGGTGGTGGAGGTGTCCTCGACCGCGAGCACCCGTCGCCCGGAGACGTCCGGCCCCTCGATCCGGCGCTGGAGACCGTGGGCCTTGCCCTCCTTGCGGACCACGAAGGCGTCGACCGCGTGGCCGGTGCCCGCCGAGGCGTGCAGCATGGCGGCGGCCACCGGATCGGCGCCCAGGGTCAGCCCGCCGACCGCGTCGTAGGCCCAGTCGGCGGTGAGGTCGCGCATGACCCGGCCGATCAACGGAGCAGCCTCGTGATGGAGCGTGACGCGACGCAGATCCACGTACCAGTCCGCCTCGCGGCCCGACGAGAGCACCACCCGGCCGTGCACCACAGCGAGGTCAGTGATGAATTTGCGCAGGTCGTCGTGGTCGCCCATGGCCCAAGAGCGTACTTCGCAAGTCTGAGCGCCATGTTTCGGGCCTGCCCTGGTCAACCCTGCGGGCGACCGACGGGTGGCGATGAGCGGCTACGCTGTGCGACCGTCCATCCCGGCCGGCCGCCGGGCCGGTGCGCGTACGGGCTGCCGCCGGTCAGCCGCGCTGCCGGCCGACCGCACCCCGGGTGTCCCGCCGGAAGCCGCGCAGCAGCCGCTTCGGCGCGTGCCGCAGCCCGGCCACCGCCACCTTGTACTTCCAGTCCGGCACGCTCACCGACTTGCCTTTCCGCAGGTCACGGAGCCCTTCGGCGACCACATCGTCGGCTCGCAGCCAGGCCCAGGCGGGCAGGCGCGACATGTCGATGCCCGCGCGTTCGTGAACTCCGGTTCGCGTGTAGCCGGGACAGAGCGCCATCACGCGCACACCCAGCGGTGCGACGGACTGGCCGATCGATTCACTGAAATTCGTCACCCACGCCTTGCTGGCCGAGTACGTGGACCCCGGCATGGGGACACCGAAGCCGGCAACGGAAGAGACATTTATCACTGCCCCGCGGCCTCTCTCGATCATCGGACCGAGGGCGGCGTGGGTCAGACGCATCACCGCGAGCACGTTGAGCCGGACCAGCCGCGCCTCGTCCGCCACCGACGAGCGGACGAACGACGTGCTCAGACTGATGCCGGCGTTGTTGACGAGCAGCTCGATCGGCGTACCGGCGGTGAGCCGCTGCTCGACCGCCGCGCAGCCGTCCTCGGTGGACAGATCGGCCGCGATCGTCTCGGCGTCACCGCCGTGCCGGCCGGTCAGCTCGGCCGCCAGCGCGTCGAGCCGGGCGGCGTCCCGGGCCACCAGGACGAGGTCCCATCCGTCGGCGGCGAGCCGGCGGGCGAACGCCTCGCCGATGCCCAGGCTGGCGCCGGTCACCAGGGCGCGGCGCCGGGAGGGGTGGGTGTCACCGGTCATCGGCTGTCCTCGGGAGGTGGCGGGAACCCACCCGGCGGCGTCGCGGGCGGGACGGACGGGGGCGGGTTCAGGCCGGGTGGCGGCCCCCAGGGCGTCGGCCCGGGGGCGGCCGCGCCGGACACTGTCGAGCCGTAGCCGGACAGCCGCAGCGGTGCGGTACGGCGTCGCAGGAACGCGCCGGACGACGGCAGCGTGAGCAGCACGGCGACCACCAGATAGCCGAGGATCTGCGCCACCGACAGCGTCGCGTTCACCGGGATCCACCACGACGGGTACGCGTCGCCGACGAGCCCCAGCAGGTCGGCGGTGATCCGGTCGTCCGCGCCGAGCCGCAGCGGGGCGGCCCGCTGGCCGACCAGCACCGCCAGCCCGCAGCAACCGCAGAGCAGGCCCGTGCCGGCGACCACCCAGGTCGCCGTGCGGGCACCGGACCGGCCGGCGAGCAGACCGAGCGCGAGCCCGACGAGCAGCAGCGCGGCGAGCACGCCGAGCACGGCGGCCAGCACTGTGGAGCCGCGCAGCAGACCGGCCACCTGGTCGACGTCGCCGCCGCTGGCGCCGGTCCGCTCGGCTGCCGCGTCCCGGAACCGGTCCACCGTGCCGCCGCCGACGGCCAGGTTGACCACCGCGTACGCCACGGCGCCCACCGCCATCACCAGCAGCAGCGCCGCCGCGGCGAGGACCGTGCCCGGCCGGCGGGGTGCGGCCCGTTCGGGGTACGACACGACTGATCCCTCCGGTAGGCGTCGGCTTGCAACCTACTCGGAGGGATCGTCGGCGTCGCTGCAATCCGGACGTCAACTTCCGGATGGCGGCTCCGGGTCGCGGCGCTCACCCGGCTGACCACCCGGCGCGGACGGCGGCTGACCGCCGGGCGTCGACGGCGGGGTGCCGGGAGCCGGCGGGTACGACGGGTATGCCGGATCCCCGGACTGGCCCGGGTGCGACGGGTACGCCGGGTAGGCGCCACCGGGCACCGGCGGCTCCCAGCCGGCCTTGGGCTTGCGGAAGAACTCGTTCGCCTTCGGCAGCGCCAGCAGGATCAGCGCGGCCAGCAGGGCGAGCAGCGCGACCAGACCCAGCAGCAGGTTGACCGGGGTGTACCAGGACGGCAGCGCGTCCTCCAGCCGGCGCTGGATCTCCTCCGAGCTGGGCACGTCACCGGTGGTGTTGCCGCCGCCCGTCATGCCGCCGGTGAGGCCGGTCAGCAGCCCGCCGCCGGTGCAGCAGAACAGGATGCCGCCCAGCACCCAGGTGGTGATCCGGGAGCCGTTCTTGCCCCGGTTGTTCAGCAGCGCGAGGACGACGAGCCCGGCCGCGATCAGCAGCGACACGACCGCCGTGATGATGCTGAACGCGTACGCGATGTCGCCGGCCCCTTCGGCCGAGGTGCCCGCGTACGCGTCGGTGAGAACGTCGCGGATCTTGCCGACGACGGTCAGCGCCACGATCAGGTTCAGCACCTGGATCGCGGCGACGAGGATGAGCAGCCAACTGGAGAGCGTCACCACGCCGGGACGCGTGCGGGGCGGGGTGCCCGGAGCATCGACCATGATTCTCCCTTCCTGGATCAGATGCCCACCGTAGCGATCTTCCACCAGCTCAGCACGCCGGAAACGGCTCTACCTCTCGGCGGCGCGCCGCAACCGGCGGTGCTCGGCGGTGACCACGCCGAGCAACGCGAGATCGAGCGCGACGGCGGAGACCGCGCCGAACTGGTTCACAGTGAAGTTGAAGACCTGCCCGAACAGCAGGTCGACGAGCAGCGCCAGCTTGAACAGGCGGAACGCCTCGGCCCGGTTGCGGCGCAGCAGCCAGGCGGCCCACAGACCGAGCACGGCGGTGATCAACGCGGTGGCGCTGACGCCGAGCACCGCGCCCCACTCCCGTTCCTGGTCCAGTTTCCCGGTCACCCCGTCGAGGAACACCGCCACCACCGTGAGCACCGGCTCCACCACCAGGTAGACCACCACCGGCCAGACCAGCCAGCGGCGTCCGGCCGCCCAGACGGCGAGGCGCCGGGCCCGGTCCGCCGCCCGCTGCCAGAGCGGCACCGGCGGCGGTTCCCGGTGGGGCACCGCTTCGAGCAGGTGCGCCACCGCCGTCTCGGTGGCCGGTCCGGTGCCCTGGACGAGCCGCAGCACGGCGATCCGGCGGCGGTCGGTCAGCCCGCCCGGCAGGCCGCTGAGCACCATGTCCAGTGCGTTCGCGGTGCGTTCGGCCGGGGTCAGCCGGGACCGGCCGGTGCGCCCGCGTACCGCCTGGATGAGCAGGACCAGCAGCGCGAACGCGACATAGATGATGGCGGCGGCGGGGGCGTAGAAGTAGTCGGTGCCGGTGGTGACGAACTTGCCCACCTCGTCGATGAACAACCCGAACCCGATGCCGCCGATCACCGCCCCGCCGCTGCGGGCGCCACCGCCGAGGAAGACGAGCGGGATGCCCAGGCCGACGGCGAGCAGCAGGCCGCCCCAGAGGACGTGCGCGATGTGCAGCCCGCCGCCGCCGAGCTGTGGATAGTCGGTGGCCTTCAGGTACGCCCGCACGGCCAGAACGGTGACCACGCCGGAGAGCACGAACGCCTGGAGGTAGGACGCCGCCTCGACCGCCCGGGTCGGCAGCCGGCGGACCAGCCAGCCGATCCCCGGTCGGTGACGCGACGACGATTCGGGTGGCATGTCCCGAAACCTAGTAGCCGCGCCACTCCTCGCGGGCGTAGTCCAGCACCCTCGGGCGCAACAGGGTGGAGGCCGGTACGTCGATCCGGGCCCGGTCGGCGGGGAACGTGCCGGCGGCGGCCAGCACCGCCGGGGTGAGGAAACGCAGCGGCGGCGGATCGTCCGGCAGCGCCAGGTCCGGCGCGACGTCACCCGGCGCGGCGAGCACGAACCCCCAGTCGCCGAAGCTCGGCACGTCGACGTGGTACGGCACTGTGGCGAAGCCCGCCTCGCGCACCGACCGCTCGATCGACCAGTACGACCGGGGTGCGAAGTAGGGCGACCCGGACTGCACGACGAGCCGACCGCCGGGGGCCAGCACCGGCCGGATCAGCGTGTAGAACTCGATCGTGTAGAGCTTCGCGGTGGCCGTCTCGTCGGGATCGGGCAGGTCGGCGATCACCACGTCGAAGCGGTCCGTGGCGGTACGCAGCCAGGCGAACGCGTCCAGGTTGAGCACCCGTACCCGGGGATCGGTGAGCGACTCCCGGTTCAGCTCGCGCAGCTGCGGCTCCCGGCGGGCCAGCTCGACCACTGCCGGGTCGAGGTCGACGAGCGTCACCGAGCGCACGTCCGGGTACTTGAGGATCTCCCGTGCGGCCAGCCCGTCCCCGGCGCCGAGTACCAGCACGTCACCGTGCGCCCCCCGCATCGCCGGATGCACGAGCGCCTCGTGGTAGCGGTACTCGTCGATCGAGCTGAACTGGAGGTCGCCGTTGAGGAACAGCCGCAGGTCGGTGTCGGAGTGGCCGGGCTCGCGCACCGATCGGGTCAGCACGATCTCCTGGTAGCGGCTGCGCTCGGCGTGCACCACCGGGTCGCGGTAGAGCTGCTGGCGGGTGGTCACCTCGAAGTCGTGGGCGGTCACCCAGGCGTACCCGAGAAGCAGGCCGACCACGACGGTGGCCGCGCCCAGCGCGGCCCGCGCCCGGCGGCCGAGTTCGGCGCGGAACACGGTGAAGACGAGCACCACACCGGCGACCGCGTTCACCGCGCCCACCACGAGCGCGCCCTTGAGCTGGCCGAAGACCGGGATCAGCAGGAACGGGAAGGCCAGCCCGCCGAGCAGCGCGCCCACGTAGTCGGCGGCGAACAGGTCGGCCACCGCGCTGCCCGCCGACTGCTCCCGGATGCGTTGCAGCATCACCATGAGCAGCGGGATCTCCGCGCCGATCAGCAGTCCGAGCACGAACGCGGTGCCGACGAGCGCCGGACCGTACAGGTCGAGCCAGGCGAACGCGGCGTAGAGGCCGAGCACCGACAGGCCGCCGAGCAGCGCCAGCGTCAGCTCGATCACCGCGAACGAGACCACCGCCCGGGACTGCAACGGCTTCGCCACCAGCGCGCCGACGCCCATCGCGAAGACCATCACGCCGAGCACGATCGACGCCTGGCCGACCGTGTCGCCGATCAGGTAGCTGCCGAGCGCGACCAGCGCCAGCTCGTACACCAGGCCGCAGGCCGCGCACACGAAGACCGCGAGCAGGACCGCCGCGCGGGCCAGGCGCCACCGCGGCCGTGCGGCCACGTCGACTGTCACCGTCTGCTCCGGGTACGTCCGGCGGCTCCCGCCCCGGCGCGCTGCGCGGGCACCCGTCCCCGGTGGTTGCGGCGCTGGCGCACGCCCACGACGAGGAACAGCGCGGCGAGCAGGAACAGACCGAGCGAGCTGAGGACGTAGATCCAGCGGTCCCGCCAGAAGTCGTTGCCGGCGTCCGGCAGCGGTGCGGCCGCGGTCGACGGCCCGGCGGTGGGGGTGGCGGCCGGCTCGGCGAGCCCGCGCTCGGCGGCGAGCAGCGGCAGGATCGTGGCGGCCCGGGTGACGGCCCAGCCCGGGTCGTCGACGAATGCCTCCTCGTCCAGCCCGAAGCGGCCCAGCCGGGTCTCGATCGCGGCGAGGTCGGCGAACTCGATGTCGTCCGAGCCCTTGATCCGGATCGTGGCGGAGTCCTCCGACTCGCTGCTCGACGAGGTGTACCGGACGTTCGCGGACACCGCGATCCAGCGCGTGCAGCCGGGAGCGTCGATGACTGTGGTGCCGTCGCCGAGGTTGGAGCCGACGCTCACCTCGTCGTACACGTCGAGCAGTTCCCAGCCGTAGCAGATGCCCTGGCTGTCGGCGGCGGCCCGGAGGATCGGCACGGTGCCGGACCGCTCGTCGGCCACCGGCGCGGGGACGGAGGTGTCCGAGTCGCCGCTGAACACACCGATGGCGCAGACGACGACCACGATCCCCACGACCACGGACCAGATCACCGTCTGGGTGCGCTTGTCCTTCCCCGCCGAACGCTGTGCGGGCTTTCCGCTCATCAGATGATCGCGGCCGCGATGATCGCACCGGTGGCGAGGTGCACGGTGGCGGAGACCCACACCGCCGGGTGCGGCTCCGGGTCGACGAGCAGCTCACCGAGCTTGCCCGGCGTGGCCACGTCGAGCAGCACGAACGCCGCCGCCATGATCACCAGACCGAGGATGCCGTACGCGGCGGCCCCGACCAGCCCCAGCGTGAAGTCGTCGTCGCTGGCCACGATCGCGGCGACCACGATCGTGCCGACCCCGAGCAGGTTGGACGAGAGCAGCAGAGCCGCGTTGCGGTTGCGCTCGGTCCAGATCAGCTCGTGGAGCTTGCCGGGGGTGGCCAGGTCGACCAGGACGTAGCCGATCGCCATCAGGACGACGCCGACCGCGCCGTAGGCGAGGGTGACCAGCAGGTCGGTGACGAGATGCTGCACAGGAGACTCCAGGGTGAGGGGGTCGGAGGGGCTACTTGCCGGAACCGGGGCCGCCGCCCCGGACCGTGCTGCCTCGGCCCCAGCCCCAGCTGTTGCCGACGACGCTGTGGTACCGGGGGTAGGCGGTGGTCATCTTCTCCAGCAGGATCACCGAGCCGACGGCGAGCGGGAGGATCACCACCGAGTCGTCGTCGTAGCGCAGGTACACGCCGCTGCCGTCGACGTACTGGTCGGCCGGCTTCCAGGTGTCGGTGATCTGCTTGGACACGTCGCTCGGCGCCTTGTTCGAGGTGTAAGCGATCGCGTTCGAGCCGATGTCCCGCCCGGTGGCGCGGGAGAAGTTGTCCTCCACGTAGCCGCGCGGCGAAAAGTTGCCGTAGAAGATCGTGAAGGCGGCGATGAGCGCGCCGATGACGGCGACCGCCACGCCCACCACGAACCACCGTCGGTACGTCACAGCTCCTCCACCACCGTCTCGGTCAGGACCAACTCGTTGGTCTGCGGGTAGGCGTGCCAGGTGCGCCAGGCGAGCACGCCGTCCGGCGGGGCGGGCCGCACGGAGAGCGCGGTGACCGCGTCCTCGTCGCCGGGGAAGACGCCGATCAGCGCGTACGGGTCCTCGGCCAGTTCGGCGCGCAGCGCCGCGACCCGCGTACGCAGGCCGTCGCCCTCCGGCCGGAGCACTGTGGCGAGGAACCGGTAGCCGGCCGTCTCGTCGTGCAGCGTGCCCGGCAGGTGCGGCGGGCGGCCGGGCAGGCAGGCGACCGTCTCGGTGAGCGTGCCGAGCACGACCTGGTGGGAGGCGCCCAGCAGGCGCAGCCGCAGCCGGGGCAGGCCGGGCAGGTCGATGTCGCGTACGGCGAGCGCCGGCAGCTCCGGGCCGCCCAGGGCCAGGCTCAGATCGGCGGCGCTGGTGTCGACGTACGGCGCGTCCAGACAGACGAGCACGTCAGCGCACCGTGTCCGGGCCACCCTGCGGGTAGATCATCACCTCGGCGCGGCGCAGTTCCTCGCCGAGGTTGACCTCCCAGCCGGCCTCCCCGTACGCCTCGAACGACAGCCGTGCGCCGCCGGGCGCCTGGTAGTCGTAGTAGCGCATGGTGCCGTTCGGGTCGAGGCCGGTGCCCTCGGTGGCCGTGTACCGGGCCTGGCCCGACTCGTCCCAGTTGTAGCGACGGCCGGCGATCTCCAGCGTCGGGGCCCCGGGCGTCACGGTGGCCCCCGGCTCGCTGGTCCAGAGCACCATCTCCAGGTCCGGGTCGGCCTCGACGGAGAGCCAGCGCTTCACGCCGCCCGCATCGTCGAGTAGGTGCTCCGCCCAGCTCCAGCCGCCCTCGACCAGGTGCACCGAGCCACGGACCGTGTACGGCACCGCGCGGATCTCGACGATGTCGCCGGGCTTGAGCGCGCGCGGGTCGCCGCGCAGCGCGTCCGCGTCCCGGTCCCGGAACGGGTCACCCGGCGCCGCCTTCGTCTTCGGGCGGGACGCGGACTGGGACTTCCGCCACGCGATCACCGCGATCACCACTCCGGCCACCCCGACCAGACATCCCAGCGTGGCCAGCACCCACGCCAACGAACCGTTCACGACCGCCTCCCCCAACGTGCTCGGCGGGAACGGTAACAACCGCACGCACGCCTGCTGAAGTCCTGTTCGCTGAGTGTGCGCTCAGCTACTGTCGGCGGCGGCGAGCCGGTCGGCGGCGTATTCGCCCAGCGTGGCGCGGCCCATGAGGCAGCCGGAGAACGTGGTGAACTCGCCGTCGTCGCCGCGCAGCCGGGCCCAGGCGTCCCGCCCGGCGGCCGGATCGACCGCCTCCAGCAGCGTCGCCGCGTACGCCCGGCCGGCCGGCGAACCCTTGCGGAGCAACCTGTCGACCCGCTTGCGGGCCGCCTCCGGGTGCTCCCGCAGCCCCTGTTCCAGCGTCCGGTACGCCTCGGTCGCGGGCAGGATCTGCCCCGCCAGTCCCACCCCGCCGAAGGCGAGGGTGTCCGCGCCGTCGAGTTCCCGCGCGGCCGCGTCCAGTTCCCGTTCCCAGCTCCCGCTCATGCCCCACTATGTGCCCACCCCACCAACCCCTCACGCTCACTCCGTTCGCATGAAAGGAAGGGCCCCCTTTTAACGCCTCCGGTAGAGGAAGGGCCCCTTGTTAACACCACGGCGCACAGCACCCACGACGCACAGCACCCACGGCGCACAGCACCCACGGCACGCGGGCCGGCACGGCCGGGGACGGCGAAGGCCCGGCCGGGAGGGCCGGGCCTTCGCGGGGTGGTGCGGGTCAGGCGGCGGTCACCGCCAGGGACTCCTTGGAGTCGGACAGGTCGACGCGGACCGTGTCGCCGTCGCGGATGTCACCGGCCAGCAGCGCCTTCGCGAGCTGGTCGCCGATCGCCGACTGCACCAGCCGGCGCAGCGGGCGGGCACCGTAGATCGGGTCGTACCCGTGCTCGGCCAGCCACGTGCGGGCCGCGTCGGTGATCTCCAGGCCCAGCCGGCGGTCGGCCAGCCGGCGGCGCATCCGGTCGAGCTGGATGTCCACGATCGACCGCAGGTCCTCGCCCTGGAGCGCGGCGAACACCACGATGTCGTCGAGCCGGTTGAGGAACTCCGGCTTGAAGTGCGACCGGACCACCGCGAGCACACCCTCCCGGCGCTCGTTCTCGGTGAGCGTCAGGTCGCTGATCACCGACGAACCGAGGTTCGAGGTGAGGATCAGGATCGCGTTGCGGAAGTCCACGGTACGGCCCTGACCGTCGGTGAGCCGGCCGTCGTCGAGCACCTGGAGCAGCACGTCGAAGACGTCCGGGTGGGCCTTCTCCACCTCGTCCAGCAGGATCACCGAGTACGGCCGGCGGCGTACCGCCTCGGTGAGCTGGCCGCCCTCCTCGTAGCCGACGTACCCGGGCGGGGCGCCGACCAGGCGGGCCACCGAGTGCTTCTCGCCGTACTCGCTCATGTCGATGCGGACCATGGCCCGCTCGTCGTCGAAGAGGAACTCGGCGAGCGCCTTTGCGAGCTCGGTCTTGCCGACGCCGGTCGGGCCGAGGAACAGGAAGCTGCCGGTCGGCCGGTCCGGGTCGGCGACGCCGGCCCGGGCGCGGCGTACCGCGTCGGAGACCGCGCCCACCGCCTCGGCCTGGCCGACCACGCGGCCGCGCAGCGTTTCCTCCATCCGGAGCAGCTTGGCGGTCTCGCCTTCGAGCAGCCGCCCGGCGGGGATGCCGGTCCAGGAGGCGACCACTGCGGCGATGTCGTCCGCGCCGACCTCCTCCTTGAGCATCGCGCCGTCGGCCTGGAGCCGGGCCAGCTCCTCCTCGGCCTGCTTCAGCTCGGTCCGCAGCGCGGGGATCCGGCCGTACCGCAGCTCGGCGGCGCGTTCCAGCTCGCCGTCGCGCTCGGCCCGCTCGGCCTCGCCACCGAGGCGCTCCAGCTCCTCCTTGGCCGTGGAGAGCTTGGTGATGTGACTCTTCTCGGTCTGCCAGCGCTCGGAGAGCGCGGTGAGCTGCTCGCGCTTGTCGGCCAGCTCCTTGCGCAGCCGCTCCAGACGCTCGGCGGACGCGGCGTCCGGCTCCTTTGCGAGCGCCATCTCCTCGATCTCCAGGCGGCGTACCGCCCGCTCGATCTCGTCCACCTCGACCGGGCGCGAGTCGATCTCCATGCGCAGCCGGGACGCTGACTCGTCCACCAGGTCGATCGCCTTGTCCGGCAGGAACCGGTCGGTGATGTACCGGTCGGAGAGCGAGGCGGCGGCCACGAGTGCGGCGTCGGTGATCCGTACGCCGTGGTGCACCTCGTAGCGCTCCTTGAGCCCGCGCAGGATGCCGATGGTGTCCTCGATGGTCGGCTCGCCGACCAGCACCGGCTGGAAGCGGCGCTCCAGGGCCGGGTCCTTCTCGATGTGCTCGCGGTACTCGTCGAGCGTGGTCGCGCCGACCATCCGCAGCTCGCCGCGCGCCAGCATCGGCTTGAGCATGTTGCCGGCGTCCATCGAGCCCTCGCCCTTGCCGGCGCCGACCACGGTGTGCAGCTCGTCCAGGAACGTGATGACCTGGCCGTCGGAGTTCTTGATCTCCTCCAGAACGGACTTCAGCCGCTCCTCGAACTGACCGCGGTAGGACGCACCGGCGACCATCGCGCCGAGGTCGAGCGAGACGAGCTTCTTGTCCCGCAGCGACTCCGGCACGTCGCCGGCCACGATCCGCTGGGCCAGGCCCTCCACGATCGCGGTCTTGCCGACGCCCGGCTCGCCGATCAGCACCGGGTTGTTCTTGGTACGCCGGGACAGCACCTGGATCACCCGGCGGATCTCCGAGTCCCGGCCGATCACCGGGTCGATCTTGCCGTCGCGGGCGCTGGCGGTGAGGTCCACGCCGTACTTGGCGAGGGCCTGGTAGGTCTGCTCCGGGTCGGCGGTGGTGACCCGGCGGTCGCCGCCCCGGACGGTCGGGAACGCGGCGACCAGGTTCTCCTCGGTGGCGCCGGAGTTCTTCAGCGCTACCGAGACCGCGCCGCCGACCCGGGCCAGCCCGGCCAGCAGGTGCTCGGTGGAGGTGTACTCGTCGCCCAGCGGCCGCGCGATCTGCTCGGCGGCGCCGATGGCGTTGACGAACTCGCGGGCCAGGGTCGGCTCGGCGATGCTCGACCCGCGTGCGGCCGGCAGCGCGTCGACCGAGCGCTGGGCGACGCGGCGCAGCTCGGCGGGGTCGGCTCCGACGGCGCGCAGCAGGCCCGCGGCGGTCGAGCCTTCGGTGTCCAGCAGTGACAGCAGCAGGTGCCAGGGCTCCACGGTGGCGTGACCGCGCTGGTTCGCCAGCGCGACGGCACCGGTGATGGCTTCGCGGCTCTTGGTGGTGAGACGTTCCGTGTTCATGGGCTCCCCCGGATCGGCGTGTCCACTGGACATGACACAACCAGAGTTGAGTCTATTCCGCTCAACTCCACCGCTGTGACCTGAGTCACCGTCCTCCGGTCCGGCCGGGGAGACGCGCGAGGCAGGGAGTCTCGTGGTCGGCGCGCAGCACGCAACGCCGGCCGCCGTCCAGCTTGCGGTCGCAGAACACCCAATGGCGTACGGACTGGTCGTCCTCCGTCGACACGGTGATCCCGCCCAGCTCCACCACCGCGAGGAACGCCAACGACCGGCCGGCCGTGCGACCGAGCATCTTCGCCCGGGCCAGGTCCGCCGCGCGCACCGGCAGATGGATCACGTACCGCCCGGTCACGGCCGCCCGGCCAGGTCGCGCATCGAGGGAGCCTGACGGGACTGCCACTCGCGCAACGCGCCCTGATCCGCGCCGTCTCGTCCCGGCTACGTGCGACTTCGGCGTACGCGGCGGCGAGGTCCCCGGCGACGCGGTCGAGGAACGCGGCGACCTCGGCGGGGTCCAGCCCTCGCCGGCACGTCCTGAAGCTGCGGCCCCGCACCTGCCAGGGCCGGAGCGGAAGGTACGACGCGGAGCGGTAGGGGCCGCCCGGCGCGGAGTCGGGCGGGCGCGCGTTCCGCCGCTTCGGACGTATTCGCAGGATATTGCGCACGACACTGTCCCTTCTCGCCGAGGACGGGGGTCGGGACGAGCCACGGGGGATGCCCGCCCCGACCCTGGAAGCTCCAGGTGCCATCCGGGAGCGTTCGCCAGCAACCTACAATCGGTACCAGTCGTAGGTCAACGATCGACCCACAATTGCTTGAGGTTGGAGGTGGGTGCATGGTCGAATGGGCATGCCATCCGGGGAGTGTGTATGCCCAAGCAGCAGTACCAAGTGCTCGCAGACGAACTGAAGAGCAAGATCGATTCGGGAGAGTGGCCACCCGGCACCAAGCTGCCGAGCCGCGCCCAACTGTGCAAGGAATACGGAGTCTCCGACACGGTCGTCGGCAAGGCGATGATGATCCTGCGCGCGACCGGCCTCACCGAGACGCTCGAAGGTGTCGGCGTGTTCGTGGCCGAACGGACCTAGACGAGCCGCCCGAGCCGCATTGTGCAGCCTGTAGTTCGGCCCCGGACGCGGTGCGTGCGTGGCAGCGGTAGCCTCACCGGCGTGCGAGTACGTGTCGAACAGACCGCCCTGCCCGGGATCGGCGTACGTCATGATCTGATGACGGAGTCCGGCCGCCGGCTCGGCGTGGTCTCCCACCGCAATGGCCGCCGCGACCTGGTCCTATACGACCCGGACGATCCCGACTCCTGCCAACATGACATACCCCTGACCGACGACGAGGCGGAGGCGCTCGCCGACATCCTCGGCGCGTCGCTGATGCTGGGTCAGCTCTCCGGGCTGCGCGAGCAGGCCGCCGGGCTGCTGACCGAGCAGATCGCCATGCCGGCAGGGTCGAAGTACGTCGGCAGGCGGCTCGCGGACACCAAGGCACGCACCCGGACCAGCGCGTCGATCGTGGCCGTGCTGCGTCAGGGCGCCGTGAACGTCTCGCCCGATCCCACCTTCCGGTTCGAAGCCGGCGATGTGGTCGTCGTGGTCGGTACCCGTCAGGGGCTCGACGGCGTGACCGCGATCCTCGCCGAGACCGATCCGGACGGCTGACGCGTATGCACGAAACCACAATCCTGCTCATCGAGGTCGGTGCGCTGCTGCTCCTGCTCGGCCTGCTCGGCCGGCTGAGCCGTCGCTTCGGCGTGTCGCCCATCCCCCTGTACCTGCTCGCCGGCCTGGCGTTCGGGCACGGTGGTCTGCTGCCGCTCAACGCCAGCGAGGAGTTCTTCGCGGTCGGCGCCGAGATCGGCGTGATCCTGCTGCTGGTCATGCTCGGCCTGGAGTACAGCGCGAACGAGCTGGTGGGCAACCTCCGGTCCGCCGCGCCGGCCGGCCTGATCGACGCGGTGTTCAACGCGCTGCCCGGGTTCGCCTTCGCGCTCCTGCTCGGCTGGGGCTGGGTGGCGGCGGTGGTGCTCGCGGGCGTGACCTGGGTGTCGTCGTCCGGCGTGATCGCGAAGGTGCTCGGCGACCTGGGCCGGGTCGGTAACCGGGAGACCCCGGTGATCCTCTCCGTCCTGGTGATCGAGGACCTGGCGATGGCCCTCTACCTGCCGCTGGTCACCGCGCTGCTCGCCGGGGTCGGCCTGATGAAGGGCGGCATCGCGCTCGCCGTCGCGGTGTTCACCGTGGTCGTGGTGCTGGCCGTGGCGATCCGGTACGGCCACCTGATCTCCGCCGCGCTCTCCGCCAAGGATCCGGAGGCGCTGCTGCTCGGCGTGCTCGGCCTGACCCTGCTGGTCGCCGGTGTCGCGGCCAAGCTCCAGGTGTCGGCGGCGGTCGGCGCGTTCCTGGTGGGCATCGCGCTGTCCGGGCCGGTGGCGCACCACGCCACCGAGCTGCTCTCCCCGCTGCGTGATCTGTTCGCCGCGGTCTTCTTCGTGTTCTTCGGGCTGGTCACCAACCCGTTGGACATGCCGCCGGTGCTGCTGCCCGCGCTGCTGCTCGCAGTGGTGACCATGGCGACGAAGGTGGCCACCGGCTACCTGGCCGCCCGCCGGGCCGGGATCGCCGAGCCCGGACGCTGGCGGGCCGGCCTGGCGCTGACCCCGCGCGGCGAGTTCTCCATCGTCATCGCCGGGCTGGCCGTCGCGGCCGTCTACCCGGTGGAGCCGAAGCTCGCCGCGCTCGCCACCGCGTACGTGTTGATCACGGTGGTGACCGGGCCGCTGCTCGCCCGCCTGCCGGACAGCCCGTGGTTCAAGCAGTGGCTGCGCACCCGCGCCGCCGCCGCACGGCCGCCCGCGCCGCTGCCCCTGGGCACCGGCGACTGACCGGGCCGGGCCGGATCAGCCGCAGGGCAGATCCGGCCCGGCGTTGTCAAATTGATCCCGGGAAGGTCTACCCCTGCTCCGTCCAACCGCGTTAACGTTTCGGCCCAGCAGCCAGGGTCCGCGGGTGGCCTGCGCCCCCGCCAGCGCAAGCGGAAGGTCGGCCGGTGAGCGTGCAGGAAGAGACGTTCCGCGGCTTCGCCAACCCGGTCGATCCCTCGCCCGCCGAGCTTCGGGCGTGGGCCTATCAGCCGGATTCGGTGCCGCTGACCTCGATGCCGCCCGACTGGGATCTGCTGGTCGCCGGTGACCATCTGGTGCAGACGCTGTTCGATCTGGCCATGGATCAGGGCTGCCCGGCGCGGCGGTTCACGCTGCACTGCCTCTACATCTACGCCGCCGACGGCATCCGGACGAACTTCCGCGCCCACCCCAAGCGCCGGTTCCGCAAGCTGGTCGAGCAGGCCGAGAAGTCCGGCGACGACCTGATGCGCAACTGGGCGCACAACAGCCGGGTGCTGCTCGCCCGGCCGGATCTCTTCGTCTACCGGGACTGGTGCGAGGGCGGCCTGGTCCGGGAGAACCGCCGCCTCTGACCACCTCGACCCGCCCACGTCGACCTCGCTGGCCACGTCGACCCGACCGGCCTGGTCGATCATGAACTTGGCGGTGTTTGGTGTCCGGTTTGTCACCGCCAACTTCATGATCGACCGCGAGGGCGGGTGCGTGGTGCCCGCCCGGGAGCAGCCCGACGTCCCGGCCGGCCCTGCAGAACACGAACGGGCCGGGATCCCCCGTGGATCCCGGCCCGCACGTCGGCGGATCGTCTAGGTCGACCCGCCCTGCTTCTTGCGCCGCTCGTCGTCCCGCGCCCGGTCCACGCCGTGGTCCGTCTGGTCGGCGAAGCGCCCTTCCTTGACCTTGTCGCTGAAGCGTCCCTCGGTGACCCGGTCAAACCGCTCGCGCACGTTCTCGGCCACCTTCTCCAGCCGTTCCTCCGCGCGCTCGGCCACCTTCTTCGCCGGTTCCGTCATGACTCCCCCCGCCAGCCCGGAATCCGCTTTGGGGCTTTTGCCCCTACGGAAAAGCCTAGTTGACCCCGCTCTGCCGTACCCCGCTTTCCCCTGACCCGGCCCGCGAACCGCCCGGGGAACGACGAAGGCCGGCGCGGCCCCGGGGGAGCGGGGCGCGCCGGCCTTCAGGTACGGAATCAGCGGTCGGGAGCGCGGCGCGGACGCCAGACGACGAGCGCGGTGGATGTGCGGTTGGTGGGCACGAGGTCGCCGCGGGGGAAGCCACCGAGCGACTCCAGCTCGGCGATCCGCCGGTACGCGGCGTCCAGTTCCGCCTCCAGCCGGGCCACCCGCTGCTGCGCCTCTTCGAGCAGCCGCTCCAACCCGATGATCCGCTTGACCCCGGCCAGGTTGATCCCGTCGTCCTGGCTGAGCCGCTGCACCTCGCGGAGCAGCACCACGTCCCGGACGCTGTACCGGCGACCGCCGCCGGACGCCCGGCCGGCCTGCACCAGGCCCAGCCGGTCGTACTGGCGCAGCGTCTGGGGGTGCATCCCCGCCATCCGCGCGGCCACCGAGATCATCAAGACCTTGGCCTCGTATGCCTGGTCACCCGAGCCGACGTACTCCTCCGACATGCCCGCTCACCTCCGGTGCCGCCGTCAACTGAATCGACGTACCCGCGCGTCGAGATGTTCCCGCGCGGCGGGCGGAGTCTGCGCCGCGAAGGTCTCCAGCGCCGCCCGCGCCTCGTCCGAGACCTTCGCCGGAACCACCACGTCGAGCGTGACCAGCAGGTCACCGGCGCGGCCGTCCTTGCGTACGACGCCCTTGCCGCGGGCACGCAGCACCCGCCCGCTGGGCGTACCCGGTGGCACCCGCAGGGTCACCGTCCCGTCCAGGGTCGGCACGCGCAGGTCCGTGCCGAGAACCGCCTCGGCGTACGTGATCGGGACGTTCAGGGTCAGGTCGTCCCCGATGCGCCCGAACAGCTCGTCCGGGCGGACCTTCACCTGCACGAACAGGTCGCCCGCCGGACCGCCCCGCTCGCCGGGCTCACCTCGGCCGGCCAGGCGGATCCGCTGCCCGTCCGACACCCCGGCGGGGAAGCGGACGTGCAGCGTGCGGGTCTTGGTGACCCCGCCGGTGCCGTGGCACTCCGGGCACTTCTCCTCGACGATCGTGCCGACACCCTGGCAGTTGCGGCACGGCTCGGAGAAACTGAACGACCCCTGGTTGCGGGTGGTCACGCCGGCGCCGTGGCAGACCGGGCAGGCCACCGGCTGGGTGCCGGGCTTCGCGCCGTTGCCGTGGCAGGTGTCGCAGACGCCGGGCGCGCGCAGCGTCAGCGGCAGCGTGACGCCGCGTACCGCGTCTTCGAAATCGAGCGCCACCTCGGTCTCGACGTCCCGGCCGCGGGCCGGGCCGCGCGGACGTGCCGGACCGCCGCCACCTGCACCGCCGGAGAAGATCGAGCTGAACAGGTCGGTGAAGCCGCCGCCGCTGAACCGGCTGTCCCCACCCCCGGCACCGCCGCCGAACAGGTCGGAGACGTCGAACGGCATGCCGCCCGGCTGGCCCGCGCCGCGGGCGTTGCGCCGGAAGGCGCCGGAGCCGAACAGCGAGCGCATCTCGTCGTACTCGCGGCGCTTCTTCTCGTCACCGAGCACCGCGTACGCCTCGGAGACGGTCTTGAACCGCTCCTCGGCACCGGTGTCGCCGGGGTTGTGGTCCGGGTGCGACTCCCGGGCCAACTTGCGGTACGCCTTCTTGATCTCGTCCGAGGAGGCGGACTTGTCCACGCCCAACGCGGCGTAGTAGTCCTTCTCGATCCAGTCCTTGGAACTCACCGGTCCACCCCCTTCCACGGGTCGAACCCCGGTCGTCCCGCCCGCCCGGTGCGGGCGGGCGGGACGTCACGGGTCGGCACTACTCCGGGTCCGCGACCGCGACCATGGCGGGCCGCAGCAGCCGCTCGCCGAGCTGGTAACCACGGCGCATGACCTGTACGCAGGTCGGCTCCGTCACGTCGGCGGAGGTCTGGTGCGCCACCGCCTCGTGCCGGGTCGGGTCGAACGGGTCACCCTGCTCGCCGAACGCGGTCAGGCCGAACTTGGCCAGCGCGCCGGTGAGCTGCTCGGCCACGCTGCCGAACGGGCCCACCAGGTCGCCGTGCTCGCGGGCCCGGTCCAGGTCGTCGAGGATCGGCAGCAGCGCGGTGAGCACCGCCCCGGTGGCCTGCTCCTGCACCAGGTTGCGGTCCCGGTCGACCCGCTTGCGGTAGTTGGCGTACTCCGCAGTCACCCGCTGGAGGTCGCGGGTGCGCTCCTCCAGGTCGGTGCGGAGCGACTCCAGCTCGGCGCCGAGCGGCGTGTCAGTGCCGGTCCCGCCGTTCGGCTCGACGGGCGAGTCGACCACGGTCGGACCGCTGACCTCGGCCTCGCCGCCGATCTCGTCGACCACGACCTCGGCCTCCTCGACCAGCCCTTCGGCGGGCGCGTCGGCGGCCGCGTCGGCCGCCGAGGCGTCGTTCGCCGGCTGCTCGGTCACCTTGCCGAGCTTGCGCTTGTCGCGGATGACGACCCGGGGTTCGTCGCCGGTGTCCTTCCCGGCGCCCGGCGCCGACCCGGTGGCACCCGGGTCGGCCGCTCGTGGCTTGTCCGTCATGCGGTTACCTCATCCCTCTGCCGTGCGAATCGTGTCCGGGACCGGATGTCACTTCTTGTCCTCGTCCACGATCTCCGCGTCGACCACGTCGTCGTCGCCACCGGCCTTCGGGCCACCGGCCGCGCCCGCGCCGGCACCCGGCCCGGCCGCACCTGGTGCGGTCTGCTCGCCCTCCTGCTGCTGGGCGTAGAGCAGCGAGCCCGCCTGCTGGGAGACCTGCGCCAGCTTCTCGTGCGCGGACTTGATCTTCTCGATGTCCTGCCCGCCGAGGGCGCTGCGCAGCTCGCCGAGCGCCTCGTTGAGCTGGTCGCGGTTCTCGCCGGGCAGCTTGTCGCCGCTCTCGGCGAGGAACTTCTCGGTCTGCCACTGGAGCGCCTCGGCCACGTTGCGGGTCTCGGCCTCCTCACGACGACGCTTGTCCTCGTCGGCGTGCTCCTCGGCGTCCCGGCGCATCCGCTCGATGTCGTCCTTCGGCAGCGAGGAGCCGCCGGTGATCGTCATCTTCTGCTCCTTGCCGGTGCCCAGGTCCTTGGCGTGCACGTTCACGATGCCGTTGGCGTCGATGTCGAACGTGACCTCGATCTGCGGCACGCCGCGCGGGGCCGGCGGGAGACCGGTCAGCTCGAAGGTGCCGAGCTTCTTGTTGTAGGCGGCGATGTCCCGCTCGCCCTGGAACACCTGGATCAGCACCGACGGCTGGTTGTCGTCGGCGGTGGTGAACACCTCGGAGCGCTTGGTCGGGATGGTGGTGTTGCGCTCGATCAGCTTGGTGAAGATGCCGCCCTTGGTCTCGATGCCCAGGCTCAGCGGGGTCACGTCGAGCAGCAGGACGTCCTTGACCTCGCCCTTGAGCACACCGGCCTGGAGGGCGGCGCCGACGGCGACGACCTCGTCCGGGTTGACGCCCTTGTTCGGGTCGCGGCCGGTGAGCTGCTTGACCAGGTCGGTCACGGCCGGCATGCGGGTCGAGCCGCCGACCAGGATGACGTGGTCGACGTCGGAGATCTTGATGCCGGCGTCCTTGACGGCCTGCTCGAACGGGCCCTTGCAGCGGTCCAGCAGGTCCTGCGTCATGCGCTGGAACTCGGCGCGGCTGAGCGTCACGTCCAGGTGCAGCGGACCGGCCGAACCGGCGGTGATGTACGGCAGGTTGATGTTGCTGGTGGTGGCGGCGGACAGCTCGATCTTGGCCTTCTCGGCGGCCTCCTTGAGCCGCTGCATGGCCATCTTGTCCTGCGAGAGGTCGATGCCGTGCTCGCCACGGAACGTCTTCACCAGGTGGTCGATGATGCGCTGGTCCCAGTCGTCACCACCGAGCTGGTTGTCACCGCTGGTGGACTTGACCTCCACCACGCCCTCGGCCAGCTCCAGCAGCGACACGTCGAAGGTGCCGCCACCGAGGTCGAAGACCAGGACGGTCTGCTCCTTGGAGCCCTTGTCCAGGCCGTACGCCAGCGCCGCCGCGGTCGGCTCGTTCACGATCCGCAGCACGTTGAAGCCGGCGATCTCACCGGCCTCCTTGGTGGCCTGGCGCTGCCCGTCGTTGAAGTAGGCCGGGACGGTGATCACCGCGTCGGTGATCTGCTCGCCCAGGTACGCCTCGGCATCCCGCTTGAGCTTCATCAGCGTGCGCGCCGAGATCTCCTGCGGGGTGTACTTCTTGCCGTCGATGTCGACGGTCCAGTTGGTGCCGATCTCACGCTTGACCGACCGGATGGTCCGGTCGGGGTTGGTCACCGCCTGGCGCTTGGCGACCTCACCGACGAGCACCTCGCCGTTGCGGGCGAACGCGACGATCGAGGGAGTCGTACGCGAGCCCTCGGCGTTGGCGATGACGGTGGGCTCACCGCCCTCGAGAACGCTGACGCAGGAGTTCGTCGTGCCGAGGTCGATGCCGACCGCACGTGCCATGTTCGCTTCCTCGCTTCGTAACGGGTGAGCAGGTCAGACGGCCTGCCCGGCGGGTCGCCGGTAAGCGACCGCACCACAAGTTGAGTGAACTTGACTCAATAGTGCCACGCGATCGCCAATCCGCAAGTCGGGGTTGAGCCGACCCGGCGCAACCCGACCGTTACTACTGTCCGGTTGTCTTACCTTGCGTCGGTCGGGCACGCTTTAGCGGTGACGACGCATGGCGATTCCGCCACCCGTGCCGGCGCGCCCGCCGTCGCAGCCCGCACCGGGCCCGCCACGGGCGACGATCAGCCTGCTCACGCCGCCGACGGCCTGCCCGCCGCGCTCACCGGCCTGCGCGCGGCAATCGGTGCGGCCCGCTTCCCGCTCACCCTTCCCTCGGCCGAGCCGGCCCGGCACGCCGCCACGAGCCTCACCGACCAGCTCGACGACTACCTGCTGCCCCGGCTGGCCCGGCTCGACGCCCCGCTCCTGGTGGTCGTCGGCGGCTCCACCGGCGCCGGCAAGTCGACACTCGTCAACAGCCTGGTCCAGGCCCGGGTCAGCGCGGCGGGCGTGCTCCGCCCCACCACCCGCTCCCCGGTGCTGGTGTGCAGCCCGGCCGACGCGGCCTGGTTCCGGCAGGGCGAACTGCTGCCCGGCCTGACCCGGACCACCGAGCCCAGCGAGCAGCCGGGCACCCTGCACCTGGTCACCGCGCCGGCGCTGCCGCCCGGCCTGGCCTTCCTCGACGCGCCGGACATCGACTCGGTGGTCGACGCCAACCGGGCGCTCGCCGGTCAGCTGCTCGCCGCCGCCGACCTCTGGCTGTTCGTCACCACCGCCGCCCGGTACGCCGACGCCGTCCCCTGGGAACTGCTCCGCAGCGCCCGCGCCCGGGGCACCGCCGTGGCGATGGTGCTCGACCGGGTGCCCCCGGAGGCAGCCGACGAGGTCGCCGCCCACCTGTCCGAGATGCTCGCCGAGCAGGAGCTGGGCGCCTCGCCGCTGTTCGTGCTACCGGAGACCTGGGTGGACGGGCAAGGGCTGCTGCCGGACCGGATCACCGCGCCGCTGAGCGACTGGTTCGCCCGGCTCGCCGCCGACGCCGAGGCCCGCGCCGCGGTGGTCCGGCAGACACTCGACGGCGCGCTGGCCGCGGTGCACCCGGTCGTCGAAGGGCTGGCCGAGGCCGCCGACGAGCAGGTCACCGCCGCCGACGCGCTGGACGAGCGGGTCCAGGCCGCGTACCGGAGCGCGGAGCGGAGCGTCGACCAGGGGCTCAGGGACGGCCGGCTGCTACGCGGCGAGGTGCTGGCCCGCTGGCAGGAGTTCATCGGCACCGGCGACTTCTTCCGCGGGCTGGAGGCCCGCATCGGGCGCCTGCGCGACCGGGTGGTCGCGGCGGTCACCGGGCGGCCCGCTCCCGCCGCGGAACTGCGTACCGCGATCGAGTCCCAGCTCGTCACGCTGCTGCGCGGGGTGGCCGCCGAGGCGGCGGAGAACGCGTACACCGGCTGGAAGGCGCACCCGGCGGGCGCGGCGCTGCTGGAGCCGGACCTGGCCCACCCCTCGGCCGACCTGCCCGAGCGGGCCGAGCAGCTGGTCCGCGACTGGCAGCGCGGCGTGCTGGAGCTGGTCCGGGTCGAGGGCGGCGACCGGCGGTTCGTGGCCCGCACGGCCGCGTACGCGGTGAACGCCACCGGCCTCGCCGTCATGATCGGCGTGTTCGCCTCCACCGCGTTCATCCCGACCGGGCTGGAGGTCGCCGCGGGCACCGGCACGGCGGTCGCCGGGCAGACCGTGCTCCAGGCGATCTTCGGGGACCAGGCGGTGCGCAACCTGGCCCGCAAGGCCCGCGTCGACCTGCTCGACCGGGTCGGCAAGCTGCTGGCCGAGGAGGCCGAGCGCTACCTGAGCCGTACCGAGGCCGAGCGCCCCGCAGCCAACGCCGGCGCTGCGCTGCGCTGGGCCGCCGTCGAGGTCGAGCGGGCCCGGCACCGCAGCGGCCTGTTCCCGGCCCCCGAGCAGGACGGTCGCCCGTGAGCGCGAGGAGCGAGCCGGTCCTGCGAGCCCCGCAGTCGCGAGCAAGGAACGCACCGTGAGCGCGAGCAAGGACGGCACCGTGGGCAACATCGTGGGACGGATGCGCGAGGCGATGCGGGGCGAGCAGCGGGTCGACCCGGACACCCTGATCGAACGGCTGACCGCGATCCAGCGGTTCCTCGGCGCGGTGGACGGCCACGTGCCCGACGCCCAGCTCGTCGCCGCGCACACGGTGGTCGAGCGCGCCGGTGACCGGCTGGCGCTCTCCGGCCGCCACACGGTGGTCGCGCTCGCCGGCGCGACCGGCAGCGGCAAGTCGAGCCTGTTCAACTCGCTGGCGCGGCTCGACCTGTCGCCGGTGGGCGTACGCCGGCCGACCACCGGTGTGGCGCACGCCTGCGTGTGGGGCCCGCTCGACGGCGCGGTACGGCTGCTCGACTGGGTCGGGGTGCTGCCCCGGCACCGGTTCGTCCGGGAGAGCCCGCTGGACGCCGACGACGAGTCGAACCTGCACGGCCTCGTCCTGCTCGACCTGCCCGACTTCGACTCGGTGCAGCACGGCCACCGGCTGGAGGTCGACCGCCTGCTCGGCCTCGTCGACCTCGTGGTGTGGGTGGTCGACCCGCAGAAGTACGCCGACCGCGTGATCCACACCAGCTACCTGCGGGAGTTCCACAGGCACAAGGACGTCACGGTCGTGGTGCTCAACCAGGCCGACCGGCTGCATCCGACCGAGCTGCCGAAGGTCCTCGACGACCTGCGCCGGCTGCTCGACGCCGACGGGCTGGGCGGGGTGCCGCTGCTGCCGACCGTCGCGGTGGACCCGAACGGGCTGGACGGGCTGCGGGCCGAGCTGGAGCGTACGGTCGCCGAACGGCAGGCCGCGCTGCGCCGGCTCTCCGGCGACGTGGACGCCGTGGTGGCCGATCTCGAACCGCTCGTGGGGCCGGAACCGCCGCGCACCCGGCCCGGTGACGCCTCGGCGCAGGAGCTGACCCGGGCCCTCGCCGGGGCGGCCGGGGTGCCGACAGTGGCGGCGGCGGTCGAGGGCGCGTACCGGCACCGGGCGGTCGGCAACACCGGCTGGCCGATGCTGCGGAGCTGGCGCAAGCTGCGGCCGGATCCGCTGCGCCGGTTGCACCTCTCCGGGCGGGATCCGGACGCGCCGGCGGAGAGCCTGGTCGCGGCGACCTCCGTACCCGATCCGACAGCCGCGCAGCGCTCGGCGCTGACGCTGGCGATCCGCGCGGTGGCCGACCGGTCCGGCGCCGGTCTGCCGGCGCCGTGGCCGGCCGCGGTGACCGCCGCGGCCCGGGCCCGGCAGGCCGACCTGCCGGGCGCGCTCGACCACGCGGTCGCCGCGACCGACCTGGGCATGGACCGGCGGCCCGGCTGGTGGCGGGTGGTGGGCGTGCTCCAGTGGCTGGTCACCCTCGCCGCGCTGGCCGGCCTGGTCTGGCTGCTCCTCGGGTACGCGGTGCGTCTGCTCGGCCTGCCGCCGCTCGAACACCCGACGCTCGGTGTGGTGCCCTGGCCCACGGTCCTGCTGCTCGGTGGCCTGCTGGCCGGGCTGCTCGTCGCGGCGGTCACCCGGCCGGTGGTGGGGTGGGCCGCCCGGCGGGCCCGGCGGCGGGCGGAGGAGCGCCTGCTCACCTCGGTGGGCAGCGTCGGGGAGAAGTACGTGCTGGACCCGGTCTGGGCGGTGCTGGCGCGCTACGGCACGGCCCGGGACGCGCTGCGCGAGGCGGGACGGCGCTGAACCCGGCGTGCTGACCGGTGTGGGGGCGGCCGGTGCGGCGTAGGGTCGATGCATGGCCACGCCACAGACCCCCTACGACGCGGTGCTGCACGCCGCGCGCGACGTGACGAGGCTCGACTCGGCCCTGGACGCGGAGATGCTCGGCGCGGCGTTGCTGGGCAGCGTCTACGCCGTCGCGGAGCACGACCGGGAGCGGGCCGTCCGCGAGTTCGTCAGCGGCTTCCTCGCCGCCACGTCCCGGCGCCGCAGCGCCGCCGCGACCACACTGCGGGCCGTCTTCGCCGCCCTGGTGCCCGACGCCGAGGGCGCCGCCCGGGTCCGGCCCGGCGCGTACGCCCCGTCGTGGGCCGGCCAGCTCGGCCGGGTGCGCGTCACCGGCGCCTGGGCCTACGGCGACGTGTACGGCGACCAGACCTCCTACCTCGCCACGTTCGCGTACGACGACGAGGAGGAAGGCGGCCCGGAGCACGCCCTGGTGGCGCTCGTCGACCACAACATCGGCATCACCAAGGACGTCTTCGTCGGCGGCCCGGCCGGACGGATCGTGGAGCAGGCCCGGGAGATCTGCACCGAGGACGAGTTCACCTGGTTCCGCACCGAGGACCCGGCCCGGATGCACGCCGAGGTGAGCCGCCACCTGGCGGTCACCGACGACCTCACCGAGCTGCCCGCACAGGGCTCGCTCGCCACCGACCGGGCGCTCGTGGGCGCCCGGCTGGCCGTACTCCCGGGGCCGACCCCGCCGGCCGGTCCGGCGGTCGTGCCGCCGCCCACCGACGAGGAGCGCACCCGCCTGGTGCGCGCCTTCCTCGACTCACCCGAGGCGGCCCGGTTCGGGCTGCCCGAGGTGGCCGACGGCGAGCTGGCCTCGCTGCACTTCTGCCTCGGCCTGCTACTCGACCACGCGGCCAGCTTCCCGGATGCCGACCCGATGCGGTGGAGCCCGATGGTCGCGGAGCTGTTCCTGCTCGACTGGGTGCACCGCCGGGCCGTGCTGGACATGGACGACGCGGCGATGCTGCCCCGGGTGCTGCGCGCCTGGGCGGCGTACGCGGCCCGGCAGCGTGGACTGTCACAGTCGGCCGCCGCCCGGACGGATGAGGCGATCACCGAGATGGTCCCGGAGTTCGCGCGGCTCTACAGCACCGGCGAGCGGCGCAGCCCGGCCACCGCGGCGGTGGCCCAGCTCATGGCGGACGGGGTGGACCCGGACGACCCGGAGGCGCTGAACGCCTGGATCGAGGCGAACCGCCACCGCCTCACCGACGACCCGGCCTAGGCACTCGCGCCCCGCATTGATTCGGCACCACCTCGTCGAGGTGGCGGCATCCGACCGGCCAGAACCACACCACCACGCCGAGCTGGTGCCGATCATGCAAGACCGACCCCGATCACCTCGCCCCCTCGGTGATCCACACCATCTCGGCGAGGTGGCTGCATCGCGCCGACCGAAACCACACCACCACGCCGTAATGGTGTCGATCATGTGGCCTGCACCCTCCAGACCACCCCGCCCAACACCAGGGAAATGAACCCGGGATCTCGTTGATCCACACCACCTCGGCGAAGTGGCGGCATTGGGCTGGCCGGAACCACACCACCACGCCGTAGTGGTATCGATCATGCGCCTGCCATGCCCTGACCACCCCGGCCCGACACGAGTGGGGCATGGCCCGGACCTCCTTGATCCACACCACCTCGGCGAAGTGGCGGCATTGGGCCGGCCGGAACCACACCACCACGCCGTGATGGTGTCGATCATGTGGCCTGCCGTCCCCTGACCGCACCGCTCGACACGAGGGGCACGAACCCGGACACCGTTGATCCACACCATCTCGGCGAGGTGGCTGCATCGGGCCGGTCGGGACCGCACCACCACGCCGGAGTGGTGTGGATCATGAGGTGTGGGAGACCGACGGGCTGGCCGGGTCGGACGGAACAGACGTGGCGGACGGCCCGGCGGAACCCGACGGATCGGCGGGACCGGACGGGTCGGCGGGACCGGACGGGTCGGCGGGACCGGACGGGTCGGCGGGACCGGACGGATCCGATGGGCTGGACGGGTCGGACGAACCTGCCGAGGGTGTCGGCTCGGCGGTCGTGACCGACGGCTCGGGGCTCGGGCTCGGGCTCGGCTCGGGCGTCGGCGTGGCCGGGTCCGACGGCGAGTGCGACGGCGACGGTGAGGGCACCGGCGACGGGCGCGGCGGGCGGACCGGGGTGGGCCGGACCGGCGCGGCCGGCGGCGGGGGCGCGGCGACCGGGCGGGACCGGTGCCGGGAGCCGAGGTCGCTGTCGTCGGGCAGGGCCGGTGCCGCCGGGAGCACCGGCCGCGCCGGGGGCACCGATGTCACGTCGACGGCGGGCGTGGGCGTGGACGGCGCCGGGGCCTGGGTGCCCTGGGGCATCGGGATGACCACCGGGCCGACCGAGGGGGTCGGCAGGAACGGCGTGCTGGTGTCGGGGAGGGCGCTGTTGCCGACGGTGGCCGACCCGGTGCTGATCGCGGCGAGGATCGGCATCGACGCGGTGCCGGCGAGCAACGCCACGGTGAGCAGGTAGCCGCGGCTGGGACCGCCCGTTCCGGGGGCGCGGTGCGCGCCCACGACCCGGCGGTACGGGGAGGCGGGCAGCGCCCGGTGCCGGCCGAGGAAGGGCGTACCGGGCGGACCCTCTGGTTCGGACACCGGCACACTCCTCACGCACGGACGGACGAAGAGCACGCGCGGATATTCGGACAAATGCCGCGCAACAGCTCACCGCAAGCTTGACCCAGTGACGCTCAGTTCACCAGCCGCAACCGCGTGTCGACACACATTTTGTACGTCGGCCGCACCCGCCACTGCGGACAAAAGCGCCTATCCGTCGTGAACCCGATCGAACCTCACCGGCGAGGGAGGCCATACTGTGGGCCCGCTCACCTCCTCTGCAATCATTCAGACACGACGGCAACGCAGCCGCCACCTCCGCGTACCCCGCGGCTGGTGCGGAACGGCGCCGGCGCTCCCGGGCCTGGGTCTGTCCCCGACCGACTCCGGCTCACGCCGCGCGGCAACCCCTACCGGGGTCAGGCGCGGTCGCCAGGGACCGACCCGGCACCAGCCGGGCGGGCGCACGAGGTGCTCGGCTCGGGTAACCCCCGGCGCCGGCGCAGACAGACAGGGAGAGACGGATGGCAAAGGGCGACCCCGGGGCCGCCACCCGCAGCAAGCGGGCCGCACCCCGCACCAGGCGCGCCGCCGCGACCGGTGAACCGGAACTCGTACAACTGCTCACCCCCGAGGGTGAGCGGATCGAGAGCGCGCTCGGCCCGGACGGGACCGAGTACCGCGTCGACTTCACCGACGAGGAGTACCGCGGGCTGTACCGCGACCTCGTGCTGGTCCGCAAGCTGGACGCCGAGGCCACCGCTCTGCAGCGCCAGGGCGAGCTGGGACTGTGGGCCAGCCTGCTGGGCCAGGAGGCCGCGCAGGTCGGCTCCGGCCGGGCGCTGCGTACGCAGGACATGGCCTTCCCGACCTACCGCGAGCACGGCGTGCTCTACTGCCGCGGCATCGACCCGATCATGCCGCTGGGCCTGTTCCGCGGCGTCGACCAGGGCGGCTGGGATCCGAACGAGTTCAAGTTCAACATGTACACGATCGTGATCGGGGCTCAGACCCTGCACGCGACCGGGTACGCCATGGGTGTCGCCATGGACGGCAAGACCGGCGGCGAGGACGGCGAGGCGGTCATCGCCTACTTCGGCGACGGCGCCACCAGCCAGGGCGACGTCAACGAGTCGTTCGTCTGGGCCAGCGTCTTCAACGCCCCGCTGGTGTTCTTCTGCCAGAACAACCAGTACGCCATCTCCGAGCCGCTGGAGCGGCAGACCCGCGTGCCGCTGTACCGGCGGGCCGGCGGGTTCGGCTTCCCCGGCGTCCGGGTGGACGGCAACGACGTGCTCGCGTCGTACGCGGTGACCCGGCACGCGCTGGACAACGCGCGCAACGGCCAGGGCCCGAGCCTGATCGAGGCGTACACCTACCGGATGGGCGCGCACACCACCTCCGACGACCCGACCCGCTACCGCATCGCCAGCGAGGTCGAGGCGTGGCAGGCGAAGGACCCGATCGCCCGGATGAAGGCGTTCCTGACCAAGCAGAAGATCGCCGACGAGTCGTTCTTCACCGCTGTCGACGAGCAGGCCCGCACCGAGTCGGTGCACCTGCGCGAGCGCGTGCTCGCCATGCCCGACCCGCAGCCGGTGACCATGTTCGACCACGTCTACCCCAACGGCTCTCCCGAACTGGACGAGCAGCGGGCCCGGTTCGCGCAGTACATGGAGTCCTTCGAGGGGAGCGCGCACTGATGGCCACGGAGACGCTCACCCTCGGCAAGGCGCTCAACACCGGCCTGCGGCGGGCCCTGGAGAACGACCCCAAGGTCGTCATCATGGGCGAGGACGTCGGCAAGCTCGGCGGCGTGTTCCGGATCACCGACGGCCTCCAGAAGGACTTCGGCGACCAGCGCGTGATCGACACCCCGCTGGCCGAGTCCGGCATCATCGGCACCGCCGTCGGCCTGGCCATCCGCGGCTTCCGGCCGGTCTGCGAGATCCAGTTCGACGGCTTCGTCTACCCCGCGTACGACCAGATCGTGTCGCAGGTGGCGAAGATGCACTACCGCTCGCAGGGCAAGGTGCGGATCCCGATGGTCATCCGCATCCCGTTCGGCGGCGGCATCGGCGCTGTCGAGCACCACTCCGAGTCGCCCGAGGCGTACTTCGCGCACACCGCCGGTCTCAAGGTGGTGAGCTGCGCGAACCCGCAGGACGCGTACGTGATGATCCAGCAGGCGATCGCGTCGGACGACCCGATCGTGTTCCTGGAGCCGAAGCGGCGCTACTGGGAGAAGGGTCCGGTGGACCTGGACGCGCCGATCGCCGACGCGTACCCGCTGCACTCGGCCCGGGTCGCGCGGCCCGGCACCGACGCGACGGTCCTGGCGTACGGCCCGATGGTCCGCACCGCGCTCGACGCGGCCACCGCCGCCGCCGAGGACGGCCGCGAGCTGGAGGTCATCGACCTGCGGACGATCTCGCCGCTGGACCTGACCGCCGCGTACGAGTCGGTGCGGCGCACCGGCCGCTGCGTGGTCGTGCACGAGGCCCCGGGCAACCTGGGTCTCGGGTCGGAGATCGCGGCCCGGATCACCGAGGAGTGCTTCTACTCCCTGGAGTCCCCGGTGCTGCGGGTGACCGGCTTCGACACCCCCTACCCGGCCGCCCGGGTGGAGGAGGAGTACCTGCCCGACCTGGACCGGGTGCTCGACGCCGTCGACCGCACGTTCGGCTGGTGAGCGGCATGTCCCGGATCAAGGAGTTCAACCTTCCCGACCTGGGCGAGGGCCTGACCGAGGGCGAGATCCTCGCCTGGCTGGTCAAGGTCGGCGACGACATCGAGCTGAACCAGCCGATCGTCGAGGTGGAGACCGCCAAGGCGGCGGTCGAGATCCCGGCGAAGTGGGCCGGCCGGGTGCAGGCGATCTTCCACCCGGAGGGGTCGACGGTCGAGGTCGGCGTACCGATCATCGCGATCGACACCGATCCGAACGCCGGGCCGATCGAGGAGTCGACGACCGCGACCCCGGCGTCGGACCTGCCCGCCCCGTCGGCCGCGTCGCTTGCAGCGGTCCAGGTCGCGCCGGCCGAGGGCATGGTCGAGCCGGGCCTGATCGGTGGTGTGGCCCCGGGTGGGCGTACCGCCGTGCTGGTCGGCTACGGCCCGCGCAACGCCCCGGCCAAGCGCCGCCCCCGCAAGGGCGACGCGCCGGCCGCGGCACCGGTTCAGGCCGCCGCCCCGGTGGCACCCGCGCCTGTCGCTCCCGCGCCGGTGGCGCCCGCTCCGGCGCCGGCGCCGGCGGTCAACGGCAACGGCCGGGTCTCCGGCCCGGTTCTGGCCAAGCCGCCGGTCCGCAAGCTGGCGAAGGATCTCGGCATCGACCTGGCCACGCTCACCGGCTCGGGTCCGCTCGGCTCGATCACCCGTGAGGACGTACAGCGGGCGGCGAGCGCGACCCCGGCGGCGGCCGAGCCGCTGACGGTCGCGGCGCCTGCCGCGTCGGCCGCGAGCTTCGGCGCGGACCGCGAGCAGCGCATCCCGGTCAAGGGGGTACGCAAGCTCACCGCGGAGAACATGGCCCGCTCGGCGTTCACCGCCCCGCACGTGACGGAGTTCCTGACCGTCGACGTGACCCGGGCGATGAAGGCGCTGGACCGGCTGCGTGAACGGCGCGAGTGGCGGGACGTGCGGGTCTCGCCGCTGCTGCTGGTCGCCAAGGCGGTGCTCCTGGCCGTCAAGCGGCACCCGATGGTCAACTCGACCTGGGCCGGCGACGAGATCGTGGTGAAGGAGTACGTCAACCTCGGCATCGCGGCGGCCACCGAGCGCGGCCTGATCGTGCCGAACATCAAGGACGCCGGGCGGCTCTCGCTGCGCGAGCTGGCGGACGCGATGACGGAACTGGTGCAGACCGCGAAGTCGGGCAAGACGTCCCCGGCGGACATGTCCGGCGGCACGCTCACCATCACCAACGTCGGCGTCTTCGGCGTCGACACCGGTACGCCCATCCTGCCCCCGGGTGAGTCGGCGATCCTCGCCTTCGGCGCGGTACGGGAGCAGCCGTGGGTGCACAAGGGCAAGGTGAAGCCGCGCCTGGTGACCACGCTGGGCCTGTCCTTCGACCACCGGATCATCGACGGTGAGCTGGGTTCGAAGTTCCTCCGCGACATCGGGGACTTCCTGGCCGACCCGGAGGCGGCGCTGCTCGCCTGGACCTGACGCACCACCGCTCCGGTCACGGCCGGTGTGCCACGGGTGAACGCCCGGCACACCGGCCGTGACTTTTTTGGGAACGGATTCGTCGGATCTGAGGGTGTGAACACCTACGATCCGTAGGTACGTGGTTCAGCTCACCTAATAATCGATGGCGGCGGCCGTTCCGGTGCGCTTAAATAGAGACATCAAGGGGCTGACAACCGAATAGCCAGGAGGAGAGACCCGAGATGAGCATGATCGAGCGAATCCGCACCCGCCGCGACGCCAACCGCCGCGCCCGCGCCATCGAGCACGCGCTGCGCTCCGCCAACTCGCCCGCGGTCCGCGAGGAGCTTCTCGCCATCGCCCAGCGTCACATGAGCTGACGCCATCGACCTTTCTCACCTCCTCCAGTCCGAAGACCCGCCCGGCACCGGGCGGGTCTTCGGCGTATCGGTGTCGGTCGGCACCGGGATTCCACCTCGCTCCACCGCCCGGTACGGTTGGCACGGTCGCCAACCGGCTGACTCCGGACGGACGCGGGACAACGAAACCCATCGACGTCGTCCGGTGACTTTCGGTGACCGCTGATGCTCCCCCGGGCGGCCCCGGGCGACCACCGGATACGGTGCGGGGAGCCCGCACGGCCGGTACCCGCCGGCGACGCCGGCAGCCGTGCCGACGGTTCCCCCGACCGGCATCGGCGGCCGACCTGTGATGGAGGAGGCGCACCCATGACGTCCGAGGCTCCGCACCGCCCCGGCCAGGAGCCGGGCGAGGTGTCGCCGGGCACCGGCGGACCGGTGCCGTACGGCGATCAGCCGGCGCAGCAGGACAACGGGTACAACGGCGCACCCGACCTCGGCTGGGCACCGCCCCCGCCGGCCGGTCGGCCCGCGCAGCCGGCCCCGGCCTGGGCCGCGAACGACGACCAGCCACCCGCGTGGGCCCCGCCCGCCGGGCAGCCGGTGACCGGGCGGGCGACCGCCCAGGTCCCGCAGCCCGCCTGGGGCGGCAACGACCAGGGCAACCCCGCCTGGGCCGGTTCCGGTGGCCCCTCCTGGGGCAACCAGGAGCAGTCCGGCCCTGATCGCGGCGCCGAGCAGGCGCCGCCCGCCTGGGCCGCCACGCCGCCGGGCAGCCCGGCCGAGCCGTCGCAGGCCCCCTGGGCCGCCGAGCAGAACCGACCCGGGTGGGGCTCCGGCGAGCAGCCGGGCTGGTCGCCGTCCGGTGACCCGGCCGCCCGCGGCACCGGTTACGTGCCCGCCCCGGCCACCGTGCCGAACGAGACCTGGGTCACGCCCGCCCCCGCTGACGACCCGCACCGCTCCGGCGGCTTCGCGCCCACCGGCGGGCAGCACGAGGACGCCTCCGGTCGCGCCGGTGGCTGGGCCGCCGCACAGCAGCAGGACGACCCGAACCGCTCCGGCGGCTGGAACCCGCGCGACGAGCAGCCCGCCGCGTCCGACGACCCGAACCGCTCGGGCGGCTGGAACCCGCGGGAGAGCCAGCCGGCCTGGGCGCCGGGTCAGCAGACCGGTGCCACCTGGCCGCCGGCCGACCCGCCCGCCCGTGCCGCCGCCGCGGTCTCCGTGCCGGGCGCCGCCCGGCCGGACAACGCCTGGTCCACTCCGGAGCAGTCCGATCAGGACAACCGCTCCGTCGAGGACAGCGGCGGCTGGCGGGCGACCGGTGGGCCGCAGCACGACGAGGGACAGCGTTCCGGCGGCTGGCCCGCCCCGCAGGCCGAGAACCGGTCCGGCGGCTGGGACGAGCCGGCCCGCACCGAGGACCCGGACCGCTCCGGCGGCTGGGCCGCCGGACGCGCCGCGAGCCCCGCCGAGGCGGCACAGCCGGGCGGCTGGGAGCCGAACCAGAGCCGGCAGGCCGGCGGCTGGGGTGACGGCACCGCCGTACCGCAGCAGCGTGACTCCGGTGAGCAGGCCGGTGCCTGGAGCGGCGCGGCCTCCGTACCGCAGCAGCACGAGCCCGCGCGGCCGTCGGACGAGCCCGCGCAGCCCGGCTGGGGCGCCGCCGCGCAGGCCGAGGCCCGCGCGAGCGTGTCCGTGCCGTCGCCCGACGCGCCCGCCGGCTGGGGCGGCAACCAGGACGAGCGTCCGGCCGCACCGTCGCCCGAGCCGTGGTCGCCGGCCGAGGCGTGGGGCCGGTCCGAGGACTCCGCCCCGGCCTACCAGCCGGCCCCCGCGCCGGGCATCTCCCCCGGCAACGCGGTGCCGCTGCCGGCACAGCAGCAGCGGGTGCCGGGCGCCGCGCTGGCCGCGTCGTCGCCCGCCGACCACCCGGGCCCCGAACCCCAGGGGTACGAGCCGGAGCGCGGCGACGGCGGCTGGAACCCGTCCCGCCCGGAGGAGCCGCAGTCGCCAGCCGTTCCCGGACCGCGTACCTCCCCGGAGGGCGGCCCGGTCTCGGCGAGCGCGTCGGTCCCGGTGGCCAGCCGGGTCACCCCGCCGTCCGACCAGCCGCTGCCGACCAGTGGCCCGGCGCCGCAACCCCGGGTGTACGGGCGGCCCGCCCGCCCGGAGCCCGACGAGGCTCCCGAGCAGGACGAGTCCGGGTTCCCCGGCCAGGACGGGCCGCACGGCAACGGCTTCCCCGGCCCGCAGTCGCGGTCCGAGGACGCCGACGGCCCGCACGGGTATGCGGGCGCGCCCTCCTCGCCCGCCGCGCCGCCGGCGTTCCCGGTCGGCGTGCCGTCCTTCGTGGACACGCCCGGCAACACCCGTCCCGCCAACGGCGTGCACCCGGGAGGCGAGCAGCCCGACGCCGCCCGTGACCCGTTCGGCGGCCCGCAGAGCCCGTACGGCGCTCCCGGCGGCCAGGACGCGTTCGGCGGCCCGGGTGGGCGGCCTGACCCGTTCGGCGCCCCGGGCGGCCAGCAGGATGCTTTCGGCGGCCCCGGCCAGCAGGACCCGTTCGGCGGTCCGGGCGGGCAGCAGGCGCCGTTCGGCAGCCCGGCCGGCCGACCCGAGCCGTTCGGCGAGCAGGACCGGTTCGGCCCGTCGGCCGGGGGACGCGCCTCGGTCGCGGTGCCCGGCCAGGGCCCGGCTGGCGGCGGCAACGCCTTCCCGCCGCCGCCCCAGCAGGCCCCGCCGGCCTGGTCGCAGGACGGGCCCGGCACCGAGCCGGAGCAGGGCCGCTTCGACGCGTTCAAGCCGGACGCCGCCGAGTCGCAGACCGAGGCGCCCCCGCCGAAGGTGCGCAACGGCCGGGTGCTCGCCGCCGTGCTGATCGCGGCGGTACTCATCCTCGCCGTACCGCTGGGTCTGCTCACGCTGCTCGGCAAGGTCGGCGACGACAAGTCGGCCGGCTTCGACCCGGCGGTCGGCTCCTGCGTGAAGCAGTCCGGCACGAGCGCCGTGGCCGCCGACTGCGGTGAGCCGGGAGCGTTCAGCGTGGTGTCGAAGGTGGACAACAAGGACAAGTGCGCCGATCTGGCGCAGCCGTCGGTCTCGGTCGAGAGCGGCGGGACCACCCGGGTGCTCTGCCTGAAGCCCGCCGGCCAGTAACCGCACGTACGCGGAGCGTCCATCCCTCACCGGGGTGGGCGCTCCGCGCCGTTCCGGTGTGCGTCTGTTCACCCCGGGATCGCCGGGAGCACGCCCGGCCGGTGCGGCACGATGGAGGCATGAGCGCACGCGTACGGGCACCGGAACTGCGGGGTCGGGCCTGGCTGAACACCGGCGGCAAGGCCGTCACGCTGGCCGACCTGCGCGGCAAGATCGTCCTGCTCGATTTCTGGACGTTCTGCTGCATCAACTGCCTGCACGTGCTCGACGAGCTGCGTCCGCTCGAAGACAAGTACGGCGACGTCCTGGTCGTGATCGGCGTGCACTCGCCGAAGTTCGAGCACGAGAAGGACCCGGCGGCGCTGGCCGCGGCCGTCGAGCGCTACGGCGTGCACCACCCGGTGCTCGACGACGCCGAGATGGACATGTGGCAGCAGTACGCGGCCAAGGCGTGGCCGACGCTCGCCGTGGTCGACCCCGAGGGGTACGTGGTCGCCACCATGGCCGGCGAGGGGCACGCCGAAGGGCTGGCCCGGCTGATCGACGAACTGATCGCCGGCCACGAGGCGAAGGGCACCCTGCACCGGGGCGAGGGCCCGTACGTGCCGCCGGCCGAGCCGGACACCGTCCTGCGGTTCCCCGGCAAGGCGCTGCCGCTCGACGGCGGGAACCTGCTGGTCAGCGACTCGGCCCGGCACTCACTGGTCGAGCTGGCCGCCGACGGCGAGACGGTGGTCCGCCGCATCGGCGCCGGCTCCCGGGGCCGCACCGACGGCCCGGCCCCCGCCGCCACGTTCGCCGAGCCGCAGGGGCTCTGCCTGCTGCCGCCGCACGTCGCAGAGGTGGCCGGCTACGACGTGGTCGTCGCGGACACGGTCAACCACCTGCTGCGCGGCGTACGGCTGTCCTCCGGCGAGGTGGTCACGGTGGCCGGCACCGGACGGCAGTGGCGCTCGACTGTCGACGACCACGCGCACGACGCCCGCGCTGTCGACCTCTCCTCCCCCTGGGACGTGGCCTGGTACGACGACCGGGTGGTCGTGGCGATGGCCGGTATCCACCAGCTCTGGTGGTTCGACCCGATCAAGCGGACCGCCGGCATGTACGCCGGGACCACTGTCGAGGCGCTGCGCGACGGCCCGCTGCCGGACGTGTGGATGGCCCAGCCGTCCGGGCTGTCGGTCTCGGCCGACGGCGCCCGCCTCTGGGTGGCCGACAGCGAGACCAGCGCGATCCGGTGGGTCTCCGACGGCGAGATGCACACCGCCGTCGGTCAGGGCCTGTTCGACTTCGGGCACGTCGACGGCCCGGCCGACCAGGCGTTGCTCCAGCACCCGCTGGGCGTGTGCGCGCTGCCCGACGGCTCGGTGCTGATCGCGGACACGTACAACGGGGCGGTTCGCCGCTTCGACCCGGAGACCGGCCAGGTGGGCACCGTGGCGGACGGGCTGGCCGAGCCGAGCGACCTGGTGCTCACCGGCGAGGGCGACGTGCTCGTGGTCGAGTCGGCCGCGCACCGGCTGACCCGGCTGGCGCCGGGCGCGCTGACCTCTGCCGGGGCGAGCACGGTGGACGGCCCCCGGCACCGGCTGGAACGCAAGCCGACCGACGTGGCGGCCGGGGAGCTGACCCTGGACGTGATCTTCACGCCGGCGCCGGGGCAGAAGCTCGACGAGACGTACGGGCCGTCCACCCGGCTCGTGATCTCGGCGTCCCCGCCGGAGCTGCTGGTCGAGGGTGCCGGCACGACCACCGACCTGTCCCGCAAGCTGGTGGTCAGCGGCGACGTGGCGCAGGGCGTGCTCCAGGTGACCGCCCAGGCGGCGACCTGCGACGCCGACGTCGAGCACGCGGCCTGCCACCTGACCCGGCAGGACTGGGGCGTGCCGGTCCGGGTGGTCACCGGTGGCGCGACCCGCGTGCCGCTGGTCCTGCGGGGCATGGACGAGTCCTGACGGTGCGTGTTAAGAAGGGCCCCTTCCTCTACCGGAGGCGTTAAGAGGGGGCCCTTCCTTTCACGCGAACGGAGTGAGCGTGACCCCCGCGTCGATGAGCGCGGCCCGTACCAGCTCCGCGCACCGCACCGCGCCCGGCGTGTCCCCGTGCAGGCAGATCGACTCGACCGGGGCCGGGATCACAGTCCCGTCCACGGCGACCAGCGTGCGCTCGACGGCCATCCGTACCGCCCGGACGGCCACCTGCTCCGGGTCGGTCACCAGCGCGTCCGGTGAGCTGCGCGGCACGAGCGTGCCGTTCGGGAGGTAGTTGCGGTCGGCGAAGCCCTCGGCCACCACCCGCAGCCCGGCGCCGGCAGCGAGCTGCGCCAGCACGGTGCCGGGCTGGCAGAGCACCGGCAGCTCGTGGTCGTACCCGCTGATCGCCGCCACCAGCGCGGCGGCCTGGCCCTCGTCGCGGGCGGCCGCGTGGTAGAGCGCGCCGTGCGGTTTGAGGTAGCGGACCCGGGTGCGGTACATCCGGCAGAAGGCGTCGAGCGCCCCGAGCTGGTAGATCGTCTCGTCGCGCAGCTCGGCGAAGTCGTACGCGATGTGCCGCCGGCCGAAGCCGGCGAGGTCCCGGTAGCCGACCTGCGCGCCCACCGCGACGCCGCGTTCGGCGGCGCCCGCGCAGACCCGGTGCATGGTGGCCGCGTCGCCGGCGTGGAAGCCGCAGGCGACGTTCGCGGAGCTGATCAGGTCGAGGAGCGCGTGGTCGTCGCCCAGCCGCCAGCTTCCGAATCCCTCGCCCAGGTCAGCGTTGAGGTCCATGGAACGTCACCGTAGTGCCTGGCCGGGCCTGGGCGAGCGCTGTCACGTCGTCCACCACCCCGATGACGGGGTACCCGCCTGTGGTGGGGTGGTCGGCCAGGAAGACGAGCGGCCGGCCGTCCGGCGGCACCTGCACCGCGCCGAGCACCAGGCCCTCGCTGAGCAGTTCGCCGGCGACCGCGCGGCTCAGTGTCGCGCCGGCCAGCCGCGCGCCGACCCGGTTGCTCTCCGGGCTCACCGTGTACGCGGTGCGGCACAGCACGTCCAGCGCCTCCGGGGTGAACCAGTCCTGCCGGGGGCCGGGGCGCACCGTGAGCCGCAGCTCGTCCGGGACCGGCCGGGTGACGGCGAGGTCGACCGGTGCGGGTGGGCCGGCCGGGGTGCCGACCGGCAGCCGGTCCCCGTCGCGCAGCGGCGGCGGTCCGAGGCCGGAGAGCGTGTCGGTGGCGCGGCTGCCGAGCACCGGTTCGACAGCGATCCCGCCGCTGACCGCGAGCCAGGTCCGCACCCCGGCGCGGGCCGGTCCGACGCGCAGCACCGCACCGGCGGGCAGCGCGAGCGGCCGTCCGACGTCCCCCGGGCGCCGCTGTGCGGATCCGGCCCGCCACTCGACGACCACGTCGGCCGGGGCGCCGGTGAGGGCGACCGCCACGGCCCGGGTGAAGCGCAGCGTGCAGCCGGTCACGGTGATCTCCAGCCCGGCCGCATGCTCGTCGTTGCCGACGAGCCGGTTGGCCAGGCGCAGGGCGGCCGGGTCGAGCGCGCCGGAGCGGGGTACGCCGAGGTGCGCCCAGCCGGGCCGGCCCTGGTCCTGGACCGTGGTGAGCGCCCCGGCCCGCAGCACCTCGATCACGACGCGTCGACCAGGCGGACGCGGGTGCCGGGGGTGAGCCGGGCCGGTGGGTCGGCGTGCACGTCGAACAGCGGCAGATCGGTGCGGCCGACGAGCAGCCAGCCACCGGGTGACGCGGCGGGGTAGATGCCCGCGTACGGGCCGGCCAGCGCGACCGAGCCGGCCGGCACGCGGGTACGCGGCGTGGCGAGCCGGGGCACCGCCAGCTCGGGCGGCAGCCCGGTCAGGTACGCGAACCCGGGTGCGAACCCGCAGAACGCGACCCGGAACTCGGTACGCCGCAGCCGGTCGACGACTGCGGGCACGTCGACGTTCCAGTGGCCGGCGACGAGCGGAATGTCCTCACCGTCGTACACGACCGGTACCCGGACCTCGGTGGTGGCCGCGCCGGAGGCGGCGGTGCGGGGGTGCCAGGCGGCGATCCGCGCGGCGGCTGCCTCCGGGTCCGGTACGCCGTCGAGCAGCACGGTGACCGCGCCGGGGACGATCTCGGTGGCGGTCAGCTCGCCCGCTTCACGCCGGTGCCACAGTTCGGCCCGCCACGCCTGCGCCTGCTCCGCGTCGTCACAGTCGAGGAGCAGGGCGTACGCCCCGACCGGCCGGATCCGCATCCGGTCATCCTCCCGTCGAGTGAGGTGACGGTCCACACTACTTGCAAGTAACCTACGCCGTCGTAACCTATTGCTGTGACGACCTCCGCACCGTTCCGGCTCCGGCCGGCCGACATCGGGAAGCCGCGTATGCGCGGCTGGCTGCACGCGTACGCGTTCTTCGCCGCTCTCGTCTGCGGCATCGTGCTGTGTTCGATCGCCGCCGGCCGTCCCGGCTGGGCGCCGCTGGTGAGCTGCCTGATCTACAGCTTCACCGTGTGCGGGCTGTTCGGCACCAGCGCGCTCTACCACCGGCGGGTCTGGACCGAACGCGGCTACCAGATCATGCGCCGGATGGACCACTCGATGATCTTCGTGTTCATCGCCGGCACCTACACACCGTTCTGCGCCCTGCTGCTGGACAACCGGCAGGCCACGATCATGCTGAGCCTGGTCTGGGGCGGCGCGATCGCGGGCGTGGCGGTGAAGCTGATCTGGCCGCACGCGCCGCGCTGGGTCTCCGCCCCGCTCTACCTGGCGCTCGGCTGGGTCGCGGTGGCCATGCTGCCGCAGATCCTGCACTCCGGTGGCGTCACCGCGCTGGTGCTGCTGAGCGTGGGCGGCGCGATCTACAGCGTGGGCGCGGTGTTCTACGCGCTGCGTCGGCCGAATCCGTGGCCCACAGTCTTCGGGCACCACGAGTTCTTCCACGCCTGCACGCTCGTCGCGGCGATCTGCCACCACATCGCGATCTACTTCGCACTGTTCGCCTGACCGAGCGGACCCCGGACATGCGCGAGGGCCCCGCACCGTTGCGGGGCCCTCGGGTTCTCGGGGGTCAGGCCGGGTAGCCCGAGCCCGGGCGGCGCACCTCGCGGTACTCCTCGCGCACCACGCGGTCGTCGCGCACCGGCACCACCGGCTCGGCGACCACCTGCTCGCGGACCGGGGCGGCCACGACCCGGCGGCGGCTGTTCCAGAAGTAGAGCGTGGTGAGCAGGCCGGCGACGCCGGCGAGCATGAGCACCCAGCCCACCACGTTGAGGTTCAGCCATCCCAGATCGGCGTCGATGGCGAACGCGAAGATCGCGCCGAGCGCGATGAGGAAGATGCTGGCACCGATGCCCATGACGTCGCCTCCTTGGCGTCCTGCTGGCGTTTCCTGCCCGCCGCGGCCATGGATGAGGTAGCGGCACACATCGACATACCCAGGCGCTTCGATCGTCAATCAGGCAAGCTGGGCGGTATGACGGACGGCAGGAACGGGCAGCGGACGCTGGTTCTGCTGCGGCACGCCAAGGCCGAGCAGTCCGCGGACGGCCCGGACGCGGAGCGGTCGCTCACCGCGCGGGGCCACGCCGACGCGGCGGCGGCCGGCGCCTGGCTGGCCCGGCAAGGGCTGCTTCCCGACGTGGTGCTCTGCTCGCCGGCCCGGCGCACCCGGCAGACCTGGCACGACGTGGCGATGGGCATGACCGGCTCGCCACCGGAGGGCGGCCCGGCGGGTTCGCGCCCGGCGGTGCGGTACGAGGCGGCCGCGTACGACGCGCACCCGGACCAGTTGCTGGCCCTCGTCCGGACGGTCGAGCCGACGGCCGGCACGGTGCTGCTCGTGGCGCACAACCCTGGTGTCTCGCTGCTCTCGGCGCTGCTCGACCCGCAGCGGGCCGACCCGGACGGGCTGCGTACCACCGATCTCGTGGTGCACCGGCCGACGACCCGGTGGGCCGAGCTGGCCCCCGGCGGCGCGCCGCTCACCGCCCGCCACACCGCCCGCGCCTGACCGGTACGACTCAGACCCGGCTGTCGTAGGCCTCCCGGTTGGCGAACACGTCGTCCATGTGCGCCTCCGCCCAGACCTTCAGGCCCTGGATCGTCTTGAGCAGCGAGAGCCCGAGCGCTGTCAGCTCGTAGGTGACTGTGACCGGCACCGTGGGCTCCACGGTGCGGGTGACCAGGCCGTCGCGTTCCAGGGCGCGCAGCGTCTGGGTGAGCATCTTCTGGCTGACGCCGGCGAGCGTGCGGGACAGCTCCGAGTAGCGCATCGGGCGCGGGACACCTGCGCAGTCGGCACCGAACCGGTGCGAGCCGTCGCTGCGCAGCGCTGCCAGCACCAGCGTGACCCACTTGTCGGCGATCCGGTCCAGTAGTTGCCGGCTGGGGCACTGGGCCAGGAACGCGTCGTACTCCGCCTTGCTCATCTCTGCTCCTGCCGCCCTCTCCTGCCGTCCGGTGAGCTACGCACTTTTAGGTGCCTACTTCCCAGCAGAAAGTTACACCCCGATAGTGGAGGTCGGCGCCGCGACCCGGCGGCGTCGCGTAACGGACGACGAGAGCCAAGAGGTACACGCATGGCCCGCACCACCCTTCCCGGCGGCACCTGGACGCTGGGCGACCTGACCGTCACCCGGTTCGGCTACGGCGCGATGCAACTCGCCGGCCCCTGGGTCATGGGACCACCGGCCGACCATGACGGCGCCCTGGCGGTGCTGCGCGAGGCGGTCGCACTCGGCATCACCCACATCGACACCAGCGCGGCGTACGGGCCGTACGTCACCAACCGGCTGATCCGGGAGGCGCTGCACCCGTACCCGGAGTCGCTGCACGTCGTCACGAAGGTCGGCGCGGACCGGGACGAGCAGGGCGGCTGGCCCACGGCCCGGGATCCGCAGAGCCTGCGCCGGCAGGTCCGGGAGAACCTGGAGACGCTAGGCGTGGACGCGCTCGGCCTGGTCAACCTGCGGCTCGGCGACGCCACGGGGCCGCAGCCCGGGTCTCTCGCCGAGGCGCTGGAGACGCTCGTCGCGCTCCGGCAGGAGGGCCTGATCCGCCACCTCGGCCTGAGCAACGTGACGCCCGAGCAGGTGGCCGAGGCGCAGACGATCGCGCCGATCGTCTGCGTGCAGAACCGGTACAACCTGGCCCACCGCGGCGACGACGACCTGATCGACGAGTTGGCCCGGCAGGGCGTCGCCTACGTGCCGTTCTTCCCGCTCGGCGGGTTCACGCCGTTGCAGTCCTCGGCGTTGTCGGCGGTGGCGGAACGCCTGGGGGCGACGCCGATGGGCGTCGCCCTGGCCTGGCTGCTGCGGCGCTCGCCGAACATCCTGCTGATCCCCGGCACCAAGTCCGTCGCGCACCTGCGCGAGAACGTCGCCGGTGCCGGGCTGGCCCTCTCCGGCGACGACCTCGCCGAACTGGACCGGATCGGCCGCTGAGACGCGGCGTCAGGACGGCGGCGCGGTCGGCGGCGGCGGGTCGGGCGGCGGCGGCATCATCGCTGTCGGATGCGAGAGCCGGTTCTCCTCCACGATGAGCGTGCGGGCCCGCTTGCGGCGGTCCTGCCAGAACCACAGCGTGGTCAGCAGAACGCCCAGCCCGGCCAGGATGAACACCCAGCCGACCGCGCGCAGGTCGATCCACCAGACGTTGGCCCGGATGGCGAAGGTCATGATCGCGCCGAGCGCGATGAGAAAGATGGCGCTACCAATGCCCATGTGCGCTGCACTCCCCCGTGCGATGGCCTTGGGCGTACTCCGGTCGTGGTCCGCGACGGTTACCCGCCACCGGGCCGCCTATCCACCCGGGCGCACGCACGACGACGGCCGGCGGGCTGGTGCCCGCCGGCCGTCGTCATGAGGGGGAGAGTGACGTGTCAGGGGTGAAAGCCCCCGGAAGGGCTCAGAAAGCCTCCTCCGGGAGGTCCATGATCTCCAGGTCGGTGCCCTCGATGATCCGGCGGTCGGCGCCGATGCGGGGCAGCACCTCGCGGGCGAAGAACCGGGCCGCGGCGACCTTGCCGGTGTAGAAGGACTTGTCGGCCGCGGAGACCTCGCCGGCCAGCGCCTTCAGAGCCACGTCCGCCTGCTTCTGGAGCAGCCAGCCGACCACCAGGTCGCCGATCGCCAGCAGGAACCGGCGGCTGCTCAGGCCGACCTTGTAGAGCGCGCGGGTGTCGCCGCCCTGGGCCTCGCCCAGCCAGCCGGTCATCACGCCGAGGATGTTCTGGATCTCGGCGAGCGCCTTGCCGAGCGCCTGACGCTCCTCCTTGAGCTGGCCGTTGCCGGCCTCGGAGGCGATGTGCTCCTGGATCTCGGCGGCGACCGCCATCAGGGCCTTGCCGTTGTCCCGGACGATCTTCCGGAAGATCAGGTCGAGGCTCTGGATCGCGGTGGTGCCCTCGTACAGGGTGTCGATCTTGGCGTCCCGGACGTACTGCTCCAGCGGGTAGTCCTGGAGGAAGCCGGAACCGCCGTAGGTCTGGAGCGACTCGTGGCCGAGCAGCTCGTACGCCCGCTCCGAACCGACGCCCTTGACCAGCGGCAGGAGCAGGTCGTTGACCCGCTTCGCCAGCTTGGTGGCCTTCTCGTCACCGGCCGCCTCGGCGATCGCGACCTTGTCCTGCCAGCTCGCGGTGTAGCAGACCAGCGCGCGCAGGCCCTCGGCGTACGACTTCTGCAGCAGCAGCGAGCGGCGCACGTCCGGGTGGTGGGTGATGGTCACCCGCGGGGCGGTCTTGTCGGTCATCTGGACGAGGTCGGCACCCTGCACCCGGTTCTTGGCGTACTCCAGGGCGTTGAGGTAGCCGGTGGAGAGCGTGGCGATCGCCTTGGTGCCGACCAGCATCCGGGCGTACTCGATGATCATGAACATCTGGCGGATGCCGTCGTGCTTCTCGCCCAGCAGCCAGCCCTTGGCCGGTACGCCGTGCTCGCCGAAGGTCACCTCGCAGGTGTTCGAGACCTTCAGGCCCATCTTGTGCTCGACGTTCGTCGCGTAGACGCCGTTGCGCTCGCCCAGCTCGCCGGTCTCGGCGTCGAAGTGGCACTTCGGCACGACGAACAGCGACAGGCCCTTGGTGCCCGGACCGCCGACGCCCTCGACGCCGACCGGGCGGGCCAGCACGTAGTGGACGATGTTGTCGCTCAGGTCGTGCTCACCGGAGGTGATGAAGCGCTTCACGCCCTCGATGTGCCACGAGCCGTCCGGCTGCTGGATCGCGCGGGTACGGCCGGCGCCCACGTCGGAGCCGGCGTCCGGCTCGGTGAGGACCATGGTCGAGCCCCACTGCTTGTCGATGAACAGCCGGGCCCACTTCTTCTGCTCCTCGGTGCCCTCGACGTGCAGCACGTGCGCGAAGGACGGGCCGGAGGCGTACATCCAGATCGGGGCGTTGGCGCCGAGCACCAGCTCGGCGAGCGACCACCAGAGGGCGCGCGGGGCGTTCGTGCCGCCCAGGGACTCCGGCAGGTCCAGGCGCCAGAACTCGGAGTCCATGAACGCCTTGTACGACTTCTTGAACGACTCCGGCAGCGGCGCGGTGAACGTCGCCGGGTCGAAGACCGGCGGATTGCGGTCGCTGTCCGAGTAGCTGGCGGCCAGGTCCTCGCGGGCGAGGCGGTCGACCTCGCCGAGGAAGCTGCGGGCCGTGTCGACGTCCAGGTCCGTGAACGGCGCCTGGCCGAGCGTCCGGTCCGCCCCGAATACCTCGAACAGGTTGAACTCGAGGTCCCGCACATTGCTCTTGTAGTGGGTCATGCTCGCTGGCCCCGCTTCCGGACAGGTGTTACCGATCAGTAACTCCAGACTGTATTACTCACCGGTAGGCAACGACAAGCGGATCTCGGAAGTGACAGCGATTACACACTTCCCGTTCATCAGTCGGCGGCGCCGACCTCCCAGCTCGGAACCGGCGTGGCGGTGGTGTTGCGCGCGCCGACGTACTCCATCAGGACCAGCGCGATGTCGTCGTCGAGCCGGCCGTGCACCCACTCGACCAGGGCGGTCTCCAGCGAGGCCAGCCCGTCCGCGACGGTGCCGTGGCCGAGCAGCCGCCAGGCCCGGTCGGCGGTGGGGAAGAACTCGCCGTCCCGGCGCGCCTCGCCCAGGCCGTCGGTGAACAGCAGCAGCCGGTCGCCCGGTTCCAGCCGCTCCACCCGGGGCCGGACCACGGGCATGAAGCCGAGCGGCGGCGCGGGCGCCGGCGGCTCCAGCGGGATCACCGCACCCCGGCGCAGCAGCAGCGGCGAGGGGTGCCCGCAGTTGACGATGGTGAGCGTGCCGCCGCGCTCCTCGACCAGGGCCGCGGTGACGAAGTCCTCGTCGCCGACGTTGCGGGCCACCGCGCGGTCCAGGTCGGTCACCACCGCGCGCAGGTCGGCCCGCTCGTACGCGACGTGCCGGTAGGAGCCGAGCACGATGCTGGCCAGGCGGACCGCGTCCAGCCCCTTGCCCCGTACGTCACCGATGATCATGCGGACGCCGTACGGGGTGTCCATCACCTCGTACAGGTCGCCGCCGATCTCGGCCGTCGCGGTGGAGGAGATGTACCGGGCGGCCACCGCGAGCGTGCCTACCTGCGGGCCGAGCGGCCGCAGCACCGCCTGCTGGGCGACCGAGGCGAGCCGGGACAGCTCCGCGATCCGGTCCGCCTGGCGCTGGCGTATCGCCGCCGTGGCAGCCGCGATCGCGGTGGCCACCCCGACGGCTGTCACGTTGACCACTGTCACCAGCGGGCTACCCCGTTCGGCGACGGCGAAGCCGATCCCGATGGCGGTGGCCAGGCCGCCGACCGCGAGCACCACCCGCCAGGACGCCAGTGCCGCCGCGAGGAACGGCGCGACGACCATCAGCGCGAGGTAGTGCGCCGGGCGGCCGTCAGCCAGCTCCACCGCGACCACGATCGCGAGCAGCGCGAGGGCCGCGCCGAGACCGGCGCGGGATCCGGGACTCAGCGGGCCTCGGCCCGGCTGGAAGGGTTGCGTGCGTACATCCGACAGCATGCCTGATGGACGTGAACGGGAGAATGAACCTGGCCCGTCGGTCGTGGAAGTTCTGCCCGACTGGCCGGTCAGCCGAGCACCTCGTACCGGACGTTCACGTGGCCGAGGCTGGTGGCGGCGATGGTCGCGAACGCGGCGCGGGACAGGTCCAGGCACCGGCCGTCGATGAACGGGCCACGGTCGTTGATCCGCACCACCACCGACTTGCCGTTTGCCGGGTTGGTCACCCGGACCTTGGTGTTGAACGGCAGCGTCTTGTGCGCGGCGGTGAGCGCGTCCGGGTTGAACGTCTCGCCGTTCGCCGTCATCTGGCCCTCGGCGTAGAAGGAGGCGCCGCAGGAGCCGCTGTCCACGACCTTCGGGCTGCTCGTCTTCTTCGCCGTCGGCGACGGGGAGGCGGTCCGGGCCTTGCTGCGGGAGGCCGCCTGGGTGCGGCTCGCCTTCGGACTCGGGGTGGCCTTCGGCGACGGGCTGAGGCTCGCGCTCGGCGAGGCGGACGCGCTCGGCGAGGGGGCGGCCGACGTGGGGGCGGCCGACGTGGGGGCGGGCGTGCTGGGCAGCGTCTCGACCACGGCCGGCTCGGCGGGCGGCTCGGCGGAGGTGAGCCGCACGGCGCCGACGGTACCGCCGACCGCGAGCGCCACGCCGACCGCCGCGGTCGCGGCGATGGCGGCGGGCGAGGAGAACTTGCGGGTACGAAGGTGCCTAGCAGCCACCGGCCCGGTCCTTTCGTCAACTGAACAAACCGGCCCGGACCGTAACGAGAGAAGCACTTCCGAAGTCAACGTGATCATGGTGCTATGCCCGCATTTACCCTGGTACGTGTAGCCGATCACGCCACTGTCGATCGGCCGAACGGCCCACCGATCGGCCAGGATGGAAACGTGCTGAGTCGTCGCCTGGTCGAGCTGTTCGAGTGGATCGACCCCGGCCCGGGCAGCACCCACCTGGTCAGCGACATCTCCGGCTGGTGGCGTGACCCCGACGTGCTCGCCCAGGTCGGGCCGGCCCTGGCCGGGCTGTTCCCCGAGGACCGCCCGACCGTCGTGATCGCCCCCGAGGTGACCGGGCTGCTGCTCGGCCCACTGGTGGCGGTCGCCGCCGGAGCCGGTTTCCTGCCCGCGTACAAGAACGGCGGCGAGCGACGCCGGGCCGGGCCGACGCGCTGGGCCGAGACGCCTCCCGACTACCGGGGACGGCGGCTGCGGGTCGGCGTGGACGGCCGGCGGCTGAACCCCGGCGACCGGGTGCTGCTCGTCGACGACTGGGTCGACACCGGCGCGCAACTGGACGCGCTGTGCCGGGTCGTCCGGGACGCCGGGGCCGGCCTGATCGGGGCCGCCGCACTGGTCGCGACCTGCCCGCCCGAGGTCGCCGCACGGCTCAGGCTGCGCGCCCTGCTCACCGGCGCCGACCTGCCGTGAGCCCGTCGGCGGTGGCGGAGCATGCCGTAGCGTCGGCGGCATGTGGCCCCGCATCGGTGGATTGCGCGCACTCGCCCTCGGCACGCCCGGCGAGCTGCGTACCCGGCTCAACACCCTCGTCCTCTCCGGCGCGAAGACCGCCACCGCCGGGCTGGTCCAGGAGTACGACGACGAGAACGAGGAACTGGAGTACGTCGGCGAGCGACTGGTCCTGGTCGACGACAACGACGCGCTCGTCGGCGTCGTGGAGGTCACCGGCGTCGAGGTGGTGCGCTTCGCCGACGTGCCGTGGGACTTCGCCCGCGCCGAGGGCGAGGGCGACCGGTCGATCGAGGAGTGGCGCGAGGGCCACGGCGCCTACTGGGCCCGGCAGGGCACACCGGTCACCGACGACACCCGGATCGTCTGCCTCCGGTTCCGGCTGGTCTCCACCGAGGGCAGCGTCGGCACCTAGCCGGCCCGGCGCAGCTCCGGCAGCAGCGCCGCCGCCTCCACCAGCACGGCCTCGTCGCCCGCGTACCAGCTGCTGGCCCGGGGCCAGTGCGTCACCACGTCGGTGAAGCCCAGCCGGGCCGCCCGGGCCACCTGCTCGGCGAGGAAGTCGGCGCTGGTGAGCGAGAACACTGGCGCCGAGTCGAGCGACAGGTAGCGGTCGAGCGTCGCCGGGTCACGGCCGGCCTGCTCCAGCGTCCGGGTCATCCGGTCCGACAACTCCGCCACCGTGCCCCACCACGCCTCGATGTCGTCGCCGCCGAGCCCGGTGGTGACCCAGCCCTGCCCGAACCGGGCGACCAGCCGCATCGAGCGGGGACCGTTCGCGGCCATCACGAACGGCACCCGGGGCTGCTGGACGCAACCCGGGTTGTTGCGCGCGTCCACGGCGGTGAACCACTCCCCGCGCCAGGTCGTGCCGTCCTCCCGCAGAATCAGGTCGAGCAGCTCGGTGAACTCGGCGAACCGGTCCACGCGCTGCCGGGGCGGCAGCGTCTCGCCGCCGAGCACCGCCGAGTCGAAGCCGATGCCGCCCGCGCCGAGGCCGAGCAGCACCCGGCCGTCCGACACGTCGTCGAGCGCGGTCACCTGCCTGGCGAACGCCGCCGGGTGCCGGAAGTTCGGCGACGCCACGAGCGTCCCGAGCTGCACCCGGGACGTCACGCCGGCCGCTGCGGTCAGCGTCGTCCACGAGTCGAACCACGGCCCGTCGACCAGGTCACGCCAGCCCAGGTGGTCGTAGGTCCAGGCGTGGTCGAAGCCCCACTCGTCCACCTGGGCCCACCGCCGACGCGCTTCCGACCAACGCTGGTCGGGCAGGATCACGATGCCGATTCGCATGATCGCCAGGGTACGACCCGGGCCGGACATCCCGGCCCGGGTCGCGGGGGATCACGCCGCCAGGTCGGCCACCACGCAGGCGATGTTGTCCGGCGCGCCAGCCGCGTACGCCTGCTCGACCAGGCGCTCGACGGCGCTCTCCGGATCGTCCGCCTCCGCCAGCGCGGCGTGCAGCGCGCCCGGGTCCACCACGGCGGAGAGGCCGTCGGAGCAGAGCAGGTAGCGGTCGCCGGGCAGCGCGGTACGCAGCGCCAGGTCCGCCTCCACCTCCGCGCCCGCGCCGAGCGCCCGGGCCAACAGCGCGCGCTGCGGATGCGCCAGGGCCTCGGCCGGGGTAAGCCGCCCCTGGTCGACGAGCGTCTGCACGTACGTGTGGTCCTGGGTGAGCCGGGACAGCTCGCCGCCGCGCAGCAGGTACGCCCGGCTGTCCCCGACGTGCACCAGCGCGAGCCGGGTGCCACGTCGCACGAGCGCGGTGAGCGTGGTGGCGGGCTGGTCGGCGTCGGTGGCGTGCGCGCGTACCGCCCGGTCGGCCCGGGTCACCGCGTCGGCCAGCGCGGCGAGCAGATCGGCCCCCGGCGCGTCCGCCTGCTCCAACGGCCGCAGCGCGTCCACGGCCGCCGCGCCGGCAGTGGACCCGGCCGGACCGCGTACGCCGTCGGCGACCGCGAGCAGCGCCGCACTCGCGTACGCGGTGTCCTCGTTGGAGTCGCGGACCGTGCCGGTCTCGCAGCACGTCGCGTACCGGAAGGTGGTCTCGGACATGGTGGTGCCCCTCTCGCTGAGCCTGTCGACGAGGAGCGCGACGGCCCGGCCGCGCGCCGCGGTGTCCGCGCTGACCCGCCGCCACCAGGCGTCGAGCGCCTCGGCGGCGGCAGCGGGCGGAAGGCCGCAGACGGTACGGATCTCGGCCAGCGGCATCCCGGCCCGGCGCAGCCCGGCGATCAGCCGTGCCCGGTCCGCCTGCTCCGGCGCGTAGTAGCGGTAGCCCGAGTGCGGGTCCACAGCAGCAGGGGGCAGCAGCCCGCAGTCGTCGTAGATGCGCAGCGCCTTGGCGCTCAGGCCGGTCGCGCGGGCGAACGCGCCGATGGTCAGCAGTCGCACCGTGCCTCCCTCGCGCTCCTCGTGCCGGTCACCGCGACCGGCACCGGTCACGCTGGGCCTTGCCGCAGGGGACGGGTCAAGGCGTCGCTGTCGCCAGTTTGGTCAGCATCCGGCCCAGATGCGGCTCGATCGTGCCGGCCGGCGCCTCGTGCACCTCGGCCGGCGTCCACCAGCGGATGCCGGCGAACTCCACCGGATCGGGCGTGAACCGCTGGCCGCGGTGGGCGGACAGCACGTACCAGAGGCTCACGTCCGTGTGCCGGTGCTCGGGCGGGCCGACCGTCTCGGTGACGGTGAGGAACGCCGGGCGCTCACCGAACGGCGGCGCGAAGACCGCCGCCACGCCCAGCTCCTCCCGCAGCTCGCGGCGCACCGTGCCGGCCGGGTGCTCGCCGGGCTCGACGTGACCGCCGCTGGGCAGCCACATCCCCGCGAGGCGGTGGTCGACGAGCAGCACCGCGCCGTCGGCCGGGCCGCGGAGCAGGAAGTACGCGACCAGGTGCGGCGACGGCGTACGCGGCTTGACCCGGCGGAAGATGTCATCCGTGCCGGCCAGCCAGGCCAGCGCCGCCTCCCGGTGCCGCGCCTCCAGCTCGTCACCCGGTGGCAGTTCCTCGACCAGTGCCCGGATCTCGTCCCGCATCCCGCCGATGCTGCCAGCCGGGTACGACGAGGTCAGTCCGGCGGCAGCGAGTTGGCGTCAGCAGCCGCGCGGACGAACTCACGTACCCGGGACGTGGTGTTCCCGGCCGGCCACACCGGACCGCGACAGATCGGCGGCGCGTCGTGGATCGGCACGTAGGCCACGTCCGGGCGGGCGTAGAACTGCCGGGCCTGCTCGCCCACCGGCAGCACCCCGCGCCCCATCGCGACGAGCGCCAGCATCTCCGAGAAGCTGCCGCCCACCGGGCCCTTCGGCACCGGGCGGCCGGACGGGGTGCGGTCCGGCGTGCGGTCCTGCTTGAACGCGGCCGAGGTCACCGCCGGGTACTGCACCACCGGATGGTCGCCCAGCACCTCCAGCGACACCGACTCCTCGGCCGCCAGCGGATGATCAGCGGCCACCGCGAGCACCCGGCGCTCGCGCAGCAGCACCGGGCCGTTCGCCATGCCGTCGAAGGGGTACGAGGCGATCAGCACGTCGATCGTGCCGTCCAGCAGACTCGACCGGGTGCTGGCCAGCGGCGCCTCGTGCACGTGCACCTCGCAGTCCGGGTGGCGCTCGGTGAACAGGGCCACCGCGCGCAGCAGCACCGGAGCTGTCGACTCACCCACGTACGCCACCCGCAGCTCACCGGTGAGCCCGCGCCCGGCGTCGACGGCCCGCTGCACAGCCGCCTCGATGCCGGCCACCAACGGGCGCATCTCCTCGACCAGGCGGGCGCCGATCGGGGTGAGCCGGACGACCCGGCTGGTCCGCTCGAACAGCGGCGCGCCGATGCGGCGTTCCAGCTTGCGCACCACATGGCTGACCCGGCCGGTACTCACCCGCAGCCGCTCGGCGGTCCGCCCGAAATGCAGTTCCTCGGCCAGGGTCAGGAACGTCTCGACCTCGTACCGCTCCAGCACCGGAGCACCTCCGTCGTTGCCTGCGGGTCAACGATCGTAGTCCGGATCGGGGTTGGTCCGGACGGCGCGCCGGACCAGGGTTGACGGCATGCACAACCATCTCGTGACGGTGACCGGTTTCGACCACCTCGTCCTCTCGGTGAGCGACGTCGAGCGTTCCCTCGACTTCTACTGCGGCACGCTCGGCCTGGCCCCGGTGCGGGTCGACAGGTGGCGGGCCGGTGAGGTGCCGTTCCCCTCCGTACGCGTCGACGCCGGCACCATCATCGACCTGATCGAGGGCGACCCGACCGGGTCCAACGTGGACCACTTCTGCCTCGTGGTGGAGCCGGTCGACTGGCAGCGGGTGGTCGACTCCGGCGTCTTCACCGTGCTGACCGGCCCGGTCCCGCGCTTCGGTGCGCGCGGCACCGCCACCTCGATCTACGTCAGCGACCCGGACGGCAACACAATCGAACTGCGCTGCTACCCGGCCGACGCCTAACCTGGTTCGATGCCGGAGCTGGAACGACTCGCCGCCCACCACGCACCCGCCGTGCTGCGGTTCGAGCGGGAGAACCGGGCCTACTTCGCCCGGTACGTGCCCGACCGGGGCGACGACTTCTTCACCGGGTACGCCGCCCGGCACGCGGCCCTGCTGGACGAGCAGGAACGCGGCACCTGCCACTTCCACGTGCTGGTCGGCGACCACGGCGCCGTGCTCGGGCGGTTCAACCTGGTCGACGTCGCAGGCGGCAGCGCCGAGCTGGGCTACCGGGTGGCCGAGCGCGCCGCCGGGCGCGGGCTCGCGAGTGAAGGCGTACGGCGCGTCTGCGAACTGGCCCGCACCGAGTACGGGCTGCGCCGGTTGGTCGCCTCGGCGGCCCTGGCGAACCCGGCCTCGCTGGCGGTGCTCCGTCGCGCCGGTTTCGTGCTCGACGGCTCGGAGTCCGACTGCGAGGTGGATCTGAACGGGGAGCCCGGCCTGCGGCACGTGCTCGACCTTCGCGCGCCCTACGCGGCCGTGTCCCCGTAGGCGGGCGCTCCGGCCGGCTCGTACGTCAGTTGCAGCGTGCCGTGGGCGTGGGTGACCGACTCGGTGAGCCGCAACGCGCTCGGCACCGTCCCCTCGCCGAACAGGCGCTTGCCGGTGCCGAGCACCACCGGGTACACCCACAGGTTGAGCCGGTCGACCAGGCCGAGGCGCAGCAGCGACTGCACCAGGTCCAGGCTGCCGATCACGTGGACCTCGCCGTGGCGGCCGTTCATCTCGGTGACGCGCTCGGCGAGGTCACCTTTTACCAGCGACGAGTTCGTCCAGGTGAGCGGCTCGGCGAGCGTGCGGCTGGCCACGTACTTCGGCACACCGTTCAGCAGGCCGGTGAAGGGGATGTCCGCAGGCGCCTTCGGCCAGTAGCCGGCGAAGATGTCGTACGTCTTGCGGCCCAGCAGCAGCGCGCCCATGCTGCTCGCCTGCTGGAACATCACCGCGCCGGACTTCTCGTCGAGCAGCGGCATCTGCCAGCCGCCGTGGCTGAAGCCGCCCTCGCGGTCCTCGTCGGGCTCACCGGGCGCCTGCGCCACGCCGTCGAGGGTCAGGAACTCTGTCACGATCAGCTTGCCCATGGGTCCGCTCCTCCGGTTTCCGCTCGTCCCCCGTCAGACCCGTCAACGACCCGCAACTCATCGCCGAGGTGTACGTGATGGATTTCGTGGAACTGGTCATCGACGGGCGAATCGACATCGATCGCGACGACCTCGAAGACGCCCTCAACGAGGCTCTCGTCGGGCGCGGCGAGGTGACCGGTGCCGGAACAAGCGAGTACGGCTCCCATCTCGACGTCGACGTCCTTGTGACGGCGGACCGACGAGCCTTCCTGGACGCCGTCTTCGGGGTGCTCGCCGCCTTGGACCTGGGCGACTCCGTGCGGGTCCGGCCCGGCGACGGGCAGACCTGGATCCGTCCGGGCCAGTGGACCCGCTCTACTCGTGCCGGACGAGCCTGAAGGGCACCCCGTCGATCTCCGTGAGGTACCCGATCACCGGCACCGGGTTCCTCAGTTCCGCGATCTCGACAAGCAATGCGGTGGCAGTGCCGGCGTAGGGCTCGGGCGGGTCGATCAGGGCGGTATCGCAGACCACCGTCGGCCACTGCTCGGGAGGACCGTCGTCCAGGTGCCAGCAGAGCAGATAGTCGAAGTTCACGGCTCCCCAGACCCGGAGGTCTCCCGGTGAGGTGCCGAAGTGGTACGGGAACCCTCCCGTGCACTCCGCCCTCTTGTTAATCACGTGATGCCAGTTCCGCGCGTACCGGAGGAATTCCGGTACGCCCCAGTCGGAAGGATGAAGCACTTCCAGGAAGCCGATGCTGCCGTGTGGGAAGCGCTCGACGAAGCGTCGGTAGTCCTCGGGAAAGGGATGGCCTGCCGCCTCGGTGAGAGCCGTCCAGTCGATCTCCGTCTCCGTCGCCCCGTCCCAGTCGAACAGGCCGGCGAGTCGATCCACGGTCGGCGAAGCATTCGGTGTCATTCGGCTTCCTCCGGCAGATGATCGTTGGTCGGGTGCACGTCCCACCTCGCCTTCACCGTAAGATCACTCTCTTCGGCAGGCGTACGCCTCCGGAGTCCTCGAAGGCGGATTCGCCATGATCCCCGATCGGACTGAGGTAAGCGACCTCCTGGAGAAGGCGCTGGCGGGTGCGGCCGCCACGTTCCAGGGCATGACGGCGCACCGGCAGGAGTCCAACTGCGAGTGCCACTGGGGCAGCGCGGAGGAACTGGCACTGCTGAAGACGCCGGACGTGCCGCTCGACGAAGACCTGCTCCGTCGCACGTACTGGGCCACTGACTGGCGCTATCCCGGCCCGCTGCTACGCCGGATCCTGCCCCAACTGACCCGGAGCCTCGTGGCCGGCCGAGTGATGCCCATGGCCGGGATGGAGAGCCTCGGGTACTTGTTCACCACCGCCCGCTGGCAGGAATGGCCCAAGGGGCAGCGGGACGCTCTGCGGGAGTTCCTGGACGCCTGGTGGCTGCATGCCCTGGTCGAGCCCGATGCGAAGGTGCCCGCTCACGAGGCCCTGGAACTCATCGCCGAGACCACCGGCAAGCTCACCCCGTGGTTGGCTGTCTGGACGGAGTCGCTGGCCGACGCGGTGGCCCGACGACGGCTGGTCACGGCCGTGGAGGAGTGGGTGGACGACCTGGTGGTCGACAGGCTCCCCTGGTCGAGTTGGCACAAGGAGGACACGTGGGGCGCCGCGCTGTCGCTGTGGGTGATACGACATGCGCCGACCCCACTACGGGAATACAACGCGTCGAGCGACGTGCTTGATCACATTGGCCTGCTCGCCCTGCCCTACGCCGATCGGTGGGACAAATAGCCCTCGCGACGGCTACGTCCATGGCGTGGACCGCATCTGGATCGGCTGGTAGGCCAAGGCTCGGTCAACCACCTCGGCAGCCGTCAACTCGGGGTCGCTCCAGTAGATCAGGTTGGAGACGTAGCCGCCTGGGCAGGCGAGGTCTCGCTCAAGTTGGTCCAGCCAGCCGCCCAGCTCACCATCGTCCGCGTAGTCGACACTCATGATCCGCTCGACGAGGGCGATGGCCTCGTCCCGCGTCAGCTCTGCTGCCAAGTCGGCGCACCTCACGTCCTTTGTCGACCACGCCGGTCAGCTCTCGAACGGCGATCAGCCCAAGTAGCGCTGCTTTCAATCAGCAGCCTTACCGCGCGAAGGTCCGGCACCACTAGGTGCCACAGGAGTTTCTTCGACTCCAGCCAGCTCCGGCCACGCTCGCGCCTGAGAGCAATGGCTGCACCTACCGGCACCGGGGCGCGTGAGCAGCCCAGGCGGTGAGCCGCCGCATCAGCTCCGCGAGCCACGTCCGGTACTCGTGGCGCAACTGCGCATCAACCCCCACCGGTACGCCTGCCGGAAGCTCCGCCCAGATCTCCTGGGTGAGACGGCACGAGTCGGGCCCGAGCGGCACAACGGTGAGCACGCCGCCGCTGGAGTATCCGGAAGTCAACGTACGGGTGACGGCACGACGCCCCGGTTCGACCTCGACGACCTCGTGCATGATCCCCAGTCGACCGTCGGGGCTCCGATGCACGAACGCCTGGATCTCGCCGGCTCCCTTCGGTCCGGGCAGGGTGACGCCGATCTCAATCGAGTCGTCCAGCACCACCAACGAGGCCGGATCCTCCATGAAGCCGAAGGCCGCCTCCGCGCTCGTCGGCAGGTCGACGGTGGCCGTCTCCCGTACCTGGACCGCAGTCGTCGTCACCCTGATCAACCGTAGACGCGAGCGCACGCCGCATTGTGTCAGTCGATCCGTCGACGGTGGGGGCGAGATCAGCGCTACGCGCCCTCGCTAGCGGGCGCCGCCCGGTGCGAACACGGCATAGAAGTACCGAAGGCTGTCCTCCGGACCGTTCTCCAGGCGCTTGAAGGCCTTCGCGATCGGATTGCACCAGCCCTGCCCGGCGAGCTCGACCACCATGGGCCATCCGACGACGGCCAGTTCGTCTGCCGTCGTTGCGCGCCACCGTCCACCCGCATGCCGGGTCAGCACCTCGCCGACATAGCAACCGAAGCCGAAGAGAGTCTCTGCCACCTGTCCAGCGGTGAGGCCCTCGGCCCGAAAGCCGTCGAGGATGGCGTCCACGGACGTCAGGCTGTCCGGCGTGTAGTCCAGGTGCACAGCGCTGACCTGGGCCGCTGACACCACGATGTCGCCCGCGAACCGGGCTGCGTTCTCCGGTACGGGCGCGTACTTCAGGCGCAGTTGCATGGTTCCCTCCAGCATGATCAACAGATCGAGATCGCGCGATCGTACCGACGACGGCCGTCGAGCGGCGCCCTCTCACGCGGCTCCCGGAAGATCCACGTGGGTCAGAATGTGCCGGTGACGATCTCCGCTGACGGCCCGGGCGAGCACGACGCCGTGGCATGGTCCGAGGCGTCCGACCTCGCCGGCTCCACGCCCGGCGTCCGGCGGCGCCTGCGGACGGCGCCAGGTCGAGCGAGGGAGAACCGTGAACGACGACGAGAGCATTCGCCGCTACGGCCTGCGACCGACCGGCGCCGCCGTGCCTCACATCCGCGAGATGCTCCGGGCCCAGGCAGACCTCGATCAGCACGACCAGGACACCGAACTCATGAAGCTGTGCTGCCTGCAACTGTTCAACGCCGGCCGACTCAGCGACGTGCTCGTCATCTGGCAGGCCAAGGAATCGAGCTGGGATGCCCACTGCTCGATCGACGTCCAACTACTCTGCGGAGCAGGACTGGACGCCACCAAGGCATACCTGGATGCCGACGGCTCCGACGATGCGACAGAGGCGCTCCGCTACCTGCTCGACTGCGAGGCCGCCGGTGACTTCGACAACTTCTCCATAGCCGAGCAAGCCCGATGGAGAGCCGCCTACTACCTGAGCTGACGTTGCTGCGCAGCAGGATCTTGAAGAACTGAGCCGTCGAACCCGAAGTCGGACGGAGCCTGAGAAACCTTCCTCCGAAAAGCGTCGTCGACCAGCGCGCCGACGAGCAGGCCGTCCAGGATCTCTTCCTTCCGGACGTCATAATCAGAACTTCCGTAACTGTCGACCAGTTCCGCGAGGAGGTTCGCGACCTCGCCGAGGTCGAGGTATCGAAAGCCTTCCACAGCACGCCGGAAATCGTCCGGCTCGAGAACTTCCACCGCGAAACCCAGGCCACCACCCATGACAGCATTGAAGACACGGTGTACGTGCGAGAGCTTTTCCACCCCGACGGGCGTGCCGACCGGCACAACGCCCTCGGCCCCGTAGTCCACTGCCTCGTTGAACACGTCATTCATCGACTTCATCAACACTCCCCGATCCCGGAGCACCCTGCCGCGTCTGAGGTGTCCGCCCCAACAAACTGCGCTTCATGGCTCAACCGGAGCAGCCAGCAGCCCCCGCGGAGCCGGAGGTTCTGAGATAAGGCGGCGCTGAAGCACCTGTCAGCTTCACGGGTAGCAGTGCCCTCACAAAGACGCCCACCTCGGGCACCTGCATCATCACCGGAGCGTCAGGCGTCGCGTGGCTCGGCCACGCCCCGGATACCCGGTGCCGCTCGGGGTTGTCGGGAACTGGATCAGGCAGCCGGAACCGCGCCTGGCGGTCACGGTCACGCCGTTCGTGAGGCTGATCAGATCGGCCCACGACGTCCCCTCCATCGCTAGTGGGGCCGCGGCCTACCAACCAAGGGACAGGTGGTCCGTGGAACATCGAAGGCCCTGACCGGACTCGCGTCCCGGTCAGGGCCTTCGGTTGGAGCGGGTGACGGGAATCGAACCCGCACTGTCAGCTTGGGAAGTTGAAGGCGGTCAGGGCTAGGGGCAGGCAGGACTGCACAAGCTGCATAGGAAGCCCTGCATGACCGACACCATGGGTTGCGCGGGCTGTCCGCTGCTGACCCCTGCTACGGGCATGCCACGGGCACGCGCGTCCGTGAACGGCTGGCATGCGTTCTAGCCCTCATGGGGGGTACGCAGTGACATGGTCGATGCTGTCGAACGACCGACAGCAAGCGATGACAGGTGACTACTGTGCTATAGCACTGTAGCGTGGGACTCGCAGCAAGGTTTGGCTCGGGAGCTTCGCAGGGAGGTGTACAAGTCATGCAGCGTGTATCTCAGCAGGTGCGGGACCGGTTGCGGGCCATGCGCGGCAACCGTCGTAGCCCTAGCAACGGACGGCAAGCAGTCGAGCCGGAGCGCAGGCTTCCGGCGCTCGACCAGTGGGAAGGCATGTGGGTGGCGGTCAAGGACGGGAAAGTGATCGCGGCTGCGTACAACTCTCGCGACCTCGTACCCAAGCTGGTAGAGATGGGACCTGCGGGCCGAGGGGCGGTTGCCCAGTTCGTGCCACGTCGCTCTAACACCATCGTGGTTGGCGTCGGATAGGGGCATTATTACTCGGCATCGCTTCGCTTACCGTGAAGAGGGCAATCCGCCCATTCTGCGTCCCACGGTTGATGTCCAGCTCTACCTTCCCCCTAACGGAGAGTGGACGACGCGAGCACTCATCGACACAGGGGCACCTATTACGGTCTTCGACCGAGGGGCGGGTGACGCGCTACTCGTCCGCTTCGACAGGGCTGGCGCTGAGACCGGATCTATCGCGATCCTCGGGGCGCAGCGCCAGATACAGTTTGAGACGATTGATCTGTGCTTGGCGAACGACCCGTCTTACGTCTGGTCGGCTCGGGTTGCTTTCATCAAGGACCCGAGTTTCCAGATGGTTTTCCAGGGCATCCTTGGAACTGAGGGCTTCCTGGATAAGTGGGCAGTTACCTTCAATAAGTACTACGAGTACTTCGAGCTACTGCCGCCAGACGACGCATACGACCTATACAACGACTAGATTCAATGCGAGCCATCCGACCGCGCTAGGCGCGGTCGGATGGCGAATTTCGATCGACACGCCGAGAACTTTTGTGTTCTCCATCACATACAACCTCGCTGGCTGGGCTGCTTTCTAGCCATCCCGTCGGCCTTCGTCCGCACACCGTGGAGTGGGTGGGGCCTGCCCGGTCAAGGTGGAGCACACCACTGTCTGAACGACCTTGACCGGGCAGGCCCCACCTGCTCGGCTTCGCCCGGACGGAGGTGTTGGGATGGCGTCACCATCCCGGAGTGCCCGAGGACCCGCCGGAGGCACTGCCTGTGTCTTGATCACATCACAGCCCCGGATTTGCCATCGACCATGGCGGCCCGGGGCTTCTTCGTATGTCGCGCCGCCGGCGGGCTGGCAACCGCGTGCCGGCGGCCGAAGGCCAGAGGCAACGCGGCGGGCCGACAGGCCCGGCCCAGGTTCGGCGGCGCGCGCGGCCTGCGAAGCGGGCCGCCTTGAAGACGTATAGAAAGTTCTCACCATTTACGGCTGGGCATCCATGGGTAGGATCTTGCCGTGAGCGAGTCGACCAGCCCTCCGAACGATGAGTTCGCCCGCAACGTTGTGAACTCGATCTTCGACGTCTTCGTTGATCCAGAGCTTTCCCGACGCGGACTCACGCTGGAACGGGATGAGATCACCAAGGAGCCATTTTCATCCTGCGTAGCGGTCGGCTTCGACGCGGTGCAGGACGAGGATGGCCTGCACGATCGCGGTCGCTCGGCGTGGGCAGCAGCGCAGCTTGACCAGGATTTTCCAGGTCTTGAGGGTGGCGATCGCGCGTTCGCCGCGGGCGCGGATCTTCGCGTGCGCTCGGTTG